>CALWMV010000006.1 GCA_944382125.1 uncultured Lachnospiraceae bacterium
TTTTCGGAGGAAATAAGTAATAGGATCGGGAGGCATATATCTGCTTGATCACAAGAAAGTGCCGCAGTATCATCCAACCATGATAAGACTGCACTTTTTTATTTCCGCATATCCTTATAGTCACATATTATCAGTCTGCTTCTCAGCCAGTCCAAGCATCTCCTCTGCGTCTTTTCTGCTGGTCGTCTTATCCATGATGACAGCAAGGAGGATGATCGCGATCAGGTTAAGGCCTGCCCTTATAAGCGCAAATCTGCTTCCTTTCCAAGCTCTGGACTGATAACAAGCAGGCAGAGATTTATGGCTGCCATGATCAGGAAAAATCTGTATCTTTATGCAAAGCTCTTTAATTTAATCATCGCATTATCACTCCTATCACACAGGATGTAATGACCGCAAAGATCAGCGACAGCACATTTCTTTTAACAGCAGTATTTCTTCCGAAATACTTTATCTCCAGAGGCAGAGTCGCAATACCGACCATCATCAGAGTTGATATAAAGATAGCGATCTGAGCATATCCTGCTCCGGCATCCCGAAGGGAGGCTGCAAGGGGAAATGCGATAAAGCCCGGGATAAGAGTGATACAGCCTATGACAGCTGCCGTCAGCATGCCAAGAGCCCCTGACTCCGCGCCAAGGATCCGGGAAATGGTCTCTTTCCTCAGCCATAAACAGTTTCATTGAAGCTATGGATATTGTATCAGATATCAGGTCTGTTTATCTATGGAGTTTCCAATTTTTGATTTTTCAATATCAGCAAAATTAAGAATTGACTATAATCCCGCCTGTGGTTAGAATTTAAGATGAACTTAAAATAAATGAAAGGTGAGATGGTGGAGAAAACATGCAGGAAATGATCATAGTCATGGACTTCGGCGGACAGTATAATCAGCTGATCGCGCGCCGTGTCCGTGAGTGCCACGTTTATTGCGAAGTACATCCGTCAACGCTTTCCATCGAGAAGATTAAGGAGATGAATCCCAAGGGGATCATCTTCACCGGAGGACCCAATTCGGTATACCTCGAGGAGTCACAGCATGTGGATAAGGCCATATTTGACCTGGGCATACCGATACTCGGCATATGCTACGGCGCTCAGCTCATAGCCTATACCCTGGGAGGAAAAGTGGATACCGCTCCCACTTCCGAGTACGGAAGGACAGAGATAAGCTATGATAGGACTTCGGTACTGTTCAAGGATGTGCCTGAAAAGGGCATAGCCTGGATGAGC
This sequence comes from uncultured Lachnospiraceae bacterium, assembly GCA_944382125.1. GTDB lineage: Bacteria > Bacillota > Clostridia > Lachnospirales > Lachnospiraceae > Avilachnospira. The sequence continues at coordinate 1,234 of CALWMV010000006.1, forward strand.
CATACAGACTACATTGCACAGGTGCCTGAGGGCTTTAAGGTAACGGCCAAGACCGCCGTATGCCCCGTGGCTGCAATGGAGTGCCCCGAGCGAAAGATATATGCCATCCAGCCCCATCCTGAGGTGAATCATACTGAGCATGGCTTTGATATGCTCAAAGCTTTTGTCATGGATGTCTGCGGCTGCAGAGGCGATTGGACCATGGGCTCCTTCATAGAGAGGAGCATAGCCGATATCAGAAACAGGGTAGGAAGCGGCAGAGTGCTTCTGGCTCTTTCCGGAGGAGTAGATTCCTCAGTCTGCGCAGTGCTTCTTTCCAAGGCCATCGGAAAGCAGCTTACCTGCGTATTCGTGGATCACGGTCTGCTCCGTAAAAATGAGGCTGCCGAGGTCGAATCCATATTTGGGCCTGAAGGAAACTATGACCTCAATTTTGTGCATGTGGATGCTTCAAAGAGATTCTATGAAAAGCTTGAAGGGGTCACGGATCCCGAGCAGAAGCGTAAGATCATCGGAGCTGAATTCATAAATGTATTCGAGGATGAGGCAAAGAAGATCGGAGCCGTTGATTTCCTGGCCCAGGGTACGATCTATCCGGACGTGATAGAGTCAGGACTTGGAAAGAGTGCAGTCATAAAGTCCCATCACAATGTAGGCGGACTTCCCGAGCATGTGGACTTCAAGGAGATCATCGAGCCTCTGAGGCTGCTCTTCAAGGATGAGGTAAGGGCCGCAGGCCTTGAGCTCGGACTGCCCGAATACCTGGTATTCCGTCAGCCCTTCCCCGGACCCGGACTTGGAGTACGTATCATCGGAGAGATCACTCCTGAGAAGATAAGGATAGTTCAGGATGCAGACTATATCTATCGTGAGGAGATAGCAAAGGCAGGCATGGATAAGCAGATCAGCCAGTACTTTGCAGCCCTTACCAATATGCGCTCCGTAGGTGTCATGGGAGACTTCAGGACCTATGACTATGCAGTGGTGCTCCGTGCAGTGCTGACCTCAGATTTCATGACTGCAACTGCTGCAGACCTGCCCTATGAGCTGCTGCAGCGCATCATGACCCGCATCGTCAATGAGGTAAAGGGAGTAAACCGCGTACTTTATGATGTGACCAGCAAGCCGCCGGGCACGATAGAGATGGAATAAAGCTGTTCCCATCCCATATGATCACCGTATCAGATATGTGATCACCTGAAAAAAGCTATATATAATATTTGAGCAGGAAAGCTAATCTTTCCTGCTCTTTTTTCTGAGAAAATCATAAGAGAATTTCGTATAATATTTTTTCTAAAGACCCTTCGCAGCCTGAATTATCTTCCTCTGATCAGACCGCCGGTCCTTCCTTTCTGAATCTTGACAGGAAGTCCCTGGTCTCCTGCTTCTTGGGATCTCCGAAGATCTCCCCCGGAGTACCCTCCTCGCAGATGACTCCGTCGTTCATATATACCACGCGCTTGGATACATCCCTGGCGAAGGCCATCTCATGGGTCACCACCAGCATGGTCATGCCCTCCTCCGCAAGTTTCTGCATGACGCTCAGAACCTCTCCAACCATTTCAGGATCCAGTGCCGAGGTAGGCTCATCAAACAGCAGGATCTCAGGATCCATGGCAAGGGCCCTGGCTATGGCCACCCTCTGCTTCTGGCCTCCCGATATCTGTCGGGGTCTGGCATTGATATAGGGTGTCATGCCTACTCTGTCAAGATAGTAAAGGGCCTTTTCCCTGGCCTCAGCCTTGGTCTTTTTCAGCACCTTTACCTGACCGACCATACAGTTTTCAAGCACGGTCATGTTGTTGAAAAGATTGAAGGACTGAAATACCATGCCCACATGGGAGCGGTACTTTGCCGCATCTACTCCGGGGCCTGTGATGACCGAGCCATGATAGCGTATCTCACCGCTTGTAGGGGTCTCCAATAGATTTATGCAGCGGAGCAGTGTGGATTTTCCCGAGCCTGAGGCTCCGATGATGCTGGTCACATCCCCGGGGCTGACATTGAAATCTATATCCTTAAGCACGCTGTGGGAACCGAAGCTCTTGGACAGATGCTTTACCTCAAGTATGACCTCACTCACAGCCTGTCACCTCCTCTGCCGAATCTCTTTTTCTTTCCCGGAGCCTTCTTAAGACTGCCGCCCTCTTTGTTATATTCATCAAAGGGAGAGCCCTTGTCAGGATGGGTATAGGTGCCTGCTGCCATGACGAGCTGATCCTCGCTTGCAAGCTCATAGCTGTCATCTCCGTCCATGCGTTTTTCCATAAAGCGCAGTATCACTGAAGCTATCAGCGTCATCGACAGATATCCGATCATCTCTATCGCCGCCGACGGAAAATACATGTTGTTGACGCCGGTGATATATCTGTGGAAGGCAAAGAACTCCGTAAATCCGATGATGAACATCACCGAGGTGTCCTTGACATTGATGATGAAGTTGTTGCCGATCTGAGGCATGATATTCCTCAAAGCCTGGGGCAGTATGACCGAGGTCATGGTCTGCACATGGGTCATACCGATGGCCTTGGCTCCCTCTGTCTGTCCCGGATCAATGGAAATGATGCCGCCCCTCACGGACTCCGCCATGTAGGCTCCGGTATTGATGGAGACTATGAGTATGGCAGCAGTCCAGAGATTATCGAACTGCATGGTATTGCCTGAAAAGTAGGGCAGTCCATAATATATGAATACCGCCTGCAGCACCATGGGGGTGCCTCTGAATACCTCCACGTATATCCTGACGATCACCCTGATGAGCTTGAGCAGGAAGCGTTTGGGCCTGGGAGTATATTCGTTATAGGGTATCGTATTGAGTATGCCGCAGATAAGGCCTATGATGCAGCCTATAAGTGTTGCGATCAATGCCAGGGCAAGGGTGCTCCCCATGCCGCTGATATATGCGCTGCCATAATTTTCCCAAAGCAGCGCCATATCGCTGCCAAGCTTCAAAAATTTGTCCACGTCAAACTCCTTCTTATACCTCAGGCTGGACCGCTATGGCCTCTTCCATGAGAGCATTGAAATCATCCTCAGTCATGCCGCTTAAGACCTCATTCATTGCATCAAGGAGCTCTGTATTGCCCTTACGTACTGAGATGCCGATATTGACATTTTCAGCCCTCTCCTCCTCGGTGGCAAACTGGAAATCTCCATCTGTTCCGGAGAAATCAAGTATCACAAGGTCCTCGTTCTTCTCGGCTGCGGCCAGGGCCGTAGGCATATCCGTGCAGATGAAATCCACGGTACCTGTCTCAAGAGACATGAGCATGGCCGGAGCAGTCTCTGCAGGAGACGCAAGCTCTGCGCCCTCTATCTGGGGCAGGCAGGAATCATACCAGATGGTGCCTGACTGAGCCGTACATTTTCCTCCCGCAAGGTCAGCGATGGAGGCCGCTGAAGCATAGGGGCTGTCCTTTGTGGTCACGCATACGATGGTAGCATAGTAGTAAGGACCGGCCATATCCACCTCAGCCATACGGTCAGCGGTCATGGACTGTCCTGCTATGCAGGCATCCAGGGTACCGGACTGTACTCCGGGCACCAGGGAATCCCAGGCACTGGAGACTACCTCCAGCTCCCATCCGTTCTCCTCACATATCTTCTTTGCGATCATCACGTCATATCCGTTGGCATAGGAACCCGGAACATTTGATATCTCCACTGCTCCGTTTGAGTCATCCATCTGCATCCAGTTATAGGGTGCGTATGCACACTCCATGCCTACGGTAAGGACTCCGTCCTCCACTCCGCTGCCTGTTGCAGCCTCTGCGGCAGCTTCTCCGGCAGCCTCGGCTGCTGTCTCGCCCGCCTCAGCTGCTATGGACTCGATCTGCTCCTCTGCATTCTGAGAGCCGCAGGCCGTAAGTGCAGCCATAAGTCCCAGTGCCATACATAATCTCACAAGCTTTTTCATATTTCTCCTCCTACTTCTGATACCATAAAGCTAAACCATATGCTCCAAACAGGAATATCAGATCCTCTTTGTGACGGCGTATCTCAAAGCCTGCCGTCAAACAAAAATGAACCGCTTTGTAAAGCGGTCCATGAAAATACAAAATCAACGCCCATAGGGCTTTCGTATCGATCCAATAGCGCTCCACAAAAATTTGTGACAGTCCGCAGCGTATTCCCCTGCGGCCCAGCAGGCCAGGCTCAGGCAGCCTGTCAAGCTTCGGCGGTCTCCCCTTTCTTCCATGGCGGATGCCTGTCCTTGCCATGGTCTACTTTTGAAGCCCGCGCCTCTATCAATGCGATCCTGTTTTTCGTATAGTAGCAGAGCATTCCGCAAATGTCAATGTTTTTGCGGAAACACTGCCGCCATTTGCCTGAGGAAGCCTTTTGTCTGCAGATAAAAACACCGGCATATGAGAGCCCCTCATATGCCGGTGATGCCGGTGTACTCCGGCCTGCTTTTAAATTTACATATCGGTATATACGATCTCTCCGCCAAGCACTGTCATGCGGCAATGAAGCATACCCTCCGCATCCTTGGTGGGATCATTGTCAAATACTGCCATGTTGGCCTTCTTTCCGACCTCGATGCTGCCGTGGGTCTTATCCACTCCGCACATCTCCGCAGCCACTATGGTTCCTGCCCTTAAGGCATCCCAGGGCTCCATGCCCGCATTTTCCATCAGGACTATCTCATAAGCCGTGAGATCATGGCGATTGAAGGGTGTGCCTGCATCTGTGCCGAGCACGATCTTGACTCCCGCCTTATAGGCCCTGCGGAAGGTGTCCAGGTGATCCTCGCAGGTGGCATTGACCTTCCTTACCGCATACTCGGGTATGCCAGCCTCAACACCGTTTACCTTTATCCAGTGTACCGCTGCAAGGGTGGGCACATAGTAAACATTGTGCTCCTTCATCCAGTCAAAGCACCAGTCATCCATATAGAAGCCATGCTCTACCGAATCCACTCCGGCCCTGAGAGCATTTTTGATGCCTGTCATGCCCTGAGAATGGGTCGCCGACTTTGCTCCGACCTTATGTCCCTCTTCGATCGCAGCCCTGAGCTCGTCCTCGTTGAGCTGGGGCGATCCGGGCTCAACGCCTTCAGTCATGACTCCGCCGGTGCCCATTATCTTTATCCAGTCCGCACCTGCACGAAGCTGTTCCCTGGCTGCCTTTCTGCAGTCATCGGGGCCATCAGCCTCTCTGCCCATCTGCCATCCGTGTCCTCCGGTCATGCAGATGATCTTTCCGGACACCTGCATATCAGGCGCCTCCAGCTGTCCCTTCCTTGCGGCATTCCTGACATCTATATCCACATAGTTATTTCCGCCCACATCCCTTATGAAGGTGACTCCGGTCTTGAGATACATCTTAAGATTGTTGATGGCCAGGATCGTTATCTTTGCATCATTGAGGCTGTAATCCGTTGCAGGATCCGGAGCCATGCAGAAATGGGTATGACAGTTGAAAAGTCCCGGCATGATATATTTGCCCTGAAGATCCGTCACTTCGGCCCCCTCGGCATTGACGGAAGTCCCAACCTCCGCTATCTTTCCATCCTCAACAAGGATCTCCCTGTCGAAGATCCTTCTCTCCATTACATCAACCACCTTGCAGTTTTTAAAAACTTTTTTAGACATTTTCCCTCCCTCTGAATTTTTGATCTCAGCGCTGCCCTGACAGGCTGCAGCCATCCCGGGTCCCTGCCCCGGATATTTACTATAAGATTATATTTAGCTCTTCCCAGACCTTTTGTAAATATGGAAATAAAAAAAGAGCAGAAACATTTATTAAGAATCTGTTTTCCGATCCCTGTCAGAATCCTGGGTTATGGCTGTCATAAACCGAGGCCGGAAACACCCTCACCATAAAAAAATCACCGCTCCGCAAAAGCGGAACGGTGATCAGTATCTCTTTAATATCTCCGATCTCGGATATCCTTCAGGAAACAGCTTTAAGCATGTTCCTTCAGCATGTCCTTAGGATCAGGCCTTGCCCTCACGCTTGATAGCTGCCTGAGCTGCTGCAAGTCTTGCGATAGGCACACGGAAAGGTGAGCAGGATACATAGTTGAGACCTATGTTATCGCAGAACTCAACGGTGGAAGGATCTCCGCCGTGCTCTCCGCAGATACCGCACTTGAGCTCGGGACGAGTAGCTCTTCCCTTCTCAACTGCCATCTTAACGAGCTGGCCTACGCCTGCCTGGTCAAGCTTAGCAAACGGATCTGACTCGTAGATCTTGGCCTTGTAGTAAGCATCAAGGAACTTACCTGCATCGTCTCTGGAGAATCCAAAGGTCATCTGAGTAAGGTCGTTGGTACCGAATGAGAAGAACTCAGCCTCCTCAGCGATCTCGTTTGCAAGAAGGGCTGCTCTGGGGATCTCGATCATGGTACCGATGTGGTACTGCATGTCGGAATTCTTCTCCTGCTTAACCTTCTCAGCTTCCTCAACGACTACATCCTTAACGTACTTGAGCTCCTTCTTCTCTCCTACGAGAGGGATCATGATCTCAGGGATGATCTGCTTTCCGGTCTCTTCCTGAACCTCGATAGCAGCCTCCATAACGGCTCTGGTCTGCATCCTTGCGATCTCAGGATAAGTAACTGCCAGACGGCATCCTCTGTGACCCATCATGGGGTTGAACTCGTGCAGGCTGTCGCAGACTGCCTTTACGTGCTCGGGAGTAAGTCCCATATCCTTAGCAAGCTCGTCGATCTCTTCCTGAGTCTTGGGAACGAACTCGTGAAGAGGAGGATCGATGAATCTGATGGTCATGGGTCTTCCGTCAAGAGCCTTGTACATAGCCTTGAAGTCGCCCTTCTGATAAGGAAGGAGCTCTGCAAGGGCTGCCTCTCTGGCCTCTACGGTCTCGGAAAGGATCATCTTACGGATCTTGGGTATACGCTCTGCATCAAAGAACATGTGCTCTGTACGGCAAAGTCCGATGCCCTCAGCGCCAAGCTCTATAGCCTTCAGTGTATCTCTGGGTGTATCAGCGTTGGTACGAACGCTCAGTCTCCTGTTAGCGTCTGCCCATGCCATGATACGTCCGAAATCTCCGCCTACGGTAGCATCCTGGGTCTCGATGTCGCCATCGTAGATCTTACCTGTGCTTCCGTCAAGTGAGATGTAATCTCCCTCATGGTACTCCTTGCCATTGAGCTCGAACTTCTTGTTCTCCTCATCCATCTTGATGGCATCGCATCCGGATACGCAGCAGGTTCCCATACCTCTTGCAACAACGGCTGCGTGAGAGGTCATTCCGCCTCTTACGGTAAGGATACCCTCTGAAGCCTGCATACCCTCGATGTCCTCGGGAGAGGTCTCAAGTCTTACAAGGATGACTCTCTCGCCCTTGGCGTGAGCAGCCTTAGCCTCCTCAGCTGTGAAGTAGATCTTACCTGCAGCAGCTCCGGGAGATGCGGGAAGTGCCTCGCCCATTACCTTGCCGGCCTTAAGAGCCTCGGGTACGAAGGTGGGATGCAGAAGCTGGTCAAGGGACTTAGCCTCGATACGGCATACAGCCTCCTCGGGAGTGATCTTGCCCTCATCAACGAGGTCACATGCGATCTTGATGGCAGCCTGTGCAGTTCTCTTACCATTTCTGGTCTGAAGGAAGAACAGCTTGCCCTCCTGGATGGTGAACTCCATATCCTGCATATCACGGTAGTGATCCTCAAGCTTCATGGCAAGCTCCATGAACTGCTTGTAGCACTCGGGAAGATCCTGCTCCAGCTTTGTGATGGGGCTGGGAGTACGAACGCCTGCAACGACGTCCTCACCCTGTGCATTGATGAGGTACTCACCATAGATGCCCTTCTCACCGGTGGAAGGATTACGTGTAAATGCAACGCCGGTACCGGAAGTATTGCCCATGTTTCCGAATACCATGGTCTGTACGTTTACGGCTGTGCCCCAGTCTCCGGGGATATCGTTCATACGGCGATAAACGATGGCACGAGGGTTGTTCCAGGAACGGAATACGGCCTTAACAGCCTCCATGAGCTGAACCATGGGATCCTGAGGGAACTCCTCACCCTTCTGCTCCTTGTAGTACTCCTTGAAGCGCTTGATAAGCTCCTTCATATCGTCAGCGTCAAGCTCGATGTCGTACTTAACGCCCTTCTCTTCCTTTACAGCGTCGATGATCTTCTCGAAGGTAGACTTGGGGATCTCCATAACTACGTCTGAGAACATCTGGATGAATCTTCTGTAGGAATCATAAGCGAATCTGGGGTTGCCTGTCTTAGCGGCAAAGCCCTCAACTGCCTGATCGTTAAGTCCAAGGTTAAGGATGGTATCCATCATACCGGGCATGGAAGCACGGGCACCTGAACGAACTGATACAAGAAGGGGATCTGCATTGTCTCCGAACTTCTTGCCGTTGATCTCCTCTACCTTCTTGAGAGCCTCAAGGATCTGTCCATTGATCTCATCGGAGATCTTGCCTCCCTGTGTGTAGTAGTCGGTACATGCTTCGGTGGTAACGGTGAATCCCTGAGGGATCGGAAGGCCCAAATTCGTCATCTCGGCGAGGTTGGCACCCTTACCGCCAAGAAGGTTACGCATGTCTGCATTACCCTCTTTGAACATATACACCCATTTGTGTGCCATGTTAATCATCCTCCTTAAAAATAATGCATAAATAATTATGTAAGGTATATCTCCTTTGGGGAGAAACACTCATATAACCGCACAAAAGGAAATGCCAGAGGCCCTTTGGTCCTGTGCATTTCGCCGTATCGGTCATTTATGAGTTTATTCTAACACAACAAGACCCCCAATAAAAGTATTTTTAGAAAAACCTTTGGCACTATTTCCCGGTTTCAGGCATAAAAAGGGCTCCGGTCGTCCCGGAGCCGGTATAAATTCATACCTTGAAGCGGTAGCCCACTCCCCATATGGTCTCTATGTACTGGGGCTTCGCCGTATTGTATTCGATCTTTTCCCTTATCTTCTTGATATGGACCGTGACCGTGGCGATATCGCCTATGGAATCCATATCCCAGATTTCCCTGAACAGCTCCTCCTTGGTAAATACATGATTGGGATGCTCAGCCAGGAAGGTAAGGAGATCGAATTCCTTGGTGGTGAACTGCTTCTCAGTCCCGTCCACCCATACGCGCCTTGCGGTCTTGTCTATCTTGAGTCCTCTGATCTCTATGATGTCGTTGTGGTTCTTCTCACTGCCTGTAAGTCTTTCATAACGGCTCATATGGGCCTTGACCCTGGCCACCAGCTCTGAAGGCGAGAAGGGCTTTGTTATATAATCGTCCGCCCCCAGTCCCAGGCCCCGGATCTTGTCGATATCCTCTTTCTTTGCAGTGACCATAAGTATGGGCGTATCCTTCTGCTCTCTTACCCTGCGGCATATCTCAAAGCCGTCCGTGCCGGGCAGCATGATATCAAGTATGATCAGGTCATAGTCCTTCTCCAGGGCAGTCTTGAGTCCGCTGTCTCCGTCTGCCTCCATATCCACGCTGAAGCCCGAAAGTTCAAGATAGTCCCTCTCCAGCTCAGCTATGCTTATCTCATCCTCAACTATAAGGATCTTTTTGCCTGCCATATCTTCCTCCTGTCTACAGTCTGACTTCCATGTATTTCCTCAGCAGGAAATGTATGGTAAGTCCCTCACCCTCAACACTGGAGGCCCAGATCCTGCCTCCGTGATCCTCTATTATCTTCTTTACTATCGAGAGCCCTATGCCCGATCCTCCCCGCAGGGAATTGCGGCTTGCATCGGTACGGAAGAAGCGCTCGAATATCCTGGTCAGATCCTGCTTTGCTACTCCGCAGCCGTTATCGCTTATATCGCACTGTATGAAGTCTCCGATATCGCTTACGTGTATGCTCACATGGCCCGGGGTCTTGTCCAGATATTTTACCGAGTTTCCGACTATGTTGTTTATGACCTTGCGAAGCTGCTCCGGATCCGCTATGACCAGCACATCCTCTGCCACGCTGTTCTGATAGGCAAATTCGATCCCCCGGGACTCCATATCCAGCCCAATCTCCTCGGCACAGTCATCAAAATATTCTCTTACATTCAGCTTTTTATAATTATAGGGTATCTTATTGGTATCTATCTTGGAATAGTAGGTCAGCTCATCTATGAGCCTGGACATGTCGTTGGCTTTATTATATATCGTCCTGATATACTTTTCCATCATCTCAGGGCTTGAGGCTACTCCGTCCAGTATGCCCTCGGCATATCCCTGGATGGCGGTGATGGGCGTCTTTAAGTCATGGGCTATGTTGCTTATCAGCTCCTTCGACTCATTTTCAGACTTCATCTTCTCCTCCTGGGACTCCTTGAGCCTGATCCTCATCTCCTCGAAGTCCTCAGTGAGCTGACCTATCTCATCGTCATTTTCACTTTCCAGGGTAAAGTCCAGATCACCGTCCTTTATCTTCTGAGTGGCGTGCCGAAGCTCATCAAGGGGCCTCAGTATGGACGAATAAATCCAAGAGAGCAGGACAAAGCCTGCTCCCACCAAGATGAATATATCCGTATTGAAATCAGTCCTGCCGGTCAGTGTCAGATACATGAGCACTATGGGGAGCACGGTGCTTATGCAGAACATGACCGCAAGTCTGGTAAAAAGCTTCATTCCTGCTCCTTTATGATCAGAAGTCGAACTTTCCGTCAAAGTAGGAAAGGAGGTCGTCTATCTTCACCCTCTCCTGCTCCATGCTGTCACGATGACGTATGGTGACCGTTCCATCCTGCTCGGAATCAAAATCATAGGTTATGCAGAAGGGCGTTCCGATCTCATCCTGACGTCTGTAGCGCTTTCCGATGCTTCCTCTGTCATCGAACTCACAGTAATATTTATTGAGCAGCATGTCAAAGACCTTCTCTGCTCCCTCGTTGAGCTTCTTTGAAAGAGGCAGCACTGCTATCTTGACCGGGGCAAGGGCCGGATGGAAATGCATGACAGTCCTCTTGTCTCCGCCGGGAAGCTCCTCCTCATCATAGGCCGAGCAGAGGAAAGCAAGGGTCACACGATCAGCTCCCAGTGAAGGCTCTATGACATAGGGTATGTATTTCTCATTGGTCTCGTCATCCATATATGTGAGATCCTGCTTTGAGACCTCCATGTGACGGCCAAGGTCGTAATCGGTCCTGTCAGCTATGCCCCAGAGCTCGCCCCATCCGAAGGGGAAGAGGAACTCGAGGTCCGTCGTAGCCTTGGAATAGAAGGACAGCTCCTCAGGGCTGTGGTCCCTGGCACGAAGCTCCTCGTCCTTGAGGCCCAGATCCTTGAGCCACTTTATGCAGAATTCCTTCCAGTATGCGAACCACTCAAGGTCAGTGTCGGGCTTGCAGAAGAACTCCAGCTCCATCTGCTCGAACTCCCTGGTCCTGAATGTAAAGTTGCCGGGGGTTATCTCGTTGCGGAATGACTTTCCTATCTGGCCTATGCCGAAGGGAAGTTTCTTCCTTGAGGTCCTCTGGACATTCTTGAAATTGACGAAGATGCCCTGGGCAGTCTCAGGCCTCAGATATACGGTATTCTTCGCATCCTCGGTAACTCCCTGGAAGGTCTTGAACATCAGGTTGAAGCTCCTTATGGGGGTCCAGTCATGGCTTCCGCAGCTGGGGCAGGGTATGTTGTTATCAGAGATGAACTTCTCCATCTCCTCGTTCGTCATGCCGTCGGCAGAATCATTGGGAAGCTTTATGCCGTGCTCCTCGCAGTAATCTTCGATAAGCTTGTCAGCCCTGAATCTCTCCTTGCACTTCTTGCAGTCCATAAGAGGATCAGAGAAGCTTGCCAGATGTCCTGAGGCTATCCAGGTCTGAGGATTCATGAGTATCGCACAGTCCACGCCTACATTGTATTTTGAGGCTTCAACGAATTTCTTCCACCAGGCCTTCTTGACATTATTCTTGAGCTCTACTCCGAGATTGCCGTAATCCCAGGTATTTGCCAGGCCTCCGTAGATCTCAGAGCCGGGAAATATGAATCCCCTGTTCTTGCAGAGAGCTATGATATCTTCCATCTTTATCTTTGTTCTGTCCATGTTCGTGATCTCCTGTTTACCTTACCGCAGCTTAAAGTCCCTGCGGCCTTCTGGTATGACGTCTGGTACTTGGGCTTCTTCCCTTTGTACCGGCATTTATTCAGTATACTCCAAGGCTTCCCCTTACGCAAGAGCGAGCTTCCTACAGCAGGCGCCTTGACCTGAATTCATGTCTGCACAGCTCCTTTGACATGGCTATGGCCTCATCGGAAAAGAGACTGCAGAGCTCACTGTCCTCATAATGCTCCCGGTCAAAAAGCTTTGAAAGGGGAGAAGACACCACATGTCTCCAGAGCTCATGGAGCTCCTTTGGTCCCCTTTTGGGGGCCTCGGTATATTCACCCTCCGTCACCAGGAGCCGAAGCTCATATACTGCTCTTATGAGCCTTCTGTCAAGCTGCCCCTTCCGCAGAGCATCCAGGCTCAGAAAAAGCAGGTTCAGCATGCTTTTAGCCTCTTCCTCCACCATGCCCTCCTGGGCAAAGTAATCCGCCATCTCCAGAAAATAGGTCCCGTAAAATGAGTCCTCTGGATCCCGGCTCAGCTCAAGGAAGGGGTCTATCAGCTCCGCCCCATGGATATTGTAGGCCGAGCGTCCCTTTGATATCCGGAAGACCGCTGCGGTCATGGGTCTGAGCTTTCCTATGAGTCTGGAATTTATCTTTGCGGCCCCCTGGGCGAAAGCTGTTATCTTTCCGAGTTTGTCAGAAAGTATCGTCACTCTTTTGCTGTATTCAGATTGTGGTGCTATAAAAAGGACTATTCCTTTTACCGTTAACTCTTCAGCCACTTTGATCTTCCTTATGTGAAGGTACCAGGACCCTATTTCAGCAGTACCTGCCCTTCCGGCGGTCATTTCCAGAAATATTTCCCGGAGGTCATTCCTGAAGCTCATTCCCGAAGTCTGCCATCAAAGGTCATTCCGGAAGGTCGTTTCCTAAGGTCATTTCCTGAGGTCATATCCAAAGCTCCTTATGAAGCCCTGGTTATCCCTCCAGCCCTTCCTTACCTTTACGAAAAGCCTCAGGTTGACCTTTGCCTCCACCTGCTCCTCTATATCCTTTCTCGCGGCCATGCCTATCTTTTTAAGCATCTGTCCGCCCTTTCCTATGATCATGCCCTTATGGCTGTCCCGCTCACAGATTATGTCCGCGGCAATATCATAGGAACCGTCCCGTCTTTCCTTAAAGCTCTCCACCACCACGGCTATGCCGTGGGGCACCTCATCGGAAAGCATGCGGAGGGCCTTCTCCCTGATTATCTCCTCCGCTATGGTACGGAGGGGTATCATGGTCACCGTATCCTCATCATAATAGAGAGGTCCCTCAGGCATCAGCTCAAAAAGCATATCCCTGAGCCTGTCCACATTGTCTCCCTTAAGGGCAGATACGGCTATCACTTCCCTGGGCTCCACCCTTGCCTTATAAAGGGCTGCCGTATCAGAAAGCTCTTTTTCATTTTTGAAGCGGTCGGCCTTGTTGACCGCAAGGATCAGAGGCTTTCTGCCGCTGTTTTTCTCATTGATGAGCCTTGCGATCCTCTCCTCCTCTTCGCCGAGTTCATCCCTGGGCTCCACGACCCAGACTATGACATCGGCCTCTGAAAAGGTGCGCTCCGCCACATCGTCCATATATTCCCCGAGCTTGTTTTTTGCCTTATGTATTCCGGGTGTATCCAGGAGGACTATCTGCCCCCTTTCATCCGTATATACGGTCTCTATCCTGCTGCGGGTAGTCTGGGGCTTGGGCGAGGTGATGGCTATCTTCTGGCCTATCAGCTCATTCATGAGGGTGGATTTGCCTACGTTGGGCTTTCCTATAAATGCTGCATATCCCGATCTCATATGTAAAGCTCCCTGGTACGTCCGAATTCAGCACTGTCCCTGTCTATCATGCCCGCATTTCCTATAGCGCAGATATAGTCTCCGGAAAGCAGCCTCTCAACATAGTCCGCAAGCTCCCTGAGCTTTTCATTGGTGCAGCCGAGGATCTCTGCCCTCTCTTTATCCCTGTCCTCATTGCTCACGCCGGAAAGGTAGGCTGAAAGCCCATCCCTTGTCTTCATGGAAGGGGTCAGGGGCCTGTCGAAATCTGACATGGCACCTATTATGTATTTATTGACGTCCCGCTCATTGAGGCTGAGGCTTCGCAGATATTCCGGGAGTCCCTTATATACTGCATTGGTCTTCGCTACCTCGGGATCCCTGTAGGATACCAGATAGGCCTTTCCCGAGCGCCCGAAGCCTGACATGCAGCCATAGGCTCCTCCCTTGACCCTCAGATTCTGCCAGAGGTATTCATAATTAAGGAGCACCCTGAGCACATCCAGGGCTCCTGTAAAGCCATGCTCCCCATCCCTTATGATGCCGGCCCTGGCCACATAATTGACCATGGATGTGGTCTTTATACCCTCATTGAGCCTTCCAAGAGGCAGGAGCCTGCGTCCCTCCGGGACTTCATGGCCCTTGTTTACATCCATTTCTGATCCGGAAGCCTTTTTATCAAGCCTTTCTCTGAGTTCTGCAGCCCTCAGTCCTGCCTGCTTAAGGCCCTCGTCGGACCCTGCCGCATATATGAGCACATTTTCAGTCCTGAAAAGCTTTTCGCTCACATCCTTAAGGGATGCGATGAAGTCCTTCCTTTTCTCCCCGCAGGCACATTCCTTTGAAGCGGAATTAAGGAAATCATAGAAGGCTATGCCCTCTGTCAGGTCATCGAATCTGGAGGTCCTGTCAAAATAGGAGCAGGCCCTTGTCACGGCTGCGCTATGGGAAGCGCCGTCTATCCTTGCCTGCATGCGGCTCTTTGCCTCATTGAGCTTCTCCATGACCCTGTCTTCATCATCAAGGAGAGTCCTGCTTATGATCTCAAATCCCGTATCAAAGCCAAAGTCCAGCTTTTCCTCCAGCACACGGAAATCAAGGTACAAAAATCCCCTCATATCTCCGCTTCCGTCAGCCCTGGGATAGGCTGCGGTGTCAAAGTCCAGTCCTCCGGAATTGAGCATTATCTCATCACTGAGCTGGGCGTAGGTGTGATCCGCAGTGTCCATCTCACCCAGTATATATGACAGGAAGGCTGCCTTCTGTATCTCGTCCTCGCTGAGCTTTTCCGTATCAAAAAGCACCCTTACATATACTATGCCATTTGAATCCATGGATGTCCCGACCAGACCTCCCAGGTCCCTGGTATTTATCCGGTTTGCCTCCGGAGTCACTGCGGGTATGTCGCTCAGCTTAAGAAGGGGTATGCGGGCCAGATCCTCTTCACTGTTCTTTTCATCCTGATAGGCCTTTAGCTCAAAGGCCTCCGCTGCGGCCTTTTCAAGCTCTTCTTTTTTAAGGCTGTCTCTGTATGCCCGAAGCTCCGCTGCGGTCCTGGCCTCATTTTCTGCAAGCAGTCCCTTCCTGGGAACTATATCCACGGAGGCTGAAAAGCTGTTATCAAGAAGGTACTTCTCTATCAGCTCCTCAAAATATCTGCCCTCTGCCTTTTTCCTGAGCTCTGAAAGAATGCTGAGGCTCCGAAGATGAAGCATCGGGTCCTCATCATAAAGCCAGGAATCAAAGGCATTAAGTCCGTAGACGAGACCTGCAGGAGTCCTTCCGAAATCCGCCTCCCTGGTCTTGAATTCGGAATAATTGATGGCGGCATAGAGGCTCTGCTTCTTGATACCCTCCTTCACCAGGCCTTTAAGGGTATCGGCTATTATCTCCTCAAAGCGAGCCTTGTCCTTCAGGTCGGCATTTTTCGCCACGACTGAGAAATAGGGCTGCCTTATACCGTTCTGATAGCCGCCAAGTATATCCTCTCCTATGCCTGCCTTTATCAGGGCCTCGGAAAGGGGAGCTCCCGGTGCATCCAGCAGCAGGAAGCTCAGTATCTGAAAGGCGTTATTGAGCACCGGATCCAGAGCTCCGCCCACCACAAAGTTCTTTGAAAGATAAGTATGTCTCTCCTCGCTCTCTTCGTCTCCTATCGGATAATACCAGGTCTCGCTGACAGGCTCACTGAAGGCCTGCTGCATAGTCACCGCAGAGTCCACCGTTCTTCTTTCATATGCACTCAGATAATTTTCATCTATCCATCTGAGCTTCTCCTCCATATCCATATCTCCGTAAAGATAGATATATGAATTGGAGGGATGATAATAAGCCCTGTGGAAATCCAAAAAAGCCTCATAGCTGAGCTTCGGGATATCCTCCGGGTCTCCTCCTGACTCAAAGCCGTAGGTGGTATCCGGGAACAGAGCATGGAGGGTCCTGCGCTCCAATACGGCCTCGGGGCTTGAAAAGGCGCCCTTCATCTCGTTATAGACCACGCCGTTATATATCAGCTCTCCCTGCTCATTGAGCTCGTAGTGCCAGCCCTCCTGCTCAAAGATCTTCCTTTCCCGATAGATATTGGGATGGAGTACCGCATCCAGATATACATCCATCAGATTCTGAAAATCCCTGTCATTGCAGGATGCCACGGGATACACGGTCTTGTCCGGATAGGTCATGGCATTGAGGAAGGTGTTGAGGGAACCCTTCACCAGTTCCACGAAGGGATCCTTCAGAGGGAATTTTTCCGATCCGCAGAGCACGCTGTGCTCCATGATGTGGGGAACTCCGGTGCTGTCTTTCGGAGTGGTCCTGAAGCCTATATAAAATACCTTATTGATGTCTTTGTTTTTTACGGTAAATACCCTGGCACCGGTCCCTATATGTTCATATACGGTGCCGGTCCCCATGCTTTCCTCCAGCTGCTGCTCATCTATCTTTCTGTATATCTCTTCAAAACTCTTCAATGCTGTTCTCCTTATATCCTTACTGTTTCTTAAAGCTCTCCCATCAGGTATCCCGCAACTATGGCGCAGGATTCCCTGACACATTCATGAGGGAACATCACCATGTCAGTCCTGGTGCCTATGCCTCCCGGATCTATGTAGCCCGCTCTTCCGGCATATCTCAGAGAGCGATACATGTTGAAGTCACTGGTCAGTATGGCCGTGCTGATATCCTCGTTCCATTCCCGCCCGTGCCTTTTTAAATCCCTTTCTATCACTCTGTGAGAAAAATAAATATTTTCCCTGGTATTGGTGGAGGACATCTCCATGAGCATGTTTTTTTCCGGGACGCCCTTGAGGAAAAGGTAATTATACATGGCCAGGGCCTCCGGCACCGGGTCTCCTTCTTTCTGTCCTCCCGACAATATAAATACCGTATCGGGATTCTGGGTATAATACTCATAGGCCCGGTCAAGCCTGAGCCTCAGGGAATTGGATATGCCGTCCTCAAATATCCTTTCCCCTATCACCACCACATAATCCGCCCTCTCCGCAGGCTTCCTTCTGGCATCTGCAGTGACCAGATACATGGTCAGGGCAAATATGAACATGGACATGAAGAAGGTCGTATATATGAACACCGGCAGCATCCTCGGCATGCCCTCTCTTTTTCTTTCTCTTTTTCTTCCGAAAAAGCCCATAAGAATAAAGACCGCAGCCAGACACAGCCAGATCCCTATGTACGAAGTAGAGATCCCGCTGTAAGCCGCGATCAGCATAAAATACAATATACAGGCTCCCGCCATGGAGAAAAAGATCAGTTCCAAATTTTACTCCTTCAAAGTTTCAGTCCTGAGTATCTCTCCCTGCCCCGGCATGGCTTCAAGCTTCACATAAAGCCTCTGCTTTGCATGGGGACAGCTGTCCATGGATGCCCCGCTTACGGCATCCCTGATCTCAAGGACCCTTGCCCTTTCATTGGTGAGATCCGCATGCATTATCTCGATCTCATCTCCGACGGAAAACTTATTCTTCTGCACCAGTCCGAAAAATCCCTCCGGGCAGGAAGCTCCCGGAAGCTCCTCCTCTTCTGCATCCGAGAACAGCTCCTCTTTTGTGACCACGGTCCCGAGATAAGTGTATTCCTTCACATAGGTGCTGCTGTCGTAGATCATCGCCTCGGCACCGGCCCTTCCGAAGAAAAATCCGGTGGTGTATTCCCTGTGAGTGCATTTTCTTATCTCTTCCCGGTAAAGAGGCAGGTTCTCCCTGTAGAGTTCCTCGGACTCAAAATAGTCATCTATGGCCCTGCGGTAGCATCTGGCCACACTGGCCACATAGAGCTCCGTCTTCATCCTTCCTTCTACCTTGAAGCTGTCTATCCCGGCCCCGCAGAGCTCC
Organism: uncultured Lachnospiraceae bacterium; assembly: GCA_944382125.1. GTDB lineage: Bacteria > Bacillota > Clostridia > Lachnospirales > Lachnospiraceae > Avilachnospira. The sequence continues at coordinate 19,395 of CALWMV010000006.1, forward strand.
GGGATATGCTCTATCATGCAGAGATCCCTGGAATTAAAGATATATGTGCCCCTCTCATCCTCTTCTATGGGGAAATACTGACCCTCCCTTTTTTCCTCGCAGAGGGCGTATTTCCATCTGCAGGGGTGTGTGCAGGCTCCCCTGTTGGAATCCCTCCCTGTAAGGAAGGAAGAGAGCAGGCATCTTCCGGAATAGGCCATGCACATGGCTCCGTGGACAAAGGTCTCTATCTCCATGTCCTCCGGGATACTGGCCCTTATCTCCGAAAGCTCGGAAAGGGACAGCTCCCTGGCGCTCACGACCCTCTTTGCCCCCAGTCCATGCCAGAAAAGATAATCTCCGTAATTGGTATTGTTCATCTGAGTGGAGATATGTATCTCCATGTCCGGTGCAAGCCTCTTTGCCGTCATGAATACTCCGGGATCGGATATGATCAGAGCATCGGGCCCCACATCCTTAAGCTCCAGGATATAATCATCCATCCTCTTAAGGTCGGCATTGTGTGCAAATATATTGACAGTAACATAGACCCTGACCCCATGCTCATGAGCATAGGCCACGGCCTCTGACATCTTTTCCTTATCAAAATTATCCGCCTTTGCCCTCAGGGAAAATGCCTCTCCCCCTATATAGACCGCATCCGCGCCGTAGCGTATGGCGGTCCTGAGAGTCTCCAGATTCCCTGCCGGAAGCAAAAGCTCAGGTTTTTTTCTTTTCATCTCTGTCCTTCAGATCTTCACGGAAAGGCTTACTCCGTCTCCTATGGGTATCACGGAGCTGGAAAGTTCGGGATCATGCTTTATGGCATAGAGGAAATCCCTCATGCGCTTATGGGTGGTCCGCTCCCTTCGCTCCACGGTAAATCTGGATTCCATGACCGTCATATCCTGGAGCACGTTGTCTGCTATAAGGAGAGACCCTCTGTTCATGAGCCGCTTTATATCAGGGAGCCAGTTTATATACTGGCCCTTGGCAGCATCAAGGAATATAAGGTCAAATCCGGATCCATATCCGGCCTCCTCCGGAAGCTTCCGAAGGAGCTCTCCCGCATCTCCCTCCATGAGCCTTATCCTGTCCGAAAGCCCGGAGTGCATTATATTGTCCCGGGCCCTTTCGATCCTTTTCTGGTAATTTTCCATGGTCACGATACCGGCATCGCAGGATCGTGCCATGACTATGGTACTGTAGGCTATGGCAGTGCCGATCTCAAGCACAAGGGAAGGTGCCTTAAGCTTTATGAGAGTCTTAAGAAACTCCTCGGTCTCCTCCCTTATGATGGGCACCCTGTCCCTTTCAGCCTCAGCCCGAAGCTGCGAAAGGAAGCTGTCCCTTTCAGATGAAAGTGAAAGGATGTAGTCCTTTATCCTTACCGGATCCATGGCTGTCATCACTCTCCCGCGGCCTCAGCTCCGGCCTCTCCATCAGCCTCCAGGGAAGCCCCGGCTCCAGCCTCAGCCTCTCCTCCGGCTGTTTCTGCCGCCGCATCCCCCGCCGTCATGGCAGCGGCCTCCTCAGGGGTGATTATGTCCGCCTCATCTCCGCCTCCGATAACGTCAGAGGTCTCCATCTCCTGGGCCTTCTCAGACTCTGCCAGTCTTGCCTGGTATTCTTCCTCTGATATGTTGATCTCTTCGATCAGCTCCTTGGTGGTCATGGAGGTGTTGAGCTTATATTCTCCGGGATAAATGTTGACCTCATAAAGCATCTCCTGAATGGAAAATGCATCAGCATCCCTGATAAGCCCGTTCTGCTCAAGTATATCGGCAGCATCCTCACGGGTGCAGCCCTCTTCAAACACCACCGTCACATCCGTTCCGGGAGCCGTCTCCATCGGATCCTGATAAAAGATGGACCTTCCGAAGCTGTAGCACAGCTGTCCCAGCTCAAAGGCGATCAATATCAAAAGCGCCGCAATGATTATCCTTCCTGCGGCGCCACCCAGAAGATCAGCAAGCCTGCCTATGGTTGATCCTTTATTTTCCTGCATCAGACCTCCGAAATTATAGGTAATATCATGGGATTGCGCTTCATCTTCTTCCAGATGAAGTCACTCAGGGTATCCCTGATGACATTCTTTATCTTTGCCCAGTCGCTGACATGATGTATGAGGCAGTCATCCACGGCGTCCGCCACGGTAAGCCTTGCATCCTCCATCAGGTTCTCATGCTCCCGGACATATACAAAGCCTCTGCTTACTATATCCGGTCCGGATATCAGCCTTCCCGAATACTTCTCCAGAGTCATAACGACTATTATAATACCATTCTGTGCCAGATTTTGTCTATCTCTCATGACGATATTGCCCACATCGCCTATGCCGAGTCCGTCCACCATGACAGGGCCCGCCTGCACATGTCCGGATATCCTGCAGCTGTCCTCTGAAAGCTCTATCACGTCACCGGAGGAGGCGATCACGACATTGTCGGGAGACACGCAGACATCCTCTGCTATGGTCTTCTGGGCAAGCCTGTGCCTGTATTCTCCGTGTACCGGGATGGCAAACTTGGGACGTACCAGAGCATATATCAGCTTAAGCTCCTCCTGGCAGGCATGTCCTGATACATGGGTGTCCTGATTTATGACCTCCGCATGCTTCTGAGCAAGCTCATTTATGACCTTCGCCACGGCCTTTTCATTGCCGGGAATGGGGTTGGAGCTCAGTACCACCAGATCCTTGGGACCTATAGTCAACTTTCTATGCTGTCCGCTGGCCATCCTTGAGAGAGCCGCCATGGACTCTCCCTGGCTTCCGGTGGTCACCAGTACCATCTTTTCATCGGGATAATCCTTGATATGATCTATGTCCACCAGGGTGCCCTGCTGTATCCTGATATATCCGAGTTCTGCGGCGGTGCCTATGACATTGACCATGGAACGGCCGTCTATCACCACCTTCCTGCCGTATTTCTCGGCATCATTTATTATCTGCTGCACCCTGTCCACATTGGACGCAAAGGTGGCAACTATGATCCTCTTGTCGGGATGAGCTGCAAATATGGCGTCAAAGGTCCTTCCCACGGTACGCTCCGACATGGTAAAACCAGGCCTCAGGGCATTGGTGGAATCTGCCATAAGGGCGAGCACGCCCTGCTTTCCAAGCTCTGCAAATCTCTGAAGATCTATGGGGTCTCCGTATACGGGGGTATAGTCCACCTTGAAGTCTCCCGTATGGAGCACTACTCCGGCAGGGCTCTTTATGGCAAGGGCCGAGGCATCCTGTATGGAGTGGTTGGTCTTTATGAATTCCACCTCAAAGGCTCCCGCCTTTATCACATCTCCGTGCTGTACCACATTGAGCTTTGCGCTCTCAAGAAGTCCTGCCTCCTTGAGTTTATTGGATATAAGAGCTATGGTCAGTCTGGTGCTGTATACGGGGAGATTGAGGGATCTGAGCACATAGGGAAGGGCCCCTATATGGTCCTCATGTCCATGGGTTATGAAAAAGCCCCTGACCCTGGACTCATTGTCCTTCAGATAGCTTATATCCGGTATAACGAGGTCTATGCCCAGCATGTCATTTTCAGGGAAAGACATGCCGCAGTCCACCACGATTATATCTTCACCATACTCAAAGGCGGTGATGTTCATGCCTATCTCCTCGAGTCCTCCGAGGGGTATGATCTTTACCGTCTCAGGAGCCTTGCCCCTGCCCTTTCTGGTATAGGTCCTGCGCTTCCTTACGGGAGCAGCGCTTCCCTCCTTCAGTGCTTCCGTCTTTTTCTGTGAACGTCCTCTGCCTTTGGTCTCTGTTTTTGCTTCAGCGGAGACTATCATCTTTCCGTCTGCCACCTGAGTCTTATCTATCTTTCTCGGCGCAGGCGTCCTTCTCTTTCTTGCCGCAGTCTTTGCGGCTCCGGTATTCATATCCATATTTGCCATTTCTTTGTTCATTTCCGTCTTTGTCCCTGAAGCCCCTGTCCTGGCAGCGGTCCTGCGCCTCCCTGCCTCGGGCTTCCTTCCGGAGGCTGCTGCCTTTCCGGTCCTTCTTCCTGTCGTCTTTTTCTGTTCCTTCTTCTGTTCTTCCATCTTGTCCTTACTGCTTCTCAATACTTATCTCGTCCTTCAGCATCTCTTCAAATATGCCCATCACAGTTTCTCTCTCGTTTTCGTCCTCCACATCCACGTAGAGGGCCTCCTCATCCTCGGGGTCTGACATATCCTTCATCAGATAGCACTCTCCGTCCTCTCCGTCCGGTGCATCCGTTACAAGTATATAATCCACTCCTCCCAGGGTAGTGGTCTCCAGCACTGTAAATTCGGTTTCAGTGCCGTCATCCATTATCATAACTATCTTATCATCCATCATCTTTCTCCATTCTTCATATAATCTTCAAGTATAAGCGCTGCCGCGATCCTGTCCACATAGGTCTTCCAGTCTTCCCTGGCTATGCCGCTTTCCGAAAGCACCTCTTCCGCATTAAGGGTGGAAAGTCTTTCATCCCAAAGCACTATATCCGTCTTCAGTCCGCCCTCCGAAAGTCTCAACTCCAGCAGCCTTTTGAATTCAAGGGTCTTTTCCGTCCGCTCTCCCTCGCTGTCGTTCATGTTCAGGGGGTAGCCGAGGACTATCCTCTCCACGTCCTCTTTTTCACACAGCTCAACTATGCGCCTTAATGTCGGGCGCAGCTTGCCTTCCTTTTCTCTTGTGATGGTCTCATACGGAGACGCAATGACACCGAGAGCATCGCTGAGCGCCACTCCCACTGTCCTGGAGCCGTAGTCCAGTCCCATTATCCTTCCCATAAAACACAAAAACGACATGCCGATGGATATCGGCATGTTGAAAAAAATGTCCTACCTTATCAGATTATACTGCAACTCTGCTCAGGTGCAGTCAAGAAAGCCTGCTCTCCACATAAGCTGCCATCAGCTCTTCAAGGATCTCGTCACGCTCAACTTTCATTATGAGGCTCCTTGCGTTCTTGTGGCTGGTGATATAAGTAGGGTCTCCCGACATGATATATCCCACGATCTGATTGATAGGATTATAGCCTTTTTCCACCAACGCACCATAAACCTGCGCAAGTACATCACTTACGTTGGGCTTGGCAACTTCCTTTATCTGTCCTATGATCTGTGTATTCTGAATATCGTTCATGTCATCACGTCCTTTTTCAACTTAACTTATTTTAAACTACATGGCCACGAAAAGTCAACGTCATAAATATATACAAATATTTACGATTTCTTCCGAACATTTTAAACAATCCAGTGTCTGAAAAGCTTCCTCCCAGAACTGCTGCTTCACGATGTCCGGGGCCGGAAGTTTTTCAGATCCCAAAGCCTGGTTTTTTTAAAGCTGCGCAGATTCCGGTTTTGCTTTGACTTTAAAATCAGCCCAGAAGTATGTATTCGCCCGTGCCTGCTTCCCTGAGTATCTTCTCTGCAGTCCCCCGGATTAGACGGTTCCTCTCAAACTCCGGGGTCTTTGCAAGGCATCTCACATACTCCCTGGTGTAGCCCGTGACATATTCCTCTCCGTCTATGGTCTTTCGTTCCTCGCAGAGCATCTCAAGCTCCTTCCCGAGGAAGCTCCTGCGGTAGTCCTCCGACAGTTTTTCACAGAGTTCTATCAGCCTTTCGCTCCTTTCGGACTTAAGCTGCTCGGGTACCTGTCCCTCCATCCTGTCGGCCACGGTCCCGGCCCTTCTTGAGTATTTGAATATATTGGCCTCATAAAAGCCGATCCTCTCCGCAAAGCCCAGGGTCTCCAGGAACTCCTCCTCCGTCTCCTGCGGGAATCCCACTATCATATCAGTAGTTATGGAGGGATCCTGAAAATACTTCCTTATCAGCCTGCAGCTTTCTGCATATTCTTCAGTGGTATAGTGACGGTTCATCCTCCTGAGCACCGTATCAGATCCGGACTGAAGGGCCAGATGGAAGGAAGGGCAAAGCTTCTCTATCGATGAAAGCTCCCTTGCAAAATCCTCCGTGATCAGCCTCGGCTCCAGGGACCCAAGCCTGATGCGCTTTATCCCCTCTATGAGACTCAGCTTTCTGATAAGCTCTATAAGGGGGAAAGCACTCTCATCCCTGTCCCTTCGGTCCCTGCCGTAGGAGCTCAGGTGTATGCCTGAAAGCACCAGCTCGCTGATACCATTTTCAGAAAGGCTCCTGGCCTCCCGGATCACATCCTCCTCATCCCTTGATCTGATCCTCCCCCGCACATAGGGTATGATGCAGTAGGAACAGAACTGATTGCAGCCATCCTGTATCTTTATGAAGGCCCTGGTATGTCCGCTGAGACTGTGAAGGCCTCCGTGCTCCGAAGTCTCCCCGGCGGTCTCCCTGCAGGACAGGTCCTTGTCAAAGAGCTCCATGCCCTCCCCGTCTCTTTCAGAAAGTCTTTCTTCTATCATGCGAAGGAGCTCAGACTTATCCTTATTTGCTGCAAATATATCCACGGTCCTGTCCGAGAGGAGCTGCCTCATGCTTTCATTTTTCATGGCAGCATCCACATAGCAGCCTGCCGCTGCCACTATGGCATCGGGATTCTGTTTTCTGGCCCGGTGAAGCATCTGCCTGGATTTTTTATCTGCAATATTAGTCACGGTACAGGTATTTATTATGTATATATCGGCCCTTTCGGAAAAGTTTACCTCCTCAAAGCCCCTTTCCTTCAGGCTCTGTGAGATCGCATCCGACTCATAGGTATTGACCTTGCAGCCGAGAGTATGTATGGCAAATGTATATTTCATAGATTTTACGTGTTTTTGCATAAAATAATGTTGACTTTACCACTTGAAATGGTAGAATTTATACATAAAGTCTGGTAAAAAAGTGGTATTTATGGAGGTAAATCATGAAAACCGTTAAGATCTCTCTCAACTCCATCGACAGGGTAAAGTGCTTTGTCAACGATATAAACCGTTATGACTGCGACTTTGACCTGGTGAGCGGACGTTATATAATCGACGCCAAGTCCATCATGGGCATCTTCTCACTGGATCTGTCCAAGCCTATCTCGCTCAACATACATGCCGATAAGAACCTGGACGAGATACTCGAGGTGCTCAAGCCCTACATAATCGAATGATGAGATAAAAGGTTTCAAAAGCCCGACAGCAGTCGGGCTTTTTTTATTTATCACACCAGATGATCTCGTCGGTCTCTATGGCCCTTGCCACAAGCTCATCTATATTTTCCTCAAGATGCCTTTCCGAACGGACTATGGACTTGAGGTTCGGCTTGGTCACGGGATGCTTTGCCACGAATATGGTGCAGCAGTCCTCATATGGCAGGATACTGGTCTCAAAGGTGCCTATCTTCTCGGCAAGATCCACTATCTCCTGCTTATCAAAGCCTATGACGGGCCTGTATACCGGAAGCTCGCAGACCTCATCCGTCACCCTCAGGGAGAACATGGTCTGGGAAGCCACCTGGCCTATGGATTCTCCGGTTATCAGACCTATGCAGTCATCCTTCTCCGCCAGCTTTTCAGCTATGCGCATCATGTATCTGCGCATGATGATGGTAAGCTCATCATGGGGACATTTCTCGTATATATAAAGCTGGATATCCGTAAAGTTTATGACATGAAGCTTGATAGGCCCTGAATATCTTGATACGAGCCTTGCCAGCTCCACCACCTTTTCCTTGGCCCTCTCCGAGGTATAGGGCGGTGCGTGGAAATATACCGCCTCTATCCTGACTCCCCTCTTGGCTATCATGTATCCGGCCACGGGGCTGTCTATGCCTCCGGAAAGGAGCAGCATGGCCTTGCCGTTCGTGCCCATGGGCATGCCCCCGGCTCCGGGGATCACTCTGGTATAGACATTTATCTTCTGTCTTACCTCGATATATACTATGAAATCAGGGTGATGCACATCCACCCTTGCCTCCGGATATGCACAGAGTACATCATAGCCCACATCCGCATTTATGACATCTGAATTGACAGGGTAATGCTTGTCCGCCCTTCTTGCATGTACCTTGAAGCTGAAGCTCTGCTCCGGATGCTCCTCCTTGACGAATTCCAGGACCTGCTTCCTCAGCTCCTCATATCCGCATTTTTCTATCTGGAGCATGGGGCATATCGAGGTTATGCCGAATACCCGCTTAAGGGCGTCTATCACATCCTCATATTCGTACTCCGATTTTGCATTGACATAGATCCTGCCCTGCTCCTTCTGGATGGCAAACTCTCCGTCCACCTTTTCCAGCTTGTGCTTTATGTCATGCATCAGGGCATCCTCAAAAACATATCTGTTCTTGCCCTTGGTGCCTATCTCGGCATATTTGATCAGAAAGCTATGGTAAAACATCTGTTACTCCCTTATCTTCTTGTGAACTTTCTCAGCATGGGAAGGAGTTCCTCTATGGCATCAGCGCACTCGTCCGCTTCGGAAAGCTCACTGTATATCCCGAAGGAGAATCTGAGGGTGCTGTCCAGCAGCTCCTTTTCCACGCCTATGGATCTGAGGGTCCCGCTTATGGACGGATGATTTGAGGAGCAGGCAGAGCCCGAGGATACGTATATACCCTTTTCCTCCAGAGCATGAAGGAGCACCTCTGCCCTTACTCCCTGGAAGGAGGCGCTCACTATATGAGGAGCAAAGCCCTCATCCTTTCCGGTGTTGACGGTCACTCCCTCGATCTCTGAAAGCCTGTCTATCAGCCTGTCCCTTATGGCCTTTATCCTTCCGTCTATCTCCTCCTGCTGCTCATAATAAAGCTTTGCAGCCAGTCCCAGGCCTGCTATGCCGGGTACGTTTTCAGTTCCGGAACGCATATCGCTTTCCTGGCCTCCGCCCATGATCAGCGGATGGAGACGGACCTTTTTATCTATGTATATGAAGCCTGCGCCCTTGGGTCCATGGATCTTATGGGCACTTACCGAGAGCATGTCTATATGCTCATTTCTGGGCCTTATCCTCAGCTTCCCATAGGCCTGTATGGTGTCAGTATGGAAGAGACAGTCAGGATTTTTCTCCTTTATGATCCTTCCGGCTTCGGCTATGGGCTCTATGCTGCCGATCTCATTGTTGACATACATAAGGCTCACCAGTATGGTATCCGGCCTTATGGCCTTTTCAAGCTCGGAAAGGGAGATATGTCCCATCCTGTCCACCGGCAGTACGGTGACTTCAAAGCCCCTTTCCCTCAGGAAATCCAGAGGCTTATATACCGCCGCATGCTCTATGCCGGTGCTTATGATATGACGTCCCCTCTTTCCCCTTGAAAGGGCAGTGCCGATCAGGGCCAGGTTGTTGGATTCCGTACCTCCGGAGGTAAAATATATCTCTCCGGGATCCACTCTCAGGGTCTTTGCTATGTCCTCCCTGGCGGTCTTGATATATCTTTCAGCCCTGACGCCCATTATATGTCTTGATGAAGGATTGCCGTAGTCCTCCGTCATGATCTTCTGCATAAGCTCTGCCACCTCGGGCCTCACCCTGGTGGTGGCGGCATTATCAAAATAGATCTCTCTCATCTTCAGTCCTCATAAAGGGGATACTTCGAGCAGAGGGCTTCCACTCTGCGGATTATCTCATCCTTTTTGTCAAAGTCAGTTATGACCATGCGCATGCATCTGGCTATCTCAGGCATATCCTCCTCGGTAAATCCCCTGGAGGTGACTGCCGCAGTCCCGACTCTCACACCGCTGGTAACGAAAGGAGATCTGGGCTCATTGGGGATGGAGTTCTTGTTGAGCGTTATATGCACCTCATCGCATCTGGCCTGCATCTCCTTTCCGGATATGTCAAAATTGGTCAGATCCACCAATATAAGATGATTATCCGTGCCTCCTGATACGAGCCTGAAGCCCTCATCGAGAAGGGCCTTTGCAAGGGCCTTGCAGTTTGAAAGGAGCTTTTTCTGGTATTCTTTGAATTCAGGCTTTAAGGCCTCTCCGAAGCAGACTGCCTTTGCAGCGATTATATTTTCCAGGGGCCCGCCCTGTATGCCGGGAAATACGGCCTTGTTGAAATTATATTTTTCATTGGTCTCAGCGTCCGAAAGTATGAAGCCTCCCCTGGGGCCCCTTAAGGTCTTGTGGGTCGTACTTGTCACCACATGGGCATAGGGTACCGGAGAGGGATGAAGGCCTGCTGCCACTGGTCCGGCTATATGGGCCATGTCTACCCAGAGCACTGCACCGCATTTATCCGCTATCTCCCGGAAGCGTCTGAAATCTATGATCCTGGGGTAGGCTGAGGCACCGGCGCAGATAAGCTTCGGCTTTTCCTTTATGGCTATACGTTCTACCTCATCATAGTCTATATATCCGTTTTCATCGGTTCCATAGGGAATTATCTCAAAATATTTTCCGGAGATATTGACCGGTGAGCCATGGGTCAGATGGCCTCCGCAGTCAAGGCTCATGCCCATCATCCTGTCTCCGGGCGAAAGGATCGCAAATTCCACCGCAAGATTGGCCTGAGCTCCCGAATGGGGCTGCACATTGGCATATTCGCAGCCGAAAAGCTTTTTCAGCCTTTCTATGGCCAGAGTCTCTATCTCGTCGATATACTCACATCCGCCATAATATCTTTTCCCGCTGTAGCCCTCTGCATATTTGTTGGTGGGTACAGTAGCCATGGCAAGCATCACAGCCTGTGAAACGATATTCTCCGAGGCTATGAGCTCTATGTTCTGTCTCTGTCTCCTGCACTCCCTTTCCACCGAAGCACCAAGCTCCGGATCACAGGAGCTTATATAGCTCATTATGTCATCTATCCTGGACATCTGCTCCTCCTTTATCCTTCTTCCGAAAATACTCCTTCGGATATCTCCAGTCTTATCATAACCATGGAAAGCATGGCTATGGCTGCCGTTTCTGTCCTCAGTATCCTTTTCCCAAGGGATACCGGCAGCACTCCCCTGGACTTTGCATATCTTACCTCCAGAGGATCAAATCCTCCCTCCGGGCCTATGATGACTCCTATACGCCTTCCGGGTATGAAGCCGACTATGGCTTCACAGAGGCTTTCTATACCATGCTCATCTTCATAGGGTATAACTGATACCTCGAACTCTCCGGCAAGCTCTGCCGCTCTTCTGAAGCTCATAGGCTCATGGACCTTCGGTATCCTGGATCTCTTGGACTGCTTTGCCGCAGCTTCAGCTATGGCCTGCCATCTGCGCAGCTTCCGGGCTGCCTTTTTTTCATCCAGCTGGACCACCGTGTTTTTCGTGCTCACCGGCACGATATGACTTACTCCCAGTTCCGTGGCCTTCTGGATTATGAGCTCCATCTTGTCCGATTTGGGGAGGCCCTGAAAAAGCCATACCTCCGACGGAAGCTCATGGTCCGATTCAAGCCTCTCCGATATCTCAAATATCAGGCTTTCCTCATCCGATGAAGCGAGGCTGCACCGATAGTCCCTTCCGTCCTCGTCGCTTATCAGCACCTCTTCTCCGATCCTCAGTCTGAGCACATCTTCAGCATGGTGTCTGTCCGGGCCTGAAAGCCTTATGCTTTCTCCTTCTATGTCATTGTTCTTAACAAAAAAATGATGCATCAAAAGCTCTCCCGGATCCCTCAGAATTCGTGTATCAGAAAACCGCTCCGAAGCTTCGGCTCAAACCAGGTGGACTTGGGCGGCATGAGGAGACCTGCATCTGCCACGGAAAACAGCTCCTCCATGGAGGTGGGGTACATGGCGAAGGCGACCGCCTCCGTATCCTTTTTTTCTTCTGCAATACGGTCCACTGTCCTTACAAGCTCGGAAAGTCCTCTTATCCCACCTACAAAGCTTATGCGCCCATCCGTACGGGGGTCCTCTATGCCAAGCACCGGAGCCAGCAGAAATTCCTGCAGCACGGATACATCCAGCCTGCGCTGCGGATCATCCCTGACCTCGGCTATCCTTTCTTCTTTGAGCCTGAGCTTATAAAAGCTGCCGCAAAGATACATACCGATCTCATATTTTCTTTCCGGTCTCATGAGCCTGTCAAGCTCAGCCTCGGATAGCTCTTCCTCCTGCTCTCTGCTTCCGGATACGGATACCTCAAAATCCTCAGCTGCCCTGCGGAGGAACTCCTCCCTCGTATATCCGTTCAGGTCCCTCACTATCCTGTTGTAGTCATAGATACGAAGCTCAGTATCGGGGAAGAGCACACTGAGGAAACCGTCATACTCATGGAAGCCTCTGCCTTCTGACTTATCTCCTTTCCTTCTCTTAAGAGCGACCTTTACTGCAGAGGCTGCCCTGTGATGACCGTCAGCTATATACGTGCAGGGGAGCTCGGAAAAATAGGCACAGAGCTTCCCGATCCTGTCCTCATCACTTATCCTCCAGAGCCTGTGTCCTATCCCGTCCTCAGATATGACCTCATACATGGGCTGCTCCTGCTTTACTGCGGCAACTATCCTGTCTATGCGTTCATCATCATGATAGCTCAGAAAGATGGGGCCGGTTTGGGCAGAAAGTCTGTCCACATGCCTTATCCTGTCCCGCTCCTTCGCCTCTACGGTATTTTCATGCTTCCTGCATACGCCATTGAGATAATCATCAACAGAGGAAAGAGCAGCTATACCGGTCTGGGTCCTTTCTCCCATGCGAAGCTCATAGACATAATAGCAGGGCTCCTCATCCTGGATGAAGATCCCCTTTTCCTTCCAGTCCTGATAAAGCTTTTCCGCATGCTCATACACAGCCTCTGCATACATATCCTGGTCCTCGGGAAATGCTGTCTCCGGCCTGTCTATATTAAGGAAGCTATAGGGCCTTTCCTTTACGAATTCCGCAGCTTCCTTTCTTGAATATACGTCATAAGGCAGGGCAGCCACCTTGCCGGCCATATCTGCCCTTGGTCTGACTGCCCTGAATGGTCTTATATCTGCCATCTGTGATCCTTTCGGTCTTACTTCACTATGCGGACCCTCAGCATGCCCTTGCAGGCCCTGAGCCTGTCCAGCGCCTCATCAGTGATCCTGTTTTCTATATCCATAAGAGTATAGGCATATTTATCACGGCTCTTATTATAAAGCGTCGCTATATTGATATCCTCATCACCCATGACCGCTGTTATCTGTCCCAGCATATTAGGCACATTGCGGTGCAGGCAGGCGATCCTGGATTCGGTCTGACATACCCCTGCATCCAGCTCCGGGAAATTGACTGAGTGGCTTATGTTGCCGTTATCAAGATAGTCCTGAAGCTCCCTGACTGCCATTATCGCACAGTTATCCTCTGACTCCTCCGTAGAAGCACCCAGATGGGGGATGACCACTGCATTCTTCATATGTACGCTGGCAGGGTTGGGAAAATCGGTAATGTATCTTGCTACCTTTCCGCTTTCAAGGGCCTCTGCCATATCTGCATCATTGACCAGCACATCCCTTGCAAAATTCAGTATGCTTACTCCATCCTTCATCTTTGCAAAGGCCTGGGCTCCGATCATGCCCTTTGTATCTGCCGTGGCAGGTACATGCAGCGTTATGAAATCACAGCACTCAAAAAGCTCATCCAGCTTTTCAGAATGCCTTACCTCCCTCTTCAGGTTCCATGCCGAACCGATGGAGATGTAAGGGTCATAGCCGTATACCTCCATGCCAAGGGAAACTGCGGTATTGGCCACAAGCACGCCTATGGCACCCAGACCTATGACGCCCAGCCTTTTTCCCTTTATCTCAAAGCCTGCAAATTGCTTCTTGGCCTTTTCCACGGACTTTGCGATATCCGGATCCTCTGCATTCTCCTCTACCCATTTCATGCCGCCTCTGATATCTCTGGCCGCAAGCATAAGGGCCGCCACTACCAGTTCCTTTACCGCGTTGGCATTGGCTCCGGGAGTATTGAATACGACCACGCCCTTTTCAGAGCACTGGTCTATGGGTATGTTGTTGACTCCTGCCCCGGCCCTGGCTATGGCCCTCAGGCTGTCGGGAAATTCCGTCTCAAAAAGATTGGCGGAACGTACGAGCACTCCATGAGCGCTCTTAAGATCCTCCGTAAGGCTGTATCCCTCTCTGAAAAGATCCGTGCCTACGGGGCTGATCTTATTAAAGCAATATATGTTTCTGTCCTTCATGATATGTCCTTCGTATACTTTCTCTGATTTATGGATGCGATCCGGTGTCCGATCCCGATCCATGGCATTGCTGCCGATCCGGTGCTTCGGATGCTTCAGATCAGTGTCTGGCCTCAAAATCCTTCATGAAATCCACAAGGGCCTTCACTCCCTCATAGGGCATCGCATTATATATGGAAGCTCTCATGCCTCCTACGGTCCTGTGCCCCTTGAGATTCTTGAAGCCTGCCTTAGTGGATTCCGCTATGAACTCCTTATCCAGAGCCTCATCTCCCGTTATGAATGGAACATTCATAAGTGAGCGGCTTTCCTTTTCGACCGTGCCCTTAAAGAGCTCTGAGTGATCCAGGAAATCATAAAGAAGGGCAGCCTTCTTTTCATTGTGCTCCTTCATGGCCGTAAGTCCGCCCATGTCCTTTACCCAATGGAATACCTTTCCGCAGATATAGATCGCATAGCAGTTGGGTGTATTGTAAAGAGAATCTGCGTCCGCCTGGGTCTTCCACTTAAGCATGGTGGGAGTTCCCGGAAGCACCTCATCCGTGATCAGATCTTCCCTGATTATGGAAACCACCAGTCCTGCAGGACCGGCATTCTTCTGGACTCCGGCATAGATCACGCCGTACTTCTCAACGGGTATGGGCTCCGAAAGGAACATGGATGACACATCTGCCACCAGAAGCTTACCTTTGGTGTTCGGAAGCTCCGGGAATCTGGTGCCGTATATGGTATTGTTCTGGCAGATATATACATAATCCGCATCCTCTGATACGGGCAGATCACTGCAGTCAGGTATATATGAAAATGTCTTGTCTGCGGAGGATGCGATACGGTTCACCTTTCCGTAGATCTCAGCCTCTGCGGCAGCCTTCTTTGCCCACTGTCCGGTGATGATATAATCAGCCACTCTGTTTTTCATGAGGTTCATCGGAACTGCAGCAAACTGCTGTGATGCACCTCCCTGAAGGAAAAGGACTTTATAATTGTCAGGTATGGACATAAGCTCCCGGAGGGTAGACTCTGCATCATGGAGTATGTCTTCAAAATCCTTTGATCTGTGGCTCATCTCCATAACGCTCATACCGCATCCGCGGTAATCCAGCATCTCCTCTGCAGCTTCCCTGAGCACCTTCTCGGGAAGCACCGCAGGTCCCGCACTGAAATTATATACTTTGCTCATAATGCTCTCCTTTGTCTTCGGTCCCCTTATGACCTGTCGAAATTATATGTGGTCTATTATATAACTATTTTAGCTCCTGCCACAATACCAATTTTTCTCTTTGGACCATCTTGCAGGCAGCTCCCAGGCAGCTTTACTCCCATCACCTCATGACTCTGGCTGCCGGCATATCCTTCAGGCATCCTACAGGCCGGTCTGAAATAAGCCCAGGCTCATGACTCAGAGACTTCCCATCACCTTCGGGATGGAGTCTGCCACTTCTCTCGCCAGCACCCCATGCTCTGAGTCCTGCCCTGCTGCCGCAGCTCCCGCCATGCCGTGGATATAAACAGCTATCGGAAGGGAATCCTCAAGCCTTCCTCCCAAAACTGCGCTGATGCCTGCGACGGTTCCGCTGAGCACATCGCCCGAGCCTGCCTTGGCAAGGGCGGCGGAGCCCTTTATATTGAGGCTGAGGCTGCCGTCCGCGCAGGCTGCGGCAGTAACTGCATCCTTAAGTATGACATTGACTCCCTCTGAATGAGCCAGTTTTTCCGCCGCTCCCAGAAGGTCAGATTTTATGTCGGATATGCTGCTTCCCGTGAGTCTTGCCATCTCTCCCACATGGGGAGTTATGACCGTTTTTTCGGAAAACAGCAGCTTTCTGAGTTCAGGAGCTCCCGCAAGTATATTGAGCCCATCCGCATCTATGATCAGGAAAGACTTATCCTCTCTTTTTTCCTGCCAAAGCCTTGCAAAGGCTCTTACGAGCTCTTCCGACTCTTTGGAAACGGAAAGCCCCGGTCCCAGCAGATAACAGTCCGCCCAGGAAAAAGCAGCCTTAAGCCCCTCAAACTGAAGTTCCTTTCCGAAGCTCTCATACATGGCCTCTGGAAGCAGGGTCTGAAGAATGATCCTGTTCTCCTCCGGCCCGAAGTACCTTACCATGCCTATGCCGCTTCGCAGAGCTGCGAGGCCCGACAGATAGGCGGCTCCTGCCATACCCCTGGAGCCTGCCAGAAGGAGCAGCTTTTTGTAAGTGGATTTATTGGCGTTAGGCCCTCTGTGCTTCAGTCTGTATCTGAATCTATCTATCTTTTCGTCAGTTATTTCTATTATGTCGGTATTATTGTGCGGTATATATTCCGTTATCCCTTCGGGATATCCTATATCTGCCGTGATGACACGTCCGCTTACTGCCTGACCGCAGCCCAGGAAAAGACCGGTCTTTGCAAAGCCGAAGGTCACTGTCAGATCTGCCTTTACCGGAGGCCTGTCACCGCACATATTAAGGCCTCTGTCTGAATCCAGGCCGGAGGGCACATCCGCTGATATTATCCTGCTTCCCCAGGACACCTTAAGCTCATTTATAAAGTCTATGGTCTCAAGAAAAGCTCCCCTCACCTCTCTTTTGAGTCCTATGCCGAACAGAGCATCTACGGCCATATCCGGAGCATATTCATCCGGGTCATACTCAGTAAGTATTCCGCTCTCTTCGTAATAATTTATATCTATCCCCGCGGCCTTCAGCCTTCCCTCATGAAAGATGAATTCTTCGGTACGCTTATCCCTTTTTCCTGTCACGGTGATATCTATATCCTGATATCCCCTCTCAAGAAGCATGAAGGCGCAGCAAAGCCCATCGGCTCCGTTATTGCCGGTCCCGCAGAAAAAGCTGATATGAGGCTCCCTGGCCTTTCCAAGCTCTCCGAGAATCCGCTCAGCCTCATCTGCCAGTGCGCGGGATGCCCTCTCCATGAGACGCAGGGAAGGGATGCCCAGCCTGTCTATGGCATATCTGTCTATCTCCTTTGCAAATGTACCGCTTACGAGTAATGACATGGTTCACCTCATGTTAATATATCTCTATTTTCAGAGCTTCATGGCTGTTATATTCACCCACTCGCCCATATGATTTACTTCTATGATCTCCCAGCATCTGTTTTTGCTGAAGGCCTCCAGCACCTCCTCTTCCTTTGTATCTATGATGCCGGAGGTGATGAACAGTCCCCCATGCTTCAGGAAGCGGTCCGCAGCCCCCGGAGCTGCCAGACTCTCTATGACCGGAGCCAGGATATTTGCTATCACGATATCATAGCATTCATATCCCAGGCTTTCACTGAGCTCCTCATCCTCCAGTACATTGCCTATGATGAGCCTGAAGTCATCCTCCCAGATGTCATTGAGCCCCAGATTTTCTTCCACTGCAGCCACGCAGTTATCATCCACATCCGTGGCGGTCACCTTGCCTGCTCCCATCCTGAGGGCGGCTATACCGAGTATGCCGGTCCCGGTCCCCAGGTCCAGCACCCGTTCTGCTCCTGTGATATAGCGGCAGAGCTCACTTATGCAAAGCTTTGTGGTCTCATGGGTGCCCGTGCCGAAGGCAGTCCCGGGATTGATGTTTATCATCCTTATCTCCCCTGACTCCACCTGCTCTCGGTACTCCTCAGGTATCTCTTCCCACTGGGGTTTTATGAGCACATCCTCCACAAGGAAGGGTTTAAAATAGTCCTTCCACTTATTCATCCAGTCTGCATCCTCAGTCTCGGAGGCAATGATGGTGCCTTCACCTATGTCCGTATAGGCACGCATATCCTCAAGCTCCCTCTTTATGTCCGTAAGGAGCCTTTCGAGCTCTTCCTTCGTCCAGAGCCTGTCAGCCATGGAGTAGGAATTGTCCTCCGTCGAAGTGACACCGGAGACTGCGGGGGCTCCGGATCCGGGCACCTCTCCCTCATCTCCCTCAAGCCTTATGAAAAAGCTGACCCTGGAACTTCCGTCATCGGGAGGAAGCTCGGGGAGAACGTCGATAAACATCCCCTTCGTATCTGACTCTGAAAGAGGTACATTGTCCTCTATCAGCACTCCCTCCACGCCCAGTTCATCCAGCATGGCACTTACGATATCCTCGGCCTCTGTTGTCGTATTTATGGTAAATTTTTTCCACTTCATATTTTTCTCCTCACATCGAAAGTTCTCAGATCAGCAGTCCCAGGGCAGCTCCACTATGGCGGGAACATGTCCCACATATTTCAGGAATACGTCCATTATATCCTTGGTCCTTATCCTGAGACTTGAGGTGTTGACGCAGGGATGACAGCCTATATACTCATCCTTAAGTACATCCTCATCTATAAGCAGCCTTACTCTTTTATCCCTGTCATTCATGAGCCCCAGCACCGAAGCAGAGCCAGGCGCAAGTCCGAGGTATTCCTTCATATGCCCCTCATCTGCAAAGGAAAGTCTGGAAGAACCTATCTGTTTTGAAAGGAACTTCGTCTTGAATATCTTCTTTCCTGGCATCATCAGCAGGTAAAAATCCGTTTTCTGGGCATTGCAGAGGAACAGATTTTTGCACATCTCAACTCCCAGGATCCTGTCTATATCTTCACAGGCCTCCATGGTGAAGGCGGCCTCATGATCCAACCTTTCATAAGCTATGCCAAGCTCATCAAGCAGATCATAGGTCCGAAGCTCCTCAGGCTTCCTGCCTTCCGCATCCTTCGGCCTTCCCTTTTCCGGTTTCCCTGTCTGCTTTTCGATCTCCGTATCCATATCCGGTCTCTCCTTATCGCACATTATCCATATGGCTCCTCTTATCCGCAGAGGCTCATATGATGATCCTTTCATAGGCCCTTACAAGTTCAGCGTCACTCACAGCGCAGTTTGCCGGGGATGTGGAGGGCAGTCTTTCCGATCTAAGCCCGGTACTCTGATATACAAGCTTCATATAGAGTCTGTCGGCCTTTTCTCCCGTTGTGAATATCCTGCTTATCTCCGTTTTCCCCATCAGCCCCCTTATGTCATTGGGCACCGGGTCCTTGATGCTCCCGTCAGAAGCTCCGCGTATATAACAGCTCTGGAGCACATCCCAGAGGGCAAGCCTGTGCTTCAGCATAAGTGCCTTTTTTTCTTCTATGGTCTCAGGCACTGCTTCTCCAAAAACCGCTGCCACTGTTTTCCAGAATCTGTTTCTGGGATGCCCATAATAAAAGCCCGTCTCCCTGGATCGGGGAGACGGTATGGAGCCCAATATAAGTACCCTTGAGTCCGGAGCCCACAGAGGCGGGATCTCATGGTACACAAGTCCAAGCTCAGCCACCGTTCATCCTCCCTTGTATCTGTGATTATAGCAGAACAAACGGTTTTTTTCAGTTTTTTCTTTTGGCGGCCTTCTTCTCAAGACGGCCCAATAATATGAAAGAGGCGATCAGCACGCAAAGTATCACATAGATCGGAAGCAGCCTCAGGAAGGCCTCTGCTCCCCTTAAGCCTATAACGATAACTGCAGCAAGGAGCATGATGCCCATGGCCATGAGGAGCCTTATGATCGTATCGCCCTTCTTGTCAGTGACATCGCCCGGGGGATCCGGCATTGAATCTGTTCTAAGAGCACGGGCCTTGGTCTTTTTCTCCTGAAGCTTTATCATCTCACGGGGTGTTCCTTCCGCTGCCGATATTCGCATCACACCTTCGGCAGGCCTTTCCGGTCCTGCATCGGTCCCGTACATCTCTTCCGGGACTGCATAGGGGCTTACCTTTGAGTCATTTTCCCCTGCCGCAGCTCTTATGGTTTCTTTCCTGTCCTCATATCTCCATGGGTCTTTTTCTGTATCTCCTTCGGAATCTCCCCTCCGTCCGATCTCAAGTACGCTGCACAGCTTGGCTGCACAGAAGTCCGTTTCTCCTGAAGCCTTATAGATGAGACACAGCAATCTGAGTCCCTCCGCATCCTCAGGGCCCGCCTGCCTGAAAAGAAATTCCGTAAGCTTCCTTATCCCGGATCTGAAATGCTCCCCGTCTCTGTCAGGGGACATACATGGAACCGGCAGAAAACCAAGCTCATTTTTTCTTTCTCCCGCGTATATCCTCTCCTCATCAAGGCAAAGGTTGTCCTCGAGGAGCATATATCTGCTCATCTCAGAGGCCGCCTCATAAATTGCTGTAAAGAGCCTGAATATATATCTCCCGTCGAAGCTTCCATCCCTCAGCATCCTTTCAAGGGATCTTCGGCCTCCGGTATCATAGCTCAGGCATCTTCCCTCCTGGTCATATATCAGCCTCGGTGTGATAAAATACGGTCCCCTTACCTCAGGAAGCATCCTTTCCTCCATCCTGGATGAAAATGCCGCATTCCTAAGCAGAGTTACCTCCTGCCCCGCTTCTTTCCTTGTAATAAAATCATTCATTTAGAACCTCTTCTGACGATCGCTCCTTCTCCATACAGCCCATGGTGATCCTCACCGATCTCTCAATGAAGTTACCCGGGTCACTATGACTTCTATTCTGTTCCCTTATCGAGCTGTCCCGCTATCCCCTCTATAAGGGTCATCTGCCTCATGATCTTCTGAGGCTTAAAGCCCTTATCACTCAGTACAAACTCGTACCCGTTCATGGCTATACTTCCTCTGCTTCCATCCCTGTATTCCGTGATGCTTATCTCTGCCTCCCTTTGCGACAGAAGTCCGGACAAACGCTCCTTTGCATACCTGTGAAGTCTCTCTGTGTCCTTTTCATCCTCATGTCCATACAGCTCCACGGCCTCATTTATGACGGCATTAGCAAGAGCTCTGTCATGATTTATGAACGCCAGCCTTATCCAGACTCCAAGTATCAGAAGCACCAGGGATACCGTATAGGCCGCCTCTATCGTGAGGCCTGCCTTAAGATAAAGCTTCATAACAGCAAGGCTGCGACCGGGGGAAATGCAAGGAAGGCCGTAAATGGAAGCTCTATCCTTTTCATCTTTCTCAGGTCCGCCCTGTACCGAAGAGCCAGTCCGAACACCGCCAGCATGCATAGAAAGCAGGCAGCAAAAAGTATGATCATCAGATCCCTCAGATCGGCGAAGGCTGCTGCGGTTATAAGCCATAGCGCATCACCAAGGCCGATCGCCTCTCTGCTTAAAACGGAAGCTGCCAAAAACAGCATGCCCGGTAAAAGAGCCAGAGCCATGTCTCCCGGTGATCGTCCGTCAAGAAAACTGCACAGGAGCCCTGCTGTTCCGAATGCTGCAAATATCCCTGCATGTATCCTTCTTGTCCTCAGATCCTGCCATGCGCACACCAGACTGAACACGGCAAAGATCACACCGTTTCTTATTTCCCTATCCATATTTTCTACCTCTTCATTCTCTGCTGCAGTAGGAACAGGGTCCCAGATGCTCGACCTCTGACAGCCTGCAGGCACTGACATAGGCATTTATCGCCTTACACTCCTTGCTGCTGTGATATGCCGTACCATCCTCAAAGATATATACTGTCCCCTCCGCAGCCGCATCGCAGGACGGGCAGGGGTGATATCTCCCTCCGGAGGTATTCCTTAGCTCCTCCACCGTGTCTCCTGCCACTGCAGTCATGACATTATCTATATAATGGCAGTGCCTGTCCTTATGATATCTTGTGGATCCCTTGCCCACATACACTATCCTGTTTCCCTCATCATCAGTTTCAAATCCATCCTCCGTCTCCCCATCTCCGTATCGGCTCCTTCCTCTTCCTCCCTCAGAGCCCGTCCATTTTCTCCTGCTGACTACGGAGCTCATCCTTCGTGCATCAAGCCTGAGTGGTCCCAGCGGAAGAGCCGCCTCATATTCCAGGACACATACAAACATCTCATCATCAGATGGCTCCTGCCCAGCTGATCCGTCAGCAGCTTCATCAGCCCCTTCTCCGTCATCAGAAGCCTCTGCCTCCTTCCCTGTCCCGGGATCCTCTGAGCCTTTCTCCTCAGTATCTGCTATGCCTGTAAGCTCTGTGATCTCCATATCCCTTATAACGCTCTCATCAGTACCGGCAAGGATACCTAAAAGGCCCGCAGCCCCTATCCCCGTATCCAGGATATCCCACAGGGCTTCGTTATAGCCTTCATCAATATTCAGAAGTTCCCCGGACAGCCCTTCCAGATAGGCGGAGATGCTTATATCCTTTCCAATGGCTTCAAGCCTGTTCTGCAGCTTTCTCTGTTCCTCCATCAGCCGCAGCGGCGAGGCTATGACAGCCAGGAAAAAGAGGAGCAGCGGAAAGGCCAGGGCTGCCTCTATGGTCAGGCCAGCCTTTACATGCACACAGAAAGCGGAGCGTGTCCGGAAGAAATGAGAAAGAAATGCTTTTTTTAAGCATTGTAAGAAGTGTCTGCAGCTGTCGGTCATCATAGAAGCGTCCGGTATATATCCTTTCGATTTATTGAGCCTGCGATAAAGCCCTTTCATGACGGACACGCCGCCCTTTCCATGTGCATGTAAATATCAATAAGCGTAAAATACAGCCGTGCTGATCTCATATATCTTATCAGGAGGATCTGCTTTCAGTGCTCCGAATACACCGGTCCCTGTAAATACATGTCCAGCCGATGCCACGGCCTCAAGCTCCATACCGACAGCACAGCGATCCAGTCTGAAGTCTGTCTGTTCAGCTGACAATGCCAGCTGTATCATGTCCATGCATCTGTAGTCCTGCTCGGACCCCTGGCCTGCTATGAGGAAGAGCCTGAGATAATCCGCATATGACAGCCCCTCATCATCAGAGCCTTCACCTTCCACCGTTCCATCTGAAAATGTGAGCAGTCTCCCCAAACTCAGACTGAAGCTTTCCCTAGTATGCATGAGTCTGACTTTTTCGCCTCGAAGCAATGCCTTCACATCGCACAGGGCCTGTCCCAGGGCCCATACGCTCATGATAAAGAAGGTCATGATGCCTGCAATGGGAGTAAATCCCAGGGCTCCCGTTATCATGATGGCAAGCTGCTCCGCCTCACTCCGTTTTTCAGCATCTGAAAGTATATGTATAAGATTAAGTCCTGTCCGAAGAAGGACCAGATCCTTTACTGCAGATGACAGATTGGCATGATCGCTCTCTCCTCCATAAAGGATATATTCAAGCTCAAGGGCCCCGCTGCCTTTTAAAGACTCTCCGTCTCCAAAATGCCCCCTCCCATAATAGTTCATTATCTCAGTCATGTATTCCGCAATGAATATCCTGTCAATGATCCCCCTTCGGCTTTCATTTATTCCGGAAAAGGCCGTTTCCGAGGGAGGATCCTTAAGATCATGGGAAGATCGTAAGGGCTCCATGCCATCAGGGAGCAGAAGAGCAAGAAGGTCAGCATTGATAAGCTCAGATATCCTTTCTAGGCGTCCCTCAGTCTCCTTATCCTCAACACCCTTTTTTATGCTTAGCTGAAGAGGTTCATAAGCCGAAAGAGCAGATATTACCGGAGCCCAGAACACTCCGGGATCAACTTCCTCTCCTTCCTCAGGTATATATTCATCCATCCTGCGCTCTGCTTCCTCTGACAAAAGGATGAGTTCATCTATATAAGCCATGTTATCAGAAGCCCTTCCCGGCATCTCCTCGATCTCAAGTCTTCTTTCACCGTCAGCTGCAACATAGGCATCATACTTTTCTATCTCCGAAAGCAATGCCTTTGCCGTACTTTCACTCAGCTCTCCGGACTTTTTCTGAAGCTCATATTTCTCCCTGGTTTCCGCAAGTTCCTTTCTCAGGGACTCTGCCCTGCCCCTGTAATCCTCCGTAAGTCCCGGTATCTCAGAAAGTTCCTTTTTAAGTTCAGAGAGCTTCTTTCTGAATCCAGGCCCATCATAATTTTCGGCTGCTCTTTGAGCTTCACCAAGGAGCCGTTCCTGCTCATCCACCGATAAGCCTATGGCCTCCAGGACCTCCTCAAGCCTCATGGCAGATCTCGTATGGACCCCATAATCCTCCTGAAGACCGGAAAGGGCTTCTCCATCCTTTACTCCCGAAAGCATGTCCTCCACAAATACCTGATCCCATACAGTCACTGCTATCCCATAACGCATGTAATCCAGGATCTCATCCTCGAATACCTCTCCCTCACTGTCAGTAATAAGTGCCTTTTCACTGATCTCTATATCTCCAAGCTCCAGAGCATAATAGTTTTCAGCCTCAAGATAGGGACCGGCAAAGCCGCGGAACTCATCCTTCAGCTGCTCATCACTGTAATGCTCAAGTCCCAGGAGCCTGTAATCCTCCCAGAGGGGTCTGTGATATTGAGAAAAAAGAGAATCCATGGCGGAATTGCACAGCAGGGTAAAATAAAGCCTTGTCCCCTGTGTACGCACCGACTCCACTGCGGACAAAAAAAGTGCTGTTATAAGTACTGCGGTCATGGCAAAGAGTACGGTGACTGAGGCTCTTAACTCTTTTCTCCGATCAGTAAACATCTTCTGAAAGTGAATTGATCTCCTTGAATATGCCATTCAGGAGCGTATTGATGGAATCTTTAAAAATAATGACAAGTCCTATGAGCACCACCAGTATCAGTACCACCTCGATCACTCCCACACCGCTTTCATCCGCCATGAAAGCCAAAGCTTCATCCTTTATATTTTTCATCCTCTCCATGTTCCTTTACTCCTTTTATTTTTTATCCCTTATCTCAGCAGGGCTTTCGGTATCTGTATTCCCTGTCTTAATCTCACGTGTGCCTGTCCATGTCCCGTATATGCTTTTGTCCCGGCTTCAGCTTTCTTACATAAGGGATATGAGCGATGGTGCCATGACTATAAGCATGATCGCGGCAAATGAAATAAACAGCGGCAGCATAAGCCTGGTGGAGGCCTCCTGGCCCGTCCTGAGAGCTCTGTTTTTTCTTTCTTCATAGGCTTCATCCATTTCAAAGCGCAGTCTCTCCCGCAGATTTCTGTCTCCGTTCTTCCTTCCCTGCTCCAGGATTGCTGCCAGTCTCTGATAGCATCTCAGTCCGCAGCGTCTCCCAAACTCAGGAAAGGCCCTGGATTCCGGCACTCCCTTCTCCATATCATTGACCGTCCTTCTCAGCTCCCCTGTCAGCGGCCGGGTCAGCCCATCTCCGTCGATCTCCTCCATATCCCCGCATATGCTTATCCATGCATTCTTTATGGTAAGTCCTGCTCCTGTATATAAAAGCAGTCTGGTGACCAGCTCCGGATAATCTCTCCTCAGGCTTTCCTTTCTTTCCCGCTGCTTCTTTCGTTCTTCCTCTGCCGGTCTCAGCCATAAAAGGAGGGCTGCAGTTATGCTCAATGTCATGATAAGCATGGGTGTCATATCCCCTGCAGGACTATAGCTTACCTTTCTTCCCGAGACTTCCGTGGGAAGCTCCAGAAATTCCCCCTCCCTGTTCCTTTTGTCAGCCTTTTCTATGCTGCTTATAAGCTCTCTCCTTAACTGCTCATCCTCTGTATAAACAGCGGGTATCAGCCTGATTCTGTAAAAATATTCCTCGCTTATATCTCCGCCCTTCATCACCAGGCTCAGGCCCGTCTCCTCGGGCCCCGTTATCTCGGCTTTCAGCTCTCCTTTGTAGGATATGAGATCCAGATCCTCCGGATACCAGCTGAGTCTGATGCCCTCAAAGCCATCCACACTGTCAGGAAGATAAAGATCCCTGTCCACATTATCCAGATCCTTATTATCTCCCGCCATGATCACTGGCAGCTGCTCGGCCAGCTCTGAAAACAGCACCTGGAGTTCCTGGTCCGTATACTTTCTTTCAGATACGGTCAGACTGATCATTTCCTCCTCATCTCCCAGTCCCGAGACCTTAAGCTCGTACTCCTCCTCACCCTCTCCATAGGAGCCGCGCAGTATATATCTTCCATCTCTCAGGAAGCTCCCCTGAGCTCCGGCAAATATATATGCTGCAGAAAGAAATGATCCGGCCAAAAGGCAGAGTATCTGAGCCCTTCCGATCCCTGATGATACCAGTCTTTTTATGATGGCTTTTCCAAGTGATCTGATCCTCTGACGCACCTTTCTGACATTCTCCTCTCCCTTTGATTTATCTCCTCAGACATCTATCCTCACCAGTTTTTCAGACAGAAGGAAGGATGCTCCTGTCATGATCAGGGCTGCTGTCATCACGCCTCTTCCGATAACTCCCTTATAGAGAGGCTCCAGAAAACTTCCTGAGCTCACATTGATATAGAAGATCATGAAGAAGGGTATGGCCGTCATCACCATCTGCTCATATCTGACGCCCCTTGTGGCAGTCCTTATGTCCTCCGTCACCGCCGCCTTATCCCTTATTATGCTTACGGTCCTCGCAATCACTTCCCTCATATCGCCTCCGTTTCTTTTTGTAATTGCAAATATAAAGGCAAAGCTCTTGATATCCTCATTGGAACTTCTTGATGCAAAGTCACGAAGCAGCTCTTCGATATTTTTATTGAGGCTTATGCCCTTTATGATCACGGCAAGCTCCCTGAGCATCCTGTCGCCTCTGTCTCCCGCGGAGCATCTCTCCCTGTAGACTTCTGAAAAGGCATTTTCCATGGAATAACCTGCACTCAGATAGGTGCTGAGGGCTGATATCGTATCTCTGAAGTCTGAAGAAAGCCTTGCTTCCCTCCGCTCTCTGAACCTCTCTTTCAGATATATGAAGGAAAAAAAGATCGCCGGAGGCAGCAGCAGGAAAAAGGCCGCAAGACTTCTGTAAAATGTATATGCCGTAAGCACCGCAAGTCCGATCCCCGTGATAAGGATCATGCAGAGCTCCTGAAGGAACTCCCCGGGCTCGCAGCTATATCCCTGGGGCCTTAAGGCCCCTGATCTCAAGCTTACCGGTCCTTTTGAGCCTGCCCTTTTTCTCCAGTTTTCCCTTTTCATTGTTGTACCCATATAATCTGTTAAGCCTTATCCTTCCTTCCATATAGCCCTCCATCTCGGATATCTCCACTACCCGTCTTGACCCGTCAGGCAGACGCTGAAGATGGACGAAGATATCTATGGCAGAAGCTATCCTGCTTCGTATGGAATCCATGGGGATGTCCATACCCATGAGGACCATGGACTCGAATCTGCCGATCATATCCTCCGTGGAATTGGCATGACCTGTGGAAAGGGAACCGTCATGACCCGTATTCTGGGCCGTGAGCATGTCCGCAGCCTCGGCACCCCTCACCTCTCCCACGATGATCCTGGACGGCCTCATGCGGAGGGCTGCCTTTATCAGCATGGACATGTCTATCTCCCCTTCACCCTCACTGTTTTTATTTCTTGTCTCAAGTCTTACTATGTTCGGGATATTTCTGATCTGAAGCTCAGCTGAGTCTTCTATGGTTATGATCCTTTCGCCCCTTGGTATGTATTCACAGAGGGCATTGAGAAATGTAGACTTTCCGGAGGCTGTGCCGCCGGATATGAAGATGTTGTAGCCTCCCCTTACAAGGAGTCCGAGAAATTCTGCCGCCTCCCTCGTTATGGTGCCACCCTTTATCATCCGCTCCATGCCTATGTGCTCAGGAAATTTTCTGATGGTCACCACCGGGCCATTGAGGGCTATCGGCGGCAGCACTATATGCACCCTTGATCCATCATCCCTGAGCATGGCATCCACTATAGGGCTTGCAGTATTGACCGTACGATTTATGCGGCTGACTATCTGCTGTATTATATCCTCCAGCTTCTCCCGGCTCCGGAAGCTTCCTTCAAGACGTTCTATCCTTCCTCTCCTTTCCACGAAAATATCATCCGGGCCGTTGATCATGATCTCCGTAACGTCCTGATCATCCAGAAGCTCCTGCAGTATATCCAGTCTCCTGAAGCTGTTGAACAGGGAGCCCCGAAGCCTGAGACGAAGCTGTATGGGTATATGGTAAAGGCCTGAGCATTCGGAAAGCTCTCTGTCTATAAGCTCATAAAGTCCGGCATCATCTATATCATCCATATCAGCCAGTCTTCTGCTTATCCTCCTGCGGAGCGTCAGCTCAGCCTTATCATATCCTTCATTCAAGCTTTCTTGCATATTCTCTTACCATATCTCCGAGCTCACCATATACGAGCTCATCTATGTGTGATGACATGGAGCGGAAGGGCTCAGTCTCGGGCAGTCTGACCCTGTGCAGCTTTGCCTTGAGCTTCAGCTTCTTGCACAGATCCAGATATTCCTCCAGCTCATCTCCCCGGGCTTCGGATATGGGATCCCCGTTCTCCGGAACATAGACCTCATCGCAGAGGTCCATCATATCCTCCGCCATATTGAAGGAGCCCGGCAGGTCTATGACCATGGCCTCATAATTGCTCTGGCTCATGATCGAAGATATGAGGCCTGCACAGTCATCTCCCGTTATGCCCTTCATATCACCGGCAAACTGTACCGGAGGGATATACTCTATACCGCAGTAGGTATATATCAGGGAGCTAATCTTCTCCGGGTCCAGACTTCCCTGCTTATATGCCAGCATCGCATCCGAAAGCCCCGGTCCATAGGTCTCCCCCGTCAGCTTTTCAAATCCGGAAAACTCCGCAAAGCTCAGGTAAAGCGTTCTTTTCTTAGTAGCATAAACCTTGGCCAGGGTAAGTCCGAAGGCTCTTCCGGGACTCCTTCCTCCCGGAGAATATACTCCTGCGATATGCGAGCTTCTAAGCTGATTCTTCCTGTTGATATGACAGCCTATGGTACTGCAGCAGCTCATCACGCTCCTCATTATCTTCTCTGCAGACTGATACTTGGGTATGAGGGTATAGGTATCTATACCCGGCCCCTCGGTATGATTGAAGATGCTCTCCTCATCCCTTTCATCAAAGAGCCCTATGATCATGCCCTCTCCCAGAGGACCGGACTCACAGAAGCCGGACTGCTTCTTTTCCACATGTCCGTCGGTGAGAAGCACTCCTATCCTGTGCTTCCTGGCAAACTTTTCATATGCCGCCGCCGAATCAAAAGATACGGCGGTAAAGGGCATATTGCGCTTGTAGTTCGCATATGCGCAGAGCCTTTCTCCATAGGCCCTCTCTCCCGTCAATACGGCCATTATCTGTTCCACATTTTTACCTCCTGTTTTTTGGAATTCGGATCATGACAAGATCTGTTGGAAATTATTTTGAAATGCTTCAAATATTCGTGAATTATTTTGAACTGCTACAGATATCTGTAAATTTATATGAAATGCTTCAGATATCTGAGGATCATTTTGAAGTGCTTTTTGCTGAGAAAACATTCAGATCAGGAAACGAAATATCGCTCCGAAGAATATGAATGGAGTAAGAGGAAATTGGCTGAATCTTCTGAGTCCCGGGATCAGGTCCCCCCTCTTTTCATTAAAGGAAAGTATATATGCCGTTACCCTTACAGCAGTAAAAATAAGGGCAAGCACCATGCCTGCAAACAGTATCTCCAGACTGAATATGGAGGGAAAGATATAAACCATGAGCCCAATCAGCTTTATGTCAGCTGCGCCCAGCATGTGCCTTTTATAAAAAGGAAACAAAAGAAGCATGATAAGAAATGTGGGAAGCAGGGGAGCAAAGATCTCCTCACCCCAGAGCAGGCTCAGTATCATGCTTAAAAGGAAGAAAAACACGATCATGCGATTCCTCACCTTCCTCAGATACATGTCACTTATGCCTGCGGCAAAAAGAAATGAGCATAACAGAAGCTCTCTGACAAACAGCTTATCCATTAGATACCTCTCGCAAAAAAAGGGAAAAATAAGATCTGACTTAAGATAGAAAGGGCAAGGCCCAAATATGAAAGATCCTTATACTTACTCTCTCCTTTGGAACGCCCGAATATGTCCCGGATAAGGAGCTGTGAATAAAATTGTAAAGGCTCATCATAAAATAGTCAATAGCCGAAGCATCGTGATTTTCCACAAAAAAACAGCCCTGATTTTCTACACCCGGACCAGGACTGTATCCCAAAATAAACAAGGCCCTGAGTCTTATGACTCAGAGCCCCTTTTTAAAGCTTACTGTTTTATGCCCTTTCAGCACCAATGTCCTTATTTTGTCCCTTTTCTCCTGCGCAGCTCAGCTTTCCCTGTATGATATCTATCAGGAATGAAGATATGGATACGGTGATCAGCGAGAAGACTATCCTTGTCACCGGGATGTAGCTCAGTGACAGAAGGAGCACGGTGACATCCGTGAGCAGATAGGACCTTGAAAGCCTCCATCCCGTGAGCCTTGAGATACTCAGGGCCAGGGCATCATCGCCTCCGCTGGAGCCTCCCATCCGGACTATTATGCCCACACCTGCTCCGACAAATATTCCTCCCAGTATCGCAGCTATCAGAGGCGAGGCTGAGAGATCGGGGATCATGTAAGGGAGTCTCTCCCATACCTTGTAAAATCCCGATACGAAGATGGTGGACACCACCGACCACTTGATAAATGAAAATCCCAGATATCTGAGTGCCAGTCCGTAACAGATGATATCTATCACGGGAGTGACATAAGCCGGAGATATCCCCAGCCACTCATTGATCAGCAGCATGAGTCCCAGGACTCCGCCCTCGGTGATATCCGTCCTCTCATGGATATTGTGTATGCCAAAACTGAGTATGGCAGCTCCCAATGCTATAAACAGTATCTTTATCAGTATTCTTTTTTTATCACGCATTTAAAAAAATTTTTAAGCAGAACAGAGGGATCAGTGCCCGACCCCGGGCCCGTTCCTGCCCCTTTTCATCATCCTATCTTAAAGACTCTGCCTGCTTTTCTCTCCGAGGCCTCCGGCACATCCTTGGGGTAGCCTACGATGCAGTTTCCTATACCTTCGTATTCTCCCTCTATGCCGAGGCTCTTAAGCAACTCCTTTCCTTCGGGGCTCTCAAATTCTTCCTTTGCTCTGTGTATCCAGCAGCTTCCAAGTCCCAGGGAATGGGCCGCAAGCATCATGTTCTCCATGGCAAGGGTCCCGTCATAAATATATGTGGGGCAGCCTTCCTTTTTAGCCAGTACCACGAGGACTGCCGGAGCTCCGTAGAAGGGATCCGTATCAGTGCCCATGATGGAGGCATTGAGCTTTGAAAGCCTGTCCCTGACATCCTTCCTGGTGATGGCCAGGATGATGACAGGCTGCCTGTTCATCCCTGAGGGGGCGTAAAGCCCTGCTTCTATTATCTTATCTATCATCTCATCCGGCACCTTATCCGGCTTATAGGATCTGACGCTCCTTCTCTCCCTGATAGTCTTCAAAACCTGATCTTCCTGCTGCATAAAAGCTCCTTTCCGGGTACAGACTCTTCGGATCCCGCTCCGGGATCCAGCCTTATCAATGTCAGCTGCGGTAAGCCTTATTATGATCAGTGGATCACTGCTGCCTGCCCTGCGCCGACCTTGGTCCAGCTGCTTCCCCTAATTTCTTTCAACCCAGGTTACGTTATGTTCATCCGTGGCCCAGTTTATATATATCTTTGCTGAATACGGCATCATCCTGCAGCGCAGCCAGCCGTTCTTTGAGCCTCTGTGATGATAGCCCACATTGTACTGGTTCTGATTCGTGGCCAGGACCCTGGTTATCGTCATGTCGTCCGTTATGCCAAGCTCCCATACCGGTATATCCACCTCCATGGAGCATTCGCCTGCATTGACCACTATAAGGGCAGCATGCCCCTTATACATACGTCCGTAAGCTATCAGAGGTCCCTGCACGCAGAGCTCCTTCATGGAGCCATATCTGAATACGTCATTTTTATGTATGGATATCATGTATGTATGGAAGTCCAGTACATGATGGTTCTCCCTTCCCCAGGGATAGGTCCTTCTGGAGTCAGGATCGGTCCAGCCGCAGACTCCTGCCTCGTCCCCGTAATATATGGTGGGAGCTCCGGGCCAGGTCATCTGCATGGCCACGGCGGCACTAAAAAGCCCGAAGTTGAGATTTTCTTCTGCTGCCGCAGCACCGTTTTTATCAAGCCTTCCAACCGTCTTATTGGTCCTTGTAAGAAAACGGGAATGGTCATGGTTGCTGAGCTCATTCATGGCCGAAAGTATGGAACCATGCTGCATATTGCACCATTTGTACCTCATGGTGTCAAAGAAGCTCCGTCCGTCTCCGCAGAGCTCCGGCTTTTCCCAGTCGCTGTGCTTTTCCATGCCGGTAAGGTACCAGGTGACCGGTTCCATGAAGGCATCATAGTTCATGACTGTATCCCATTCATCCCCCTTAAGCCAGGAGGAGGGATCTCCGTAATGCTCCGCAAATATCACGGCATCGGGATTGGCCTTCTTTACTGTCTTTCTGAATTCCTTCCAGAAGCTGTGATTGAATTTCTCACTGTGTCCAAGATCGGCGGCCACATCCAGTCTCCATCCGTCCGCATTGAAGGGAGGGCTGACCCATTTGGCTCCTATGCCGAGGATATAGTCCATGAGCTCCCCGGAGCCCTCATAGTTCAGCTTCGGGAGGGTGTCATTCTTCCACCATTTCTCATAGCTTTTATTTTCCGGCCAGGCCTCAGGCCTGTCATCCTCGAAGCGGAAATAGTCATGATATATGCTGTCCCTTGTATGGAAAGCTCCAACCTCATACCCAGGCATATCCTTATATATGCCCTCGGCATCCATCATCTTGTTGAAGGAGCCGCAGTGATTGAAGACGCCGTCCACTATGACCCTTATCCCCGCCTCATGGCATTTCTTTACAAAAGAGGCAAAGTATTCATCCGAGGCCCGGAGATTTTCCTTTAAGGCTGAGCGGGTGCTGTAGTCACCGTCCCTCACTATGACCCCATAATGGGGATCTATGTGTCCGTAATCCTGACAGTCATACTTATGATTGGAAGGGCTTACAAAGAGGGGATTGAAATATATGGCTTCGATCCCGAGTTCCTTAAGGTACTCCAGCTTCTGTTCAACGCCCTGAAGGTCCCCTCCGTAGAACCTTCCCACATCGAGGGGCTCTATGCCGGCCTCCCAGTCCTTTATCTGAACAGAGCTGCTGTCCAGATAGCCGTATTCACCGGTGCGCACATCATTATCAAAGGACCCGTTATAGAACCTGTCCACGAATATCTGATACATCACGCAGCCCTTCATCCAGTCCGGGATATGGAATCCCGGAGTTATGCTGAAATAGAAGCGGCTTCCGACGGCTCCATCAGCCCCGAGCCTGGTATAGAGGCACTTTTCCTCTCCTTTTGTGATCTCAAAATAATACTGTATCGGGCTGTCCTCCACAGTGATGCTTATCTCAAAACAATCAAACAGCTCATCAGAGGAGACCCGCCTCATCTCAAGCTCCTCGTCGCTGTCCTCTCCCACAGTTATGAACAGCACGCTGTCTATGTCATCTTTCAGGGTCCTGAACCTTATCCTTACGGTATCCCCGCTGTCACACTCCGAGGGGATAACATAGTCATCGGTCCCATCCGTAAATAATGCTCTTTTATTTATACTGCCTTCTGCCATCTTGTCCTACCAGATCCATGCATTTTCATGTGCCTGAAAAACTGTCGTCTCGGACTGCCGCTTCTGCGATGTCCTTCGCCGGCAGTTTTATCAGGCATTTTATCAGCTTTAATTATCTCGAAAACTTTTAAACAAATCGGCATTTCTAAAACTATGATCCTGGATCACCGCTATATATTAGTATACCATGTCCGTAAGGGAAGGAAGCGACGCCGCAGGCGGCATTTACTTCCCGGGGCTGGTATGAGCAATCTCCGATTGCGAATAGTATAACCGGCAGCTATGCTGCCGTAGGCTGCAATGCAGCCTTGTTCGCATTTGCGGACATTATACCGTGTCCGTAAGGGAAGGAAGCGGCGCCGCAGGCGGCATTTACTTCCCGGGACCGGTATGAGCAAGCTTTGCTTGTGAATAGTATAATCTCCGTCTTATGACGGAGAAAGCCGTACAGCGGCTTTAAATTTCGCTTTGCGAAATTTATTATAC
>CALWMV010000007.1 GCA_944382125.1 uncultured Lachnospiraceae bacterium
GGCCCGGTGATCACTATATGCTGTTTCTGCCTTACCTCATCGGAAAGCCCCGGTATGCGGAGCACCTCGGCATAGAGGGACTCTGTGGGAAGGAACATGAGGGCAAAATCCGTGGTATAGGGCGGATCTATGTATTTGTCAGCTATGCTTTTTGCCTCTTTTTTTATGAACTGGTCAAGCTCCTTAGTGGCTGCCACAAGGCCCTGGGAGTCCGCATTTTCAGCACATTCCCTTATCCTTTCATAGATATTGCCGGGAAATTTGGAGTCTATGGGCAGATAAAGGAATTCGCCCACAGATTCCTTGTCCGGTATCTTTACTGCGAACTCAACTGCCTCCTTGTTGGCAGAGGAGCTCCTTTTTGTGATGACGTTTTTATCGTACAGATTATTGGGAAGTATGTCAGCCAGTATGTTTTCCAGCTGAGCCTCTCCATATATGCCTCTGGTCTTGACGTTGGAGAGGGTGCGGTTCAGGTTTGTGACATCGCTCTCCAGCTTGCTGAGCTCTCCCAGGGAGGTATAGAGGCGGTTAAGCTGTTCTCCGACGGTATTGAAGGATCTTTCAAGTCTTTCATTCAGAGAGGTATCCAGCTTTTTGTTTATCTCGCCCTGGATCTCATTGAGCTTCTGCCTGTTGCTTTCGGAGAGATCAGAAAGGGAGGCTTTGAGGGTCTGCTGAAGACGATCCTGACTGTTTTGAAGATATTCGGATATCTCCATCCTGTTGCGGCGGTTTTCATCCGCATCCTGGGAAAGGCGGCGGTCTATATCCTGACGTATCTCACCCACCTGGCGGGGAATGGCCTCGTTCATGTCCCTTTTGAGTATGGACATGTCGCCGGAGATCCCCTCCATGCGCTTAAGGAGCTCGTCCTTTTTTATCAGGGCGGAAAGCTCCTTTCTGGTGGTTATCAGGATGAAAAGAAGCAGGGCTGAAAGTATCAGCACTGCAGCCAGAAGTATATATAAAATAAGATCCTTATGCATGTCTTCCTCCGTATCTAAGTAAGTATAGCATAAATCAGTTAAATATGTTACACTCATTTAGATCGGGCTGGACCATGCCCGGAGGTAAGATCAGGATGAAACGGGAGATATAAAGATGGCGTTATCATCAGAGGAAAGAAGACGCAGGCTGCATGCGGCTGCCAGAGGAAAGAGAAATGGCGCGGAGGCTGAAAGAACTGAGAGGCCTGTACGTAATGCATATACTGAGACTGAAAGAGCTGAAAAATCTGCCCGTAATACATATACTGAAGCAGAAAGGGCTGAAAGGCCTGCCCGCAATGCATATACTGAAGAGGAAAGACGCCTGATAGAAAAAAAGAAGAGGGCTGCAAGGCTCAGGGCCGAGAGAAGGAGAAGAGAGCAGAGAAGGAAGAGCATACTTGCAGGTGCAGGCATCATACTGATCCTTATTATACTGATATTTGCCGTAAGAGGCATATTTGGCCTTCTGTCAGGGAAAAAGACGGAAGAGGGAGCTGATATCACGGCACAGACCGAGGTGTCAGGGGGACAGGGTGAAAGCCTGCCTGAGGCCGAGACGGTACCGGAAACGGATCCCGTCACAGAGACCATGGAAGAGGCGGAGAGGCTTGCCGCCATGTATGATTATGACGGAGCCATAGAGCTTCTCGGGACTCTGCCTGAGGCTGCGGCTGATCCGGAGATAAGCGCTGCCATAGCGGGCTATGAGGAGACAAAGGCAGGACTTGTGCGTCAGGATATCAGCAAGATCACCCACGTGTTCTTCCACAGCCTGATAGTGGATCCGGAAAATGCCTTTGATAAGTCCAGATGGGGCACCCAGTCTGACGGCTATAATTCAGTCATGACCACCATATCGGAATTTGAAAAGATGCTGGATGAATTCTACGAGGACGGCTTCGTGCTGGTAGGCCTTCATGATATGGCTCATATTGAGACCACGGCGGACGGTACCGAGGTCATGGTGGAGGGAGACATCATGCTCCCCGAGGGAAAGAAGGCCATGGTCATGTCCCAGGATGATGTCTGCTACTATGAATACATGGAGGGGGCAGGCTTTGCCGACAGGATCATAGTCGGAGAGGACGGAAAGCCTACCTGCCACTATGTGGATGAGGAGGGCAATGAGCACGTGGGAGAGTATGATCTGGTGCCCATACTGGACCGCTTCGTGGAGGAGCATCCGGACTTCTCCTACAAGGGAGCCAAGGCCTGCCTGGCATTTACAGGATATAACGGCATACTCGGATATCGTACGGATGAGACCTATGATCCCAATTCTGATATGTATGATGATGAGAAGGAGCCAAATTATAACATAGAGAAGGACAGAGAGACCGCAAGAGAGGTGGTTGCTGCCCTCAGAGAAGCAGGCTATGAGCTTGCATCCCATAGCTGGGGCCACAGGGACATGGGCTCAAGGAGTCTCGAGGATATGGAGAAGGATGCGGACAGATGGGATAAAAATGTCAATCAGGAGCTCCTGGGAGGCACCTGCGACATCATACTTTATCCCTTCGGTGCAGACGTGGCAGACTGGCATCCCTATACCCATGACAATGCAAAATTCGATTATCTCTGGGATCTGGGCTTCAGATATTTCTGCGGAGTGGATTCCAATCAGTACTGGGTGCAGGTAGGAAAGGATTACCTGAGACAGGGAAGGAGGAACCTGGACGGATATATGATGTGGATGGACCTTTCGGGACAGAGGGATAAGCTTTCAGACCTCTTTGACGATGTGGGAGCCATCTTCGATCCGGCAAGGCCTACTCCGGTCGAGCAGTAAGCAGTTTCAGCACAGGGGCGGGAGTCAGAGAAGGCGTCCCGCCTTTCGCTTTCAGGAAGGATCAGAAGGATGATAAGCTATATACACGGCATACTGGCGGAAAAGGAAGATGGTTATATAGTCGTTGAGGCCGGGGGAGTCGGCTATGGCATCAATGTGCCCGTATCCGTCATTCCCCAGCTTCCTACCATAGGTGAGGAACTAAGGATATATACCCATTATTCGGTAAGGGAGGACGGACAGACCCTGTACGGCTTTCTGTTCAGGGAGGACAGGGAGATGTTCAGAAGGCTCATCTCGGTAAATGGGGTAGGGCCCAAGGGAGCCTTGTCCATACTGTCAGTGCTCGGGCCTGATGACCTGAGGCTTGCGATAGTGACGGGAGACTCCAGGTCAATAAGCAGAGCTCCGGGCATAGGACAGAAAACGGCCCAGAGGGTGATACTGGATCTCAAGGATAAGCTCGGAAGCGAGCTTACGGAGGCCGAGCTGAGGCTTGGTGACGGGAAAGGACCTGGAGCGGAGGGTGCTCTGCCTTCCGGATCTGCAGCGGCTGAGGCCATCGATGCCCTTACGGTGCTTGGATATACCAGAGTGGAGGCAGGAAGGGCAGTGAGAAAGGCGGAGTATCCGGAGGGCGCTTCCACTGAGGAGATACTCAGACAGGCCCTGAGGATCATCAAATGAGAAAAAGGATACTGAATCTTCTGCCTCTTGCGGTTTTTCTGCTGGTCATAGCCATACTCATAAACGGAGAGGACAGGAGGAGTCTTTATAAGGGCGGAGACAGTGCAGAGACCGGATCCTCCTCAGTAAAAGAAGGTTCAGGCGAAGATGGTGATGAGGAATACCCTATGAGCAGGGATGCCTTCCTCCTTGATACCTACTGTACGATAAGTATCTATGAGGGAGGAGGAAGTCAGGCCCTGGAGGCGGCCCTTGAGCAGCTTGAGCTTTATGACAGGCTGTTTTCCCCTGAGGGAGAGGATTCTGATATAAGCAGGATAAATAACAGACAGGAAGACAGCCTTCAGATAGACCCGGAGACTGCAGAGCTCTTTGAAAGCGTAGACTCTGTATATGAAAGTGCAGAGGGGGACTTTGAAATCGGCATAGGAGCCCTTACAGACCTCTGGGACATTAAGGAAAGGACAGAGCCTCCCAAAGCCTCGGAGATAGATGAGGCCAGGAGACAGGTCTTTTATAAAGGCTTTCAGATAGAACGCAGGGAGGATGGAAGCTGCTGGTTCATAAGCAGCCTTAAGGATATTAAGGTAGATGTGGGAGCCTTTGCGAAGGGCTATATAGCTGATCGCCTGAAGGACATACTCATGGACTCGGGTGTAAGTTCCGCCATCATAAATCTGGGAGGCAATGTACTCTGCTTCGGAAAGGACAGGGACGGGGACAGTTTCAAGGTGGGAGTCCGCTATCCCGAGCACCTTTCTGATGAGATAGCCTTTACCGTGGAAGCAGATGATATCTCCGTTGTGACTGCCGGGACCTATGAAAGATATTTTGAATATGAGGGAAGAAGATACCATCATATACTGGATCCTGCCACCGGTTATCCTGCAGACAGCGATCTTTGTTCCGTTACCGTGGCGGGAGAGAGCTCTGCCCTCTGTGATGCCCTTTGTACGACCCTGCTCATAAAGGGCAGAGATGAGGGAGAGAGCTGGCTCAGGAAATATAATCAGGACAACAAGACCTCCTATGAGGCCTGGTTCATAGATGAAGACATGAATGTGACGCATACTGAGGGATGATAACAAGAGATCAGGAGATAAAAAACGGATACGGGGAGGACTTTTCCTTCATAGGCCCTGCAGAGAGGCTGATATTTTTCGATATCGAGACCACGGGGCTCAAGGCTGGCAGGGCGGAGCTCTACCTCATCGGTGTGCTGAGGCTTGAGGCAGGCAGATGGATCCTTTCCCAGTGGTTCTCGGAGAGCATGGAGGATGAGGAAGCACTGCTTGATGAGCTTCAGTCTCTGATAACTGAAAAGAGGCAGGAAGCCTCGGGCAGGCAGCCCATCCTGGTGAGCTATAACGGGGATGGCTTCGATATCCCCTTCATATCCCAGTGCCTCAGGGCCTATGGAAGACAGGATATAACAAAGTCGGTGCTGAGCTTCGACCTTTACAGACATTTCCGCGGCCTTAAGTCCATACTGGGACTTACGAGCATGAAGCTCAAGGCCGTCGAGGGCTTCCTTGGCATAGCAAGGGAGGACTGCTATGGAGGAGGAGAGCTCATACCTGTCTATGAGGAATACCGCAGGCTGAAAAGCCATGGCGGAGATGAAGAGAAAAGAGGGGAGCTCCTTGAAATGCTGCTCCTTCATAATGCCGAGGATATCAGCAATCTTCCCCATATATGCAGGCTTAATTCTTATTCTTCCCTTCTTTCGGGCGGATATGTGCTGGATGGAGCGGAACTGGTCAATGTTGACAAAAGAGCTTCCCTTGATCTGAGGCTCTCACTCAGCTCAGGCCTTCCTTCAGAGTTTGCCTATGAGGATGAGCATTATGTCATCAGTGCTTCGGGAAGCAGAGCCGATCTGCTCAATATCGCTGTGAACCTTTACGAAGGGGAGCTCAGGTATTTCTTTGCCGACCATAAAAATTACTACTACCTGCCCATGGAGGACAGGGCCATACATAAATCCGTGGGAGCCTTCGTGGAAAGATCCGCAAGGCGGCAGGCCACAAAAGAGACCTGCTACGAAAGAAAACAGGGGCTTTTCCTGCCGGAGCCGGAGATCATATTTGCCCCTGTATATAAAAGTGCTTTCAGATCGGAGCAGCAATATGCCCTCTTTGACCGGCAGATACTCACAAACGAATGCAAGCTCCTGGAATACGCTTCGGCGGTCATCAGATATGCCGCAGCCAAAATAAATACAAAAACCAGGGAGAAGATGGTATAATAAATTTCGCAAAGCGAAATTTAAAGCCGCTGTGCGGCTTTCTCCGTCTTGCGACGGAGATTATACTATTCGCAAGCAAAGCTTGCTCATACCGCAGCTGAAAAAGGAGTCACCATGGAACAGGCATTATCATCGTATAAGGTTTTTTATGAGGTCGCAAAGGCCGGCAATATCTCCAAGGCCTCCAAGGCCCTGATGATAAGCCAGCCTGCCATCTCAAAGTCTATAAGCAAGCTTGAAGAGGAATTGGGAGTAAGGCTTTTCTCCAGAAATTCCAGGGGAGTCATGCTCACATCGGAGGGAGAGATCCTTTTTGAGCATGTGGCGGATGCCTTCGGTTTCATTGAAAGAGGAGAGGATGAGATCAGAAAGCTTCGGGAGTTCAATATCGGACACCTGAGGATAGGCGGTTCCACCACCCTCTGCAAGTATCTGCTGATACCCTATCTCAAGGAGTACCTGAAGCTTTATCCTCACATGAAGATAAGCATCACCAATCAGGAATCTCTGAGCACGATAAAGGAGATAGAAGAAAAGAAGCTGGACGTGGGAGCCGTGGTGCTCACCAATGTCAAGAACAGCATCAGATTCCTGAAGATAATGGACGTGGAGGACATCTTTGTCTGCACCCCCGAATATCTGAAGAATCTGAGACTGATAGAGGGCAATGATGCCGACATACTGAGCTCGGCCAATATCATGCTGCTTAACAGCGACAACATCTCCAGAAAGCATATAGATGAATATTTCCGTGTCCAGGGCATAGTCCCCAGGAGGATGCTGGAGATATCCACCATGGATCTGCTGATCGAATTTGCAAAGATAGGCCTGGGAGTGGCTGCGGTCATCAAGGAATTCGTACTGTCGGAGCTTAAGGAGGGATCCCTGATACAGATCCCCATAGATGTGCCGGTGCCGGGAAGACAGGCAGGATTTGCATATCTGGAATCAAATAAAAATGAAGCCCTCAGGAAGTTCCTGAGGAGCGCAGGCTGAAAAGGTTTTAAATGGGACGTTTGATAAATACTGACATAACCGAGGAGGATAAGCTCAGCGAGGACAAGCTGAGGCCTCAGAGATTATCGGAATATATAGGCCAGGAAAAGATACGGGAAATGATGAGCGTGTATATAGAGGCTGCAAGGAACCGCAAGGAGCCTCTGGACCATGTGCTTTTCTACGGTCCTCCCGGACTTGGAAAGACCACTCTTTCCTGCATCATAGCCAATGAGATGGGGGTCAATATCAAGATCACCTCAGGCCCTGCGATAGAAAAGCCCGGGGATATGGCTGCCATACTCAACAACCTTTCCGAGGGAGACGTGCTGTTCATAGATGAGATACACAGGCTGAACCGCCAGGTGGAGGAAGTTCTTTATCCTGCCATGGAGGATTTTGCCATAGACATCCTGATCGGCAAGGAGGCCGGAGCCAGGAGCGTGAGGCTCGACCTCCCCAGATTCACCCTTGTGGGAGCCACCACCAGGGCCGGACTCTTATCAGCACCCTTAAGGGATAGGTTCGGAGTGGTGCAGAAGATGGAATTTTATACGCCGGCAGAGCTCAGCACCATAGTGAAAAGATCTGCGAAGGTGCTGAAGGTGGACATAGATGATGCCGGAGCCATGCGTATAGCGAGAAGGAGCAGGGGAACGCCGAGACTTGCCAACAGGCTTCTGAGAAGGGTAAGGGACTTTGCTGAAGTCAGATTCAATGGAAGTATAGACAGCGAGGTGGCGGATTATGCCCTGGATATCCTGGATGTGGACAGGCTTGGCCTGGATCAGAATGACAGAGAATACCTCCTCTGCATAATAGAAAAATTCGGAGGCGGGCCCGTCGGGATAGATACTCTC
The DNA here is from genome assembly GCA_944382125.1 of uncultured Lachnospiraceae bacterium. Taxonomy (GTDB): domain Bacteria; phylum Bacillota; class Clostridia; order Lachnospirales; family Lachnospiraceae; genus Avilachnospira. The sequence continues at coordinate 7,573 of CALWMV010000007.1, forward strand.
TCAGCGGCCCTGGGAGAGGACAGCGGCACCCTGGAGGATGTGATAGAGCCCTATCTCCTTATGAACGGACTCATACAGAGGACACCGAGGGGAAGAGTGGCTACGGACAGTGCTTATCAGCATTTGGGACATGAAAGGCTGGGGCAGCAGAGCCTCAGGTTTTGAACGGGTATCAGAGCATGAAGGATAACAAACAGAAAAACGAAGTGACTGAGGTCCTCATAAACGGAAAGGTCTACAGCATTGCCGGGGCTGACGGAGCCTATATACAGAAGGTGGCAGCCTTCCTTAACCGTAAGCTGGCTGAGATAAAGACGGTGCAGGGATATAATCATATGTCCGAGGAGTACCGTACCCTTATGCTGGAGCTGAATGTCTGTGATGAGTATTTCAGGGCCCTGGATGACAATGCGGCTCTCAGGGAGCGGGCTGACGAGATGGAAAGGGAGCTTTATTCCGTAAAGCATGATATGGTCGGTACCAGGCTCAAACTTGAAAATGCCCTCAAGCAGCAGGAGGTACTGGAAGCCCGCTGTGAGGAGTGGAAGCGCAGATATGAGGAGCTCAGCGGAGGCACCTCATACGGTGAGCAGGCAGAGGAGCCGGAGGGAAGGATAATCTCCATAACTCCCAAGGCTCAGTAAGCCTTTGCCGGGATGAAGCACTTCGACATGAAAAAAATAAGAAGGATGGAGCTGCTGGCACCTGCAGGCTCTTATGAGTGTGCCAAGGCTGCGGCAGCCGCAGGAGCGGACGCGATATATATGGGCGGTCCGCTTTTTTCGGCGCGGGCCTATGCCGAGAGCTCAAAGGAAGACATGCTGCTTCGCTCCATAAGGTACTGCCATCTCAGGGGCGTCAGGGTATATATGACTCTGAATACGCTTATGAAGGACCGGGAGCTTACGGATATAGAAGCTTATGTGCGGCCTTATTATGAAGCAGGGCTTGACGGGGTGATAGTTCAGGACCTGGGGCTCCTCGGCTTTCTGAGGAAGCATTTTCCGGGACTCCCCCTCCATGCCAGCACCCAGATGACGGTCACAGGCCCATATTTTACAAGGATGCTGAGTGGCTTTGGAGTCACGAGGGTAGTGCCTGCAAGGGAGCTATCCCTTGAGGAGATAAAAAGGATAAGCGATACCGGCATAGAGGTGGAGGTATTTTCCCATGGAGCCCTCTGCTATGCCTACAGCGGACAGTGCCTTATGAGCTCCTGCATAGGAGGAAGGTCCGGAAACAGGGGACGCTGTGCAGGCCCCTGCAGACTGCCCTATGACGGAAGCTATATCCTTTCCATGAAGGACCTTAATACCCTTAAGCTCCTTCCTGAGCTTTGGCTTGCCAGGGCTTCGTCCCTCAAGATAGAGGGAAGGATGAAGTCTCCCGTATATGTGGCGGGCGTGTGCTCCGTATACAGAAAATATCTGGACAGGCTTTACGGGCTTATCGGGGAGCTTGAGCCTGAGGGAGAAGAGGGCAGAAAGGAGCTTTTGTCTGCTTGGAATGAAAAGGGCCCCGGGAAAAAGGACATGGAGATCCTTTCCGAGATCTTTGACCGGGGAGGAAGCACATCCGGATATCTTGAAAAGCAGAATGGAAGGGACATGCTTCAGATAAAGGAGAGGCCCGGGCTCAGGATCAGGGATGAGAAGATCATAGAGGAGATAAGCGAGAGATATATCCGAAGGGAAAGGCCGGTATCCATATCCATAAGTGCAAGGCTGGTGCCGGGAGAGGTTCCAAAGCTGAGGCTTTCACCTGACGGGGAGGAAGCATTTTCAGCCCTTTATCCGGAAGTTTTTGCGGAGGTCACCGGAGAAGCTCCGGTGCAGGCTGCAAAGAACAGAGCCATGACCAGGGAGGAGATCGCTGAAAGGCTGTCAAAATGCGGTGACAGCGGATTCAGGGTAAAGAAAGCTGAGATAGATACCTCCGGAGAGATATTCATACCGGTGGGACAGCTTAATGAACTTAGAAGAAGGGGGCTTTCAGAGCTTGAAGAAAGTATGTGTTCGTGTTTCCGTGGAGACAGAAGGGCAGCTTTGGGCCGCACTTGAAGCGGAAAGAACAGATCTCATATATATAGATTCAGGGACCTTTGCGCCCGGGGAGTGGAAGGACATATGCGGGAGGGTCCATGAAAGAGGCATGGAGACCGGGCTTAGGCTGCCCTTTATTTTCAGAAAACGGGCTGAGGATTTTTTTGATGCCCATCTTAAGGAGCTTTCGGAGGCGGGCTTTGACAGGCTGCTCTGCAGGAATCTGGAGAGCGTCGGATATCTTAAGGACCGGGGCATAAGCATGCCCATGATCCTGGATCATAATGTATATGATTTCAACAGCTTCACGGAGGGGATCCTGGAGGAGCTGACAGGAATAGCTGATTTTGAGCTTACGCTGCCCCTGGAGCTTTCAAGGAGGGAGCTTTCAGAGCTTCAGGGAAGCAGCAGGCATAAAAGGGAGCTGGTGGTCTATGGAAGGGCCCCGATGATGGTAAGTGCCCAGTGTGTTCATGCGGCAGAGAGCGGATGCGACAGAAAGCCCGGGCTGAAGCTTATTACGGACAGGACGGGAAGGCATCTTCCTGTAAGGAACTATTGCAGCTTCTGCTATAATGTGATCTTTAATTTCGCTCCGACTGTGCTCTGGGATCTTGAAAATGAGCTTTCGGCCATAGATCATCAGAGCCGCAGATATGAATTTACTGTGGAAAACAGGGAGGAGACTTTAAAGATCCTCCGTAATGATATAAAATATAAAGAAAATGAATTTACCAGAGGCTGGTTTCGAAGGGGAGCAGAATAGCCCGGGACCGCCCTGCGGAGGTGCATATGATAGAAGCAGTCAGCTGCGGAGGCATAGTCGTTTTCCGTGCCAAGATACTTCTCTTATATAAGAATTACAAAAACAGATATGAAGGCTGGGTACTCCCCAAGGGGACCGTGGAGCCGGGAGAGAGCCATGAGGAGACGGCCCTTCGGGAGGTCCGGGAGGAGACCGGGGCCGAGGCAGCCATAGTCAGCTATATCGGCAAGAGTTCCTATTCCTTCCTGGTACCGGAGGACACGGTGGAAAAGGATGTCCACTGGTATCTCATGAAGGGAAGGTCCTACTATTCCAGGCCCCAGAGCTCAGAATACTTCAGGGACAGCGGCTACTATAAGTATCATGAGGCCATACATCTCCTTAAATTCCAGAACGAAAAGGCCATGCTGGAAAAGGCCTTCAACGAATACAGAAGGCTCAGCCGCAATGGAAAATGGGATGAGATCAGACTGGAGGACAGAAGCATGAAGAAGGCATCCGGAACAGGAGCTTTTTGACTTCCAAAGCTTTAATAAAACTATAAAAATCTTCCGCCTCGGACTGCCGCTTTGCGATGTCCGAGGCGGAAGTTTTCAGCCGATGAGTTCCTTTACCAGTGCTGCCACCCTTTCTGAGAATATAAGATGGCCCTCCGGAGTGAGATGACAGGAATCCACGCCCAGAAGATCCGGGCCTATCCATTTTCCGGCCTCGGCAAAGGCACAGTCATTGGCTTCGGCTATGGCCTTATATATGCCGGGAAGCTCTGCCTGCTTTCTCAGGGATGATTCGCTCATCTCGGGATCGCCTCCGGTCTGGGGCATGGGCACGGGACTTATGATAAGGATCTTCGGACATTCCCCTGCACGGGCCTTGTTGTAGCGGAAGAAGCTCTGTATATGATGTATCAGCTCCTCCATGCCGAAGCCTATCTCATCTGAGGATACATTGTATCTGGTCTTGGTATCATTGGTACCCAGCATGATGATGATAAGATCGAGGGGCGCATGGGTCTTGAGGCAGGGATCTATATATCCGAGGGCACTGCGGTAGGGCTGGATCTCATCCTCGAAGGCTGTGGTACGGCCATCCATGCCTTCCTCAACTACATGATAGTTATTGCCGAGCAGTCTGCCGAGACGGCCGCTCCAGCGTATATCGGCGGGGTAACGGGTGCCTATCCCGGGCATATAGCCATGGGTATTTGAATCTCCGAAGCAAAGGATCTCTTTCATGATCTGACCTCCATTATAAGTTCGATAGCCTTAGGATAGTCCTCTGAAACGAGAAAATCAAGAGCGGGAGAGGACAATAAACAAAAACATGACAAAAAATTGACAAAAACACTCCTTTCCCTTATTGACTTTATCGTGCTACTGCGGTAGATTTAAGTTGCTTTTCCGGAGGCAGATATCAGGGGGATATCTGCTTCGGGATTAAGATCTAAAAGCCCGACCTGAAGGCCGGACGAACTAAGGAGGGATCATTGTGAAAAAGCTTTGGCAGAATTATCGTTCGTCTCTTTTACTGCTCGGATGTATGATACTGGGCGGTGTGGTCGGAGCATTCTGGGGGCCCGGAGCCGCAGTGCTCACACCCTGGGCCAACATTTTCCTTAACCTGCTTTACTGCTGCGTAGTACCCATGATCTTCGTATCACTGGTATATGCAGTTGCCAGCATGGACAACATGCGCAAGCTGGGGAAGCTGCTGGTAGTATTGCTCCTTTTGTTCCTTGCCACAGGCATAGTGGCCAGTCTGTTCATGACAGGCTTCACTGCGCTGTTCGATCCGACCAAGAATGTGGATATGACTCAGCTGGCAAGAGAGGAAGTGGATCTGTCAGGAACTCAGTTCGATATACTTTCCATGTTTACCGTGAGCGACTTTTCGCTTCTGTGGTCCAGGTCAAGCCTGATGGCTCTGGTGGTATTTGCCATACTTACCGGCATAGCAGTCATCATGGCAGGGGAAAAGGCAAAGCCCGTCATGACCCTGCTTGAGAGCCTCAATGAGATCATAGTCAAGCTTGTAGGCATGGTCATGAAGCTGGCACCCATGGGACTGGGCTTCTACTTTGCGGTTCTCATAGGTACCAACGGACAGGACATCGTCGGACCCCTTTCCCGTTCCTATGTCGTATATGTGGCTGCCATACTTATATATTATTTTGTCGGACAGAGCATCATGGCCTTTATCGGAGGAGGAAAGAAGGCAGTGGGACTGTACTGGAAGCATACAGTAACTCCCAGCCTGACCGCCCTTGGCACCTGCTCGACGGCAGCGGCTCTTCCCTATAACATGATCGCAGGAAAGCGTATGGGACTGCCCAAGGATATGTCCGATGTATGTGTGCTCATGGGAGCCAATCTCCATAAGGACGGAGCCACGATGCTCCAGATACTGGAGGCAACCTTCGTATGTGCCATGTGCGGAATAGATCTCTTTACTCCGCAGAACATATTCCTGCTCTGTGTTGCAGCCATAGTAGGATCCACCATCATGGGAGCCATCCCCGGAGGAGGATATGTGGGACAGCTTGTCATCGCTTCCATCTTCGGACTTCCCAACTGGACCATACCGATCATGGCTCTTATAACGACCCTGGGAGATCCTTTCGCCACACTCCTCAATGTAAGTGCGGATACGGCCGTAGGCATGATAGCTGCCCGTATAGTCAACGGCAGGGACTGGCTCGAGAGATCCCTTAAGGAGTATGCAGCGGATGAGAAGAAGGCGGAGGCCTGATCTTAACCTCGAAAAACAGCTTTCAGCCTGAGAGATATGACATCTGTTGGATATATGGAAATGAAGCCCTTTTCGGAGACCAAATGCTCCGTAAAAGGGCTCTTTTGACTTTAAGCCTTGACATAAATCCTTCATGGTGTTAAATTTTTAATGTTTAATTTCATAGAAAAGGCAGTGAAGATGCACAGTAGCCCTTATATAAGGCATGAGAGAGGAAGGTCAGCGGCTGAGAGCCTTCTGTCCAATGTATAAAAGGTGAAATTCACATCGGAGCCGCAGAGCTGAGATCCGGCATGGAGCGGGAGCGTAGGCCCTGACGTTTGTGCACGTTACGCATAAAAGAAGTGCCTGTATAAGACCCTGAGGGTCTATCGGGAATAAGGGTGGTACCGCGAGCTTTCGTCCCTTTGGACGGAGGCTCTTTATTTTTTTGAGGAGAGAAAGATTTATGAACGAACAGCTTAAGAAGATCACGGAGGAAGCCATCGAAAGGATCGCTTCCTGTGAGGACCAGGCAGGGCTCAACGAGATCAGGGTGGATTACCTTGGAAAAAAAGGTGAGATCACTCAGCTCATGAAGTCCATGAAGGACATACCGGCGGAGGAAAGACCGGCCTTCGGACAGCTTGTAAATGATGCAAGGGCCAAGGTGGAAAAGGCCATCGATGATGCGGCTGCCTCCATCAAAAGAAAAGACAGGGAAAAGAGATTCAAGGAGGAGGAGATAGACGTCACCCTCCCTGCAAAGAAGCTCAGGATAGGACATGGACATCCCTGCCAGAGAGCCCTGGATGAGCTGGAAAGGATATTTACGGGCATGGGCTACGAGGTGGTCGAGGGCCCTGAGATAGAGTATCAGGAGTATAATTTCACAAAGCTCAACATCCCCGAGGGACATCCTGCAAGGGATGAACAGGACACCTTCTATATCACAGATCAGATCCTGCTCCGCAGCCAGACTTCCCCGGTACAGGCCCGTACCATGGAAAAGGGCAAGCTGCCCATCAGGATGATCTCACCGGGAAGAGTCTTCCGTTCAGACAGCATAGATGCGACCCACAGCCCTTCCTTCCATCAGGTAGAGGGACTGGCGGTGGATAAGCATATCACCATGACTGACCTTAAGGGCACCCTCACGGAGTTTGCAAAGGAGCTCTTCGGAGAGGATACCAAGACCCGTTTCAGGCCCCATCACTTCAACTTCACGGAGCCTTCGGCGGAGATGGACGTGAGCTGCTTCAAGTGCCATGGAAAGGGCTGCCGCTTCTGCAAGGGAGAAGGCTGGATAGAGATCCTCGGCTGCGGCATGGTGCATCCCAATGTCCTTGAGATGTGCGGCATAGATTCAAGGGAATATACGGGCTTTGCTTTCGGCGTGGGCCTTGAGAGGATAGCGCTCCTCAAGTATGAGATAGATGATATGAGACTGCTCTATGAAAACGATCAGCGTTTTCTGGATCAGTTCTGATGGAGGTATAAACGAGTATGAATACACCCCTTTCATGGATAAAGGATTATGTGCCTGAGCTTTCCTGCACTCCCAAGGAGTACAGCGACAGGATGACCCTCTCCGGCACCAAGGTGGAGAGCTATGAGGAGCTTTCCAGGAATCTTGAAAATATAGTCGTAGGAAAGGTCCTTTCCGTTGAGAAGCATCCTGATGCGGATAAGCTTACGGTCTGCCAGGTGGATGTGGGAGGAAGGACGGTACAGATAGTTACCGGAGCTCCCAATATAAAGGTCGGAGAAAGCGGCATGCTGGTCCCAGTAGTGCTTTCCGGAGGAAAGGTGGCAGGAGGACATGACGGCGGCCCCCAGCCCGAAAACGGCATAAAGATAAAGGCCGGAAAGCTCCGCGGAGTGGAGTCAGACGGCATGATGTGTTCCATAGAGGAGCTGGGCTCTGACAGAAATGCCTACAGGGATGCTCCCGAGAGCGGCATATATATCTTCGGCGAGGAGATGATAAGGGAATATGACCTTAAACCCGGAGACGATGCCATAAAGGCTCTGGGCATGGATGACGTGGTATTTGATTATGAGATAACCTCCAACCGTGTGGACTGCTATTCCGTGATCGGCATAGCAAGGGAGGCAGCAGCTACCTTCGATAAGAAGTTCGTCATGCCGAATATCAAGTCCAGCGGCAATAATGAGGATGCTCATGACTATATCAAGGTCAGGGTCGAGGATCCTGATCTCTGCCCCCGCTACATAGCAAGGGTGGTAAAGAATATTAAATTTGCTCCTTCACCCGAGTGGCTCCAGAAGAGGCTTCGCAACAGCGGCATCAGGCCTATCAACAACCTGGTGGATATAACCAACTTCGTCATGGAGGAGTTCGGACAGCCCATGCACGCCTATGACTACGATGATCTGGCGGGCCATGAGATAGTGGTAAAGTGTGCAAAGGACGGAGACAGCTTCGTGACCCTTGACGGACAGGAAAGGAAGCTTGACGGCCGCACCCTCATGATAAATGATGCCGAGAAGCCCGTAGGCATAGCCGGTATCATGGGCGGACAGAACAGTATGATCACCGATCAGGTACACACTGTGCTTTTTGAGGCAGCCAACTTCAATGGTGTCAACATCCGCCGCTCTGCCCAGAAGATAGGCATGAGGACCGATGCTTCCAGCATATTTGAGAAGGGACTGGATCCTGAAAATGCTCTTCTTGCCATAAACCGTGCCTGTGAGCTCGTGGAAGAGCTCCAGTGCGGAGAAGTAGTAGGCGGCATGGTGGATGTCTATGTGGGAGCAGAGCCTCAGAAGCGCATCAAATTCGAGCCTGAGCGCATCAATGCCCTCCTTGGACTCAATGTAAGCGAGGATGAGATGAAGGTTACTTTCCGTAAGCTGGAGCTCGGCTTTGATGAAGCTGCGGGAGAGGTGATCGTGCCCTCCTTCAGAAGGGATCTTGAGTGCACGGCAGACCTGGCTGAGGAAGTGCTGCGTTTCTACGGTTATGACAAGATAGAGGATACGCTGCCTGTAGGCGAGTCCACCAACGGAAGATATCCCTTCAAGCTCCTGGTGGATCAGGCTGTCAGGGAGGTGGCTGAGTTCAGCGGTTTCTCCCATGCCTTTACCTATGCCTTTGAGAGCCCCAAGGTATTTGACAAGCTCCTCATCCCTGAGGATTCAGAGCTCAGAAAGGCCATAGTCATCTCCAACCCTCTTGGAGAGGACTTCTCCATCATGAGGACCCAGACCCTGAATGCCATGCTTCAGGCCCTGTCCCTGAACTACAACAGGCGCAATAAGGATGTCATGCTTTATGACATGGCAAATATCTATATAGCTGATGAGCTTCCCCTCAAGGAGCTTCCCGACGAGAGGGAACAGCTTACCCTGGGCGGATACGGACAGTATGTGGACTTCTATGTGATGAAGGGCGTCATAGAGGAGATATTTGACAGGCTCGGACTTAAGAAGAAGATACACTATGAAAAGGACTGCGCAAGGCCTTACCTTCATCCAGGACGCAAGGCCGACGTGGTATATGACGGAAAGGTATACGGCTTCCTCGGCGAGGTGCATCCCGAGGTATCCGAGGCCTATGGCTTCAAGAGCGGAGTCAGGGTCTATGTGGCTGTCCTCGATATGCCGATGCTCACGGAGATAGCAGGCTTTGACCGTATCTATGAAAGCATCATAAAGTATCCCGCCAATATAAGGGATATATCCATGCTGGTTCCCAAGGAGCTTCCCGTAGGAAAGCTTGAGGACAGGATAGAGGAGAAGGGCGGACACATCCTGGATGAGTATCATCTCTTCGATATCTATGAGGGAGAGCAGGTTGCCGATGGATATAAGTCAGTGGCATATAACCTGAGCTTCAGGGCCAAGGACCGCACTCTTACCAATGAAGAAGTGGATGCAGTCATGGAGAAGATCCTTGCAGGACTCAAGGAGCTTGGAGCAGAACTCCGCTCATGACGGACTTAAAACCGGAGGATATGTCTGTAAGGATTTCGCAATAATATCAAAAGAAACTTTTAAAGGGAGTTCAGAAAACAAGGTGCCTGCGCACCTTGTTTTTTGGTGCGGCGGTATGTTATAATTTTTCAGCAGTATGCGTCAGGCATATTTATTTTTGTTGGAAGAGAAGAGGGGATCGGGACAGGGCATAAAACCATGAAATACAGGCCTTTTCCCGCGCTTTTCCGAAGATCAGGAGCTTTCGATGCTTAATGTTGAAAAGATCAGGCTCATGACCGATCTTGCCCTTTATGAGAAGCATAATCGCAGGGCGGTTTTTGAGATAAACAATTATTACAGGCATGATTACATCATGGGACAGCTGCTGGGAGCCTTTGTCAGATATCTTATCTGCATGGCCCTCTGCTTCATACTGTACCTTGTTTTTCGGGCAGGAGTACTTTTCTACAATATCAATGTGAGCGGACTCAGCATGGTGCTGAGACAGCTCGGTATCCTGTTCGGAGGAGGACTTCTTATCTATCTTGTCATCACCTATATAGTGGCGTCAAGGCGATATAACAGGGCAAAGAGGGGTATCCTTCTCTATGCCACCAAGCTCAAGCGCTTGGACAGAAAGTACGGAAGCAGAAAGAGGTAATGACTTGAACATCCTTTTCGATATACGTGACAATGTAAGGCGTTTTTATGCCTCAAACAATACCTTCATCAGGCCGCTTCTGAAGCTGGGCTGTGCCCTGCTCTCTTTTTTCATACTGAAGCTTTATCTGGGAGAGACGGCGGGAAGATTTTTTGACATAAAGTTCCTGCTTCTGTTTTCACTGATATGTGCTTTCATCCCCTGGGGCGGCATCACCTTCTTCGGCGGAGCCCTGGTGCTGCTTTCCATGGCAGGTACTTCCTATGTCATGGCCGGCGTCATGCTCATGGCCATGCTGGTGATAGGCGTGCTGTACTTCGGATTCAAGCCGGGGCACGGCGGAGTCATAGCCCTGGTGTGCATTGGCTTCATGCTGAAGATACCCTATGCCGCGCCGCTGGTGCTGGGGCTTTATATGGGTGCTTCGGCGGCCATACCCTGTGCCCTTGGGGTGATCGCCTGGTTCCTGATAAGGTTTTATGCCGAAAATGCAGGGGAACTCACGAGAGTGATGGATGCCTCTGCCATGCTGACGGATTTCTCCTCCATAGTGGACGGTGTCCTCAGAAATGAATATGTGATAATAGCTGCAGCGGCCTTTGTCCTCTGCGTGCTGGCTGTAAGCGCCATCAAGAGTCTCAGCATAGATCATTCCTGGACCATAGCCATAGCTGTCGGATGCATCATACTCTGCGTGCTCATGGTCCTTGTGGGAGCCTTCTTTGTGGAGACCTCAGTTTTATGGGATGTATTCGGTATAGTCATCTCCCTGGGACTGGCATTTTTATATGAATACGTATTCTTTGCCGTGGATTACAGCGGATCGGAGAGAATACAGTTTGAGGATGATGATTATTTTTACTATGTAAAGGCCATACCCAAGATCAAGCCTGAGGAGGATATGGACAGGAGAGTCTGATGACACAGATAATGGAGGCACTTAAAAGTTCTATATCGCTCCTTCCCTGGTTCTCGCTGAGGAACCTTATCGAGGTACTCATCATAGCCATCATCGTCTATGAGCTGATGCTGTGGATAATGAACACAAGGGCGTGGACGCTCCTTAAGGGTATCATAGTGATACTCGTATTTACCCTGTTCGCAGCTCTTTTAAGGCTTGATACCATACTCTGGATCCTGGAGCGTGTATCCACGGTGGCCCTGCTTGCCCTGGTCATCATATTCCAGCCGGAGCTCAGAAAGGCCCTGGAACAGCTCGGAAGCCAGAATTTCGTTTCCAATATCTTTACGATAAACAATGATAAGTATTCGGGCATCATGAACGAAAATTCCATAGATGCCATAGTCAGTGCTACCTTCTATATGGCAAAGAAGAAGACGGGAGCCCTGATGACCATAGAGCAGAATGAATCCCTCTCAGATATAGAGAAGACCGGCATAGAGATAAACGGACTGATAAGCTCAGGCCTCATCATAAACATATTTGAGAAGAACACCCCCCTCCATGACGGAGCGGTGGTCATAAGAGGCAATGAGGTGGCGGCGGCTACCTGCTACCTGCCCCTTTCGGAAAACATGAACATAAGCAAGGACCTGGGTACGAGGCACAGGGCAGCCCTTGGAGTATCGGAGACCACGGACAGCCTGACCATAGTTGTATCGGAGGAGACGGGCCGGGTAAGCGTGGCCAGAGAGGGTGAGCTTACGAGGATCCCTGATCAGGAGAGTCTGAGACGTATATTAAAGGCACTGGTGGCTGCTGATGAGACAGCTAAGACCAGGGCTTCAAAATGGTGGAGAGGAAAGCAGAAGACAGATGAGAAAGTTCAGTAACTGGTTAAAACAGAATCCCATGCTGAAGCTGGTCTCACTGGTGATAGCTTTCGTGATCTGGCTTGCGGTAGTCAACATATCGAATCCTGAGGTAAGTGATTATGTCAGCGTTGAGCTTGAGGTCGTAAATCCTGAGGAACTGACAAACGTGGACCAGATGTACAGTCTGGATACCAGGAATGTCAGGGTGTCCTACAATGTCAGGACCAGATACCGCAATCAGATCAATTCCTCTGATTTCAGGGCCTATGTGGACCTTAAGGATTATTCGATAACCGGTGCGGTCCCGGTATATGTGGAGCCGGATCCGGAGATAAGCTCTCTGATATCCAATGTGGAGAGCAATCCCATGGTGGTCCATGTGAGCACGGAAGATATGCAGGAAAAGCGCTTTGATGTCAATGTGCATTACATCGGTTCCCAGGCTGACGGCTATGCCCTTGGAGAGGCGGAGCTGAGTCAGGATTATGTCTATGTCAACGGACCGGTTTCAGAGGTTGGAAAGATAAGCTCTGTGGGCATAGAGGTGGATATAACCGAGGCCACAGGAGAGGTCAGGGGCACGGCCGGCATAGTTTTCTATGATGCCAACGGCCATGCCATAGAGATGGACAACAGGATGGAGCTCAGTGACGAGGAGATTGGATATGTCCAGCAGGTATACAGGATAAAGAGCCTCAGCATAAGTGCAGGCTCCGTGGGAGATCCCGCAGAGGGCTACGTATTTGATGGAGTGGAGACCAGTCCTTCCTTCATATCCGTTTATGGTCCTGAGGAGATACTTGAAAGCTATTCGGGGATAGAGCTTCCCGACAGTCTCATAAACATAAGCGGGGCCACAAGGAACGTGACCCTGTCCATAGATGTTGCACCGTATATACCCGAAGGCCTCATGCTGGCAGAGCCTTCGTCTCAGGTAACTGCCATAGCAAGGATCAGGAGGGCTGCTGCGCCCACTGCCGCACCGCAGGAGTCAGAGACCTCCGGAGAGATGGCCGAGCTTTCGTCAGAGGCGGATTCAGAGACCCAGGCTCAGCATGGGGAAAGCATCGGACATACGGCAGGGCAGCATCAGACCACGGCTTCGGGAGAGAACACAGGCATGGAGACCCAGCCCTCCCATGAGGGCAGCACCGAGGCCCAGACCCTTCCTGCTGAGACCGCACAGCCTGCGGACGGAGCTTTGTGATGGATATACTTATCACCATGCTCATATTTGCTTCCGGCATGATGCTATCCATGATGGGAGAGTATATATTTTCAGGGGCAGTGCTTATAGCTCTGGCCCTGTATCTTTATATATGGCATTACATAAAGAGCGGGGGCAGGATCCTGGATCCTGCGGGATTATTTTCCCTTTCCTGGATAGGAGGCGCCGGAGTATCCGCACTGAAGCTCTCATGGCTGCAGACGGACTGGGAGCCGGAGACCTGGATGGCCATATGGCTCATGGCTGCGGGCTTCTTTCTTGCTTATGTTTTTTTTGATAAGGCTCATGGATCCTTTTTCCGAAAGAGGAGAGAGGGAAGGAAGGATAAAGCCTCACAAGCCGATATCATCATAGACAGCAAAGGCTCCCGGGACTATATCGGGAGGGGCAGCAAAGGCTCCCAGGGTGATGTCAGGGGGGATAGGGAAGATCCCTGCGCCGTTATCGGGAGAGGACGGGACATAAAAAGAGAGGCCTTTTTTACTGCCATAGCTATATTCATAACCATGGCAGTATCCCTTTCAGCATTTATATTTGAGGCCGTCATGCTGGGCTATATACCGCTTTTTACGGTGGATACGCCCCACGCCTATTCTTATTTTCACGTGACAGGGGTGCATTATTTTACCACGGCCTTCGTGCTGGTGCCCTCTGAGGCCTTTGTATATATGCATATATCCGGGGCAAGTCTCAGGAAGCTTAAGCCGATGGACATGGGAGTGCTCATCTGCACGATACTGTCCATGGTGCTGCCGCTTCTGCTGGTATCAAGGTTCCAGCTTATATTTGCCCTCATGCTCTGCGGCATCACAGCCCTCCTCATAAGGGGCGATGACCTTCGGAGCCTCCTTCGGGGAAAGAGGAAGTTTTACCTTCTTGCCATGCTGATATCCGTGATCCTTCTCTACGTGTTCCTTACGATAGAGCGGGCTCACAGCGTGGAATACCTGAGATCCATATTTGAGATAAGGAATGAAAAGCTTCCGATATGGATCATACAGCCATATATGTATGTGGCCAATAACTTTGATAATCTCAACTGCCTGATAAGGGATCTTGGACAGCACAGCGGAGGACTGAGGATGCTCTATCCTCTTATAGTCTTTTCAGGGCTCAAATTCATAAGACCTGAGCTCTGTGCCTTTCCCATATATGTGACCAAGGAGGAGCTGACCACCCTTACCATAGCCTATGATGCCTATTATGACTTCGGCCTGACGGGTGTGCTTCTGTTCGGCATGGTGCTTGGGGCCTTCATGGCTCTTATAAGCAGGAAGTTCATAGCCCCAGGAGGGACCGGCGGAGAAGAGAAGGAGAAGGAAAAAGGAACAAAGAAAAGGACCTTCGGACTTCTTTATGTGCTTGCGGCCCAGCCTTTGTTTTATGTGATGCTCTCATTTTTTACCACCTGGTATTCCAATCCCAGCACCTGGTTTTATCTGGGAGTTACCGTGCTGACATATGCCTTTGTTTATATCTGTATGAGGATCACCGATGGAAAACGATAATCTGGACAAGGGATACAAATATTATCTCAAGATGGTACTCAATGTACTTATACCGGTATTGGTGATAGCAGCGGCAGTTATAATCCTGCTTCGGCTGTTCTGGTTTTTTCTGCCCTTTGTGCTGGGATATATCATAGCCATGATAGCCAATCCCGCAGTCAATTTCCTCCAGAGGAAGATATCGATCAAGAGGAAGCATTCTTCGACCCTGATAATTGCAGTGGTCCTTGTGCTCATCATAGGACTGATCTATGCCCTCATATCTCTGGCCATATCCCTTGGGCTGGATCTGATTCAGGATGTGCCGGGCTGGCTGAGCTCCCTGTCCACTACCATAGACGGGCTTTTTACCAGATATGCAGGAGTGTTTGACGTGCTGCCTGAGGATATGGCGGAGGCCCTTGCGGAATTCAGGAGCGAGCTGAGCTCGGTCATGACCGGCATGATCTCCGGCATGGTGATGCCCACTGTGGATATATCCGCCTCGGCCATAAGATCAGTGCCCGGCCTTTTCATCAATGTGCTGGTATTTTTCATATCGGCCTTCTGCTTCATATTCCAGTGGGAGGACATTAACCTTTTCATCAGACAGCATATGCCGAAGGGCATAGCCTCTTATATGGAGTATCTGAAAAATGATACAAGGAAGATCCTGGGCTCCTGGCTCAAGGCCCAGATAAAGATAATGGGAGTGGTATTTGCGGTGCTGGCTGTTTCCTTCCTGATACTCAGGGTGGAATATGCGATACCCCTTGCGGCTCTCACGGCCTTTCTGGACTTCCTGCCTGCCTTCGGAGTAGGCTTCATAATGTGGCCCTGGATAGTTATAGAGCTCCTCAGCGCCAATTTCCTCATGGCCTTCTGGCTTGCCCTGGTATATATAGCCACCCAGGCGGTAAGGAATACCCTCCAGCCGAAGATCATGGGAGATACTATGGGGCTCTCGCCCCTCTGGACCCTGCTATTCCTGTTCCTGGGCTATAAGTTCTATGGCATAGCGGGCATGATATTTGCAGTGCCGATAGGCATGTTCTGCATGTCCCTTTACAGATATGGCCTCTTTGACAAGATGCTTCATTCCATATATGAGCTTCTGGCATTTCTGGGAGGCTTTTTCGGAAAAGACGGAGAATAACAGGATCATCTTGTATAAAATGAGATACAATGCCCCGCAGACCTTTAAAAAACAGGGTGCGGGGCCTTTATTTTTTGACAAAATCTTTTATTATGATATACTTTATATTGTTTTTCGGTTCCTAATTTTTTAAAGTAAAGATTTGCCTTAAGGCAGATTTCGTGAGACATTTTCAGGAAAAGGATAAGGAAAAGGATATGAGAAATACTGTTAAGAAGGAAGCTGTAAAGACCGAGACAGTAAAGACTGAGGTTAAGGAGGCCCTTAATAAGGCAGCTAACGCAGTCAAGGAGACTGTAAAGGAGACAGAGGCAGCGGCAGAAAAGTCGGTCAAGGCAGTAGTTGAGAAGAAAACTGAGAAGAAGGCTGTAAAGGCTGAGAAGAAGCCCGCTGCAAAAAAGACGGCTGCAGCTAAGACAGCTGTTAAGACCAAGGTCGTATTCCAGAACCATGGCGTAGAGTATGATGCCGATGAGATCATGAAGAAGGTTCAGAAGGCAGCTGCAAAGAAGGCAGACAAGCTCAAGAAGCTTGAGGCCTATGTCAACATGGAAGAGAACGCAGTATACTATGTTGTAAACGGCGAGGCTAAGGAAGATTACAGGATCCAGCTCTAAACGGTACGGAACCGAAAATTTGAACAGGATCTGAAAGACACCGCAGGTTCACTTTGTGACAAAGGCGGTGTCTTTTTGTGCCCTGGATCGGAGGCTGAAAAAATCCGGCATCAAAGCCCGGAGGCATCCGTCAGGCATGCTATGAGAGACTGCCGTTTTCTTGCGCACTTTAAGCTGCTATGATAGAATGTATAACCGCATGGAATATGACAGGACTGAGGCAGGATATTTATGATACTTTCTGTAAACGGACTATATAAATCCTATGACGGCGTCGATATACTGAAGGACGTCTCTTTTCATATAGAAGAAAATGACAAGCTGGCCATCACAGGCATAAACGGAGCGGGCAAATCCACCCTCCTTAAGCAGATAGCAGGGGAGGAACAGCCGGACAGAGGGACCGTGGTCATACCAAGGGACGTAAGGCTGGCATATCTTTCCCAGGCTCCTGAGACCGATACGGATAAGAGCATATACGAGGAGGTCCTTTCCGCAAGATCAGAGCTTGTGGACATGGAGGAGGAGATAAGGAAGCTGGAGGTCCGCATGAGGGAGGCCTCTGAGGATAAGGAAGAGCTTGATGCCATATATGAGAGATATACAAGGCTCACCCACGAATTTGAGCTTTCAGAGGGCTACAGCCTCCGCTCCAGGGTGACCGGCATACTTAAGGGACTGGGCTTTTCAGAGGATGAATTCGGAAAAGAGGTATCAAAGCTTTCGGGAGGACAGAAGACCAGGCTTGCCCTTGCAAGGCTGCTGCTCTCGGAGCCGGAGATACTCCTGCTGGACGAGCCCACGAACCATCTGGATATAGATTCGGTCTCCTGGCTTGAGACCTATCTCAAGGCCTACAGGGGAGCTGTCATAGTCGTATCCCACGACAGGTATTTCCTGGATAAGATCGCAAACAAGGTGCTGGACATAGACGGAGGGAGGGCAAGGCTCTATATGGGCAATTATACCGCCTTTGCCGAGAAGAAGGCTGCCCTCAGGAAGGACATGATGAAGGCCTACCTCAATAATCAGGCCGAGATAAAGCGCCAGCAGGAGGTCATAGACAAGCTTAAGAGCTTCAACCGGGAAAAGTCCATAAAGAGGGCGGAGTCCAGGGAGAAGATGCTCCAGAAGATGGAAAGGGTGGAGAAGCCCTTTGACATAGACGATGCCATGAAGCTGCATTTTGTTCCCGGAAGACAGTCCGGAAACGACGTGCTCATGGCGGAGGGGCTTTCCAAGTCCTTCGGAGGCCGCAGGCTGTTTTCCGGAGTCGATCTGGACGTAAAGAGAGGAGAAAAGCTGGCCATAATAGGCCCCAACGGTACGGGAAAGACCACTCTTTTAAAGATCATATTCGGGCTGCTTCCGCCGGACAGCGGAGAGATCGAATACGGCTCCAGAGTGGAGACCGCTTATTATGATCAGGAGCATCATGAGCTGGATCCCGCAAATACGGTGTTTGAGGAGATATCAGACGCCTATCCTGCCATGTCAAATACGGAGATAAGGAACCTTCTGGCTTCTTTCCTGTTTACAGGAGATGATGTATTCAAGCTGGTGGGAGACCTTTCCGGCGGAGAACAGGGAAGGCTGTCCCTTTCAAAGCTCATGCTTTCAAAGGCCAACCTGCTCCTTCTGGATGAGCCCACGAACCATCTTGACATAACCTCAAAGGAGATACTTGAGGAGGCAGTGAGGAATTATGAGGGCACGGTGATCTATGTGTCCCATGACAGATATTTCATAAACAGGACGGCTACTAGGATACTGGAGCTCTCGGAAGGACATTTTGTCAATTATATAGGCAATTATGATTATTATCTGGAGAAGAAGGCTGATCCTGACTTTGACAGTAAAAAAGCCATATCGGGAAGCCTAGGAGAAGCTGAGACGAAGAAGGCAGCAAGGGATCCGGGACTTGAAGGCACACTGGAGCTCCGGGACTATATGAGGGCAGAGGATAACCGCCGGAAGCTCAGCTTTGAGGAACAGAAGCAGAGAAAATCAAAACTTCAGAAGCTCCGCTCAGCCCTTTCCGCCTGTGAAAAGGAGATAGGAAGACTGGAGCAGAAATGCTTTGAGATAGATGAGTTCATGACTCATCAGGAGATAGCCACTAATTCTGCAAGGCTCAATGAGCTCAGTGCGGAGAAGCAGGGCTATGAGGACAAGCTCGCAGAGCTTTATGAGGAGTGGGAGAGCCGTTCCGAGGAGCTTCAGTCCTTTGAAAACGGCGAGGATGAATAAATGGATGTAAAGGAAAAAAATACAGGAAGGGACAGGCAAAATGGAGGAAGGACGAGCTTCAGTGAGCTCCTTCGGAGGACAGGCTATGACCGGAGAAAGACCATCGGAAAGGCCCTGAGTCAGTCCCTCCCTGTGATGTTTTCATATTTTGTCATATCCTTTGCCTTCGGAGTAAGCCTGGAGGCAGCAGGCTACAGACCGATCACGGCCTTCTTAATGTCGGTATTCATATATTCCGGCACGCTGCAGCTGGCCCTTGTGCCCATGCTTATGGCAGGGATCTCCCTCCCTGTCATAGCGGTATCTGCCTTCCTCATGACCTCAAGGCATATGTTCTACGGCATAGGCTATACGGACCGCTTCAATACCTACGGCCCCTTTAAGCCCTATATGATCTATACCTATACCGACGAGATCTACGGCATCTTTTCCTCAACTGATTATGAGAAGGATGTGGATCCGGTATGGGCAGACATCCTCACCTCCATGTTCTGCAGATGGTGCTGGATAGGAGGATCAGTCATAGGTGCGATAGCCGGGGATGTGCTGCCCCTGGACTTTACCGGGGTGGACTTTGCAATAACCTGCCTTTTTACCTGCAGTCTTGTGGGACAGTGGAAGGATACTCCCTCCCACCTGAACATACTGCTGGCAGTCATCACAGGGGTGATATGTCTTATGTGCTTCGGTGCGGATAATTTCATACTTCCCGCACTATCATTTACCCTTATAGGGCTCCTTCTCCTTAGGAAGAGGATAGAGCCCGGAAAGGAGGCCTGATATGGAGCTGTTTCTTATAATCGCGGTATGCAGTCTCATAACCTTCGGGATCAGGCTGATACCCTTCGTGCTCCTTCGGGGAAGGGAGATCCCCGGCTTCATAAGCTACCTGGGCAGATATCTGCCGCCTGCCATCATGGCGGTACTGATAATATACTGTCTGAGGTCGGTGAGCTTTACAGAGAGCCCATACGGGGTGCCGGAGCTTTTTTGCGCTGCTTTATGCGCCCTGCTCCAGATACGCATGAAAAATACAATACTTTCCATAGCTACAGCCACGGCTGCCTATATGCTGCTCATAAGGCTGCTTTGAGGAACACGCCTATAAAAGACTAATGAAGGGATGGCAGCGTGCAGACTGTTCTTCGGGCTGCCTAGACTGCCCATCATGGTCTGTATATCCGCATTGTGACGGAAAAATATCATTTAAATTTAATTGTTTACCGCTTCTTATTGTGGTAAAATCTCTTAGTTATATATCTTTAAGCTATTATCATGCCGGAACCGTTCCGGAAAAAGAGGGAGAATGAAATACACTCACGACGAGATAGATTATAAGCTGGAAGAGATAGTATACGGGGATAAGAAGGAGCGCAACAGGCGTGTCTACATCTTCAAGATGGGACTGATCTATATAGTCCTGATCCTGGCTGTAGTGGCCTGTTCCTTTGGCATAGGCCTGTTTTCAGGCATATTTGCCAATGTGCCCGATCTGGAAAATGTATCCTTCGGACCTGAGGGCTATGCCTCAAGGGCCTATGACACCGAGGGCAATCTTATCGCCACCCTGGTGCAGGAGGGCTCGAACCGTGAGGAGGTCACCTTTGAGGAGCTTCCCGAGGATCTGATCAATGCCTTCGTGGCCATAGAGGACCAGAGGTTCTGGGAGCATAACGGTATCGACCTAAGATCCATAATGAGGGCTGTAAGGGGAGTCATCACCGGCAATGATGCGGGCGGAGGCTCCACCATCACCCAGCAGCTTATCAAGAACAATATACTCAAGGGCGGAAATGAGGACGGAGTTGCTCTCTATGAACGTAAGTTTCAGGAGTGGTACATAGCCCTTATGATAGAAAACCAGCCTGACACGGATAAGACGGAGCTCAAGAAGCAGATCATTACAGATTATCTCAATACCATCAACCTGGGCAACAATTCCCTTGGAGTCAAGGTGGCGGCAAGGGGATATTTTGATAAGGAGGTGGGAGAGCTCAATCTGTCCGAGTGTGCAGTGCTGGCTGCCATTACTCCCAGCCCCACAAGATATAATCCCATAACCCATCCTGAAGAGAATGACGAGAGGAGACGCCTCGTGCTGAAGGATATGCTGGATCAGGGCTATATCGACGAGGCAAGGTATGAGGAAGCCATAAACGACAATGTCTATGAGCGCATAGCCCAGCTTGAGGCCACCAGGGAAAGTCAGCCCACGGAGCCCTATTCTTATTTTGTGGATGAGCTCATAGAGCAGTGCATAGAGATATTCCAGGAGAGGCTCGGGCTTACGGAGGCGGAGGCCAGGGATCTTCTCTATTCGGGAGGACTCAGGATAGAGACTACCCAGGATCCTCAGCTTCAGGCCATAGTGGATGAAGAGGTCAACGATCCTGACAATTATGATACGGCCAAGTACAGCTTTGACTGGAGGTATTCCCTTCAGCATCAGGACGGGACCCAGACCCATTATAATGAGCACCATATCGAGTCTTACTGTAAGGATGTAAAGGGTCAGAGGAGCTATAACGGGCTTTTCCGCAGCGAGGAGGCCATAAAGGAGATCATAGAGGAATACAAGGCCACGATCACTTCTGAGACTGATACAGTCATAGGAGAGACCTTCGAGACTGTCCTTCAGCCCCAGGTTTCCTTCGTGCTGATGGATCAGGATACAAAGGAGGTCAAGGCAGTATGCGGAGGAAGGGGAGAAAAGAAGTATTCCCGCTCCCTCAACAGAGCCACCAACACCACGGAGCAGCCTGGTTCCGTATTCAAAGTCATCGCAGCCTTTGCACCTGCCATGGAGCTGAATGGGGCGACCCTTGGTACGACCTACTATGACTGTGAGTACACCCTTGGAGATAAGACCTTCAAGAACTGGTGGAGACAGGGAGAGTATTTCGGATATTCCAATATAAGAGAGGGTATAGAGTTCTCCATGAACATAGTGGCAGTCCGCTGTATCGTGGAGACCGTGACACCGGATGCGGGCATGGAATTTGCAAAGACCATGGGCATAAGCACCATCACGGACGGAGACAACAACGCAGCTTCAGCCCTGGGAGGACTTACCTACGGAGTCACCAATCTTGAGCTGACCAATGCCTTCGCAGCCATAGCTGACGGAGGAATGTACGGCAAGCCCAAGTTCTTTACAAGGATACTGGATCACGACGGCAATGTGCTCATAGATCTGACAGGAGATGAGAAGACCAGGGTCATGAAGGAGACCAATGCCTTCCTGCTTACCGATGCCATGGAGCAGTCCATGATATATCAGCAGAAGTGGGCTTCAGGATACACGGTCAACACCACCTCCACCAGGGCTCATATGGACGGCATGCATGCAGCAGGAAAGTCCGGAACCACGACCAATAACCTGGATATCTGGTTCGTAGGCTTTACTCCTTACTATACTGCCGGCATCTGGGGAGGCTGTGACGACAATCAGTCCCTCAACGACACCACCACAGGTGAGTATAACGGAGGTACCTCCTTCCACAAGGATATCTGGCGCAAGATCATGACCAGGGTTCATGAGCTGAAGGCCCTTCCCGATAAGGAGTTCGAGGTGCCTGACGGCATAGTCGAAGTACAGATATGCCGCAAGAGTGGAAAGCTGCCAACCTCAGCCTGCCGAAGCGATTACAGGAACAGCGGCAACGCCGTTTATACGGAGTATTTTGATGAGGATAATGTTCCCACCGAGGAATGTGATCATCACAATTCATGGGGAGGTATCATAGTCCCGGAGGAGGATAGGGATAAGAATACGGACGACAGGGGAGGCGGAGGTTCCTCATCCTCTTCTTCAGGGCAGACCATAGATGTGCCTTCCGCACCGGTGGATACGCCGGCTCCCGTGGAGACCGTGCCTGCCGCTGAGGCAGCACCCACCTATTCGGATCCTTCCAACAGCGGACCCGGAGTAGGACTGGATTATTCATACTAACAGCTTTTTATACAGGAATGTAAGGTATGCCAAGGGACGAAGAAAATTTAGAAAAAGAAACAACGGAAAATCAGAAAAACAGCAGGGCGGGGGCTTCGCAGGACGGAGCCTCCGCTTTGGGGGCTTCTGAGAAGGAGAAGGCTGAGGAAGCCGGATGGGAGATAAAGCGCGTCAGGTTCCTGGATCCTGAGCTCCAGAAGCTCCAGGACGAGCTCTTTGCCGATGAAGAGGAGGCCCCGGTTTCAGAAGGACCGAAAGATGAGGAGGGTCCTTTGAAAGAAGGACATAGGGGAGCAGGCAAAAAAACCTCCGGAAGCGGAAAAACTGGGGCCGACCCGGGATCCGGGAAGGCTCTCCCGGGAGCGTCCGGTGAGAAGAAGGGACGTTCAAGAAGAAAGCATGGGATATTGGATAAACTCAGGATCCGGTCCCATGATCTGCTCGAAAGGATTACCGAAAGCGGCGAGGATGCAAGCTCCATAGATGACGGGGATGTAAGATCATATCTCAAACTAATGTGGGGCAATATCGCTGTGAGGATCGCTGCAGCGGTATTTTTCATCTTTATCATAGCCATGGTGGCGCTGGCGATGCATCTGCATCCGGGAAAGAACGGGGAGACTGAGGCCCCGGCCACTCCTGCGACGGCCTCAGCTGCGGAAAGGCAGCTTACTGAGGAGGAGCTTCGGGAGCTTGAGATACAGAATGCCATTGATAATGAGCTTATGACCTATACGGATCTTGGCATAGTTGATGTTTCGGGCTATATCAATGTCCGCAGCCAGCCTGATGTGCTGGATATGACCAATATCATAGGACAGCTTACGGACAGGGCTGTCTGCAGCATAGTTTCCCAAGAGGGGGACTGGTATCTGATAGAATCAGGCGGGATCACAGGCTATGCCTCTGCCCAGTACATCATCACCGGGGAAGAGGCCATGGAGCTGGCAAGAGAGAGCTTTGCGGACAGGGCGATCATAGAGACAGAGGTGCTCAACATAAGGAGCGCCCCCACAGTGGATGCGGAAAATGTCATAGGCAAGGCCCGTATGTCAGAGCGCTATGAGGTGCTTTCCGTTGAGGATGAATGGGCCAGGATAAAGGCTGACTTCAGCGACAGCTACGAGGAGGCCTATATCTATATCGGGGACGGCAATGCCGTCATAAGATACTGCTTAAACGAGGCCAGGAGACTGGATCTCCGGGAGATGGCCCTGACCCAGTATGACCAGCTTGTCGTGGCTGCCACTGACGGATATATCAACATAAGGGAAACTCCAGAGACTGGAAGCATAGACAATGTCTGCGGTAAATTCCCTGAAAATGCAGGAGCAGAGCTTCTGGAGACAGTGACGGGAGAGGATGGACAGACCTGGTACAGGATCAGGTCCGGCGACGTGACCGGATACGTGAGCGCCCAGTACTGCGTTACGGGCAATGAGGCCAGGAACATAGCGGTCAATGCGGCCCAGCTTACGGCCTATATAACCACGGATGCCCTCAATGTTCGTTCAGAGCCTTCCCTGGATGCGGAGGCCTGGACCCAGGTCACAAGGAATCAGTCCTACCATGTCCTGGATCAGCTGGACGGATGGGTGGAGATAGAGCTGGACAGCACTGACGATGAATCAGAGTCCGACCGAGCTTTTATATCCACCAGGGACAATAATGTGGAGGTCACCTACGGACTTCCCGTGGCCATAGAGTATTATCCTGCCGTGGAGGCAGCCAATGCGGAGATGGCCTTCAGGAACCAGATAGTCAATTATGCGGTACAGTTTGTCGGCAATCCCTACGTATGGGGAGGAACCTCCCTTACCAATGGCTGCGACTGCTCAGGCTTTACCCAGAGCGTGCTAAGGCATTTCGGCATAAGCATACCCAGAGTCAGCCGTGATCAGGCAAGATCCGGCTCCAGGGTGACCTCGGATGTGATGAGACCCGGAGATCTGGTATTCTACGCCAACAGTTCAGGCACCATAAATCATGTTGCCATGTATATAGGCAATGGACAGGTGGTCAATGCGGCTTCCAGAAGGAGCGGCATCACCATATACAGATGGAACTACAGGACTCCGGTCGCCATAAGGGATGTGATCGGAGACCGTACATCATAAGGCTATAAGCAGGACTTACGGATGAAAATAAGGCGGTGGAAGGTTTTGGCAAAAGCTTCTTCAAAAAAGAATACGGCTTCGCAGAGCCGCAGCACCGGGAAAAAGCAGAGTGCAAAGACCCAGGCAGCAAAGCGGACCAGAAAGCCGGATAAGAGGACGATAGCAAAAAAGAAAAAGAAGCTCAGGGAGGAGGTCTCAGTCATCCTGACCTCTTTCCTTGGCATACTTCTGTTCTTCAGCAATCTGGGACTTTTCGGAAGGATAGGAGGGGCTCTGGCCTCAGTGCAGAAGGGGCTTTTCGGAACGGCTGCATATGTAGTGCCCATACTGGTCATCGCAGCGGCAGTACTCTATGTGAAGAACCAGGAGCACTTCATGGCTCCGCTCAAGCTTCTCTGCTCCTTGCTTAACATACTGATACTGGGAGGGCTTTCGGACCTTATGTTTGCAGAAGAAAGGGGCCTTTCCTTCTTTGATAAGTATGCTGTCTCTTCGGAGGGAGCCCTGGGAGGAGGTGCCGTGGGAGGCGCCATATCCGAGGCCCTTATATCTCTCTGCGGGATGGTGGGAGCCTATATCATTCTCATATTTATCTTCATCATATGCATGGTCGTGATCACGGAACGCAGCTTCGTGGGAGCAGCCAGACAGAGTGCGGAGCGTACCCTCAATGCGGCAAAGGCAGGAAAGGAACGCTATGATGCCATCCATGAGGAAAGGCTCATAAGAAGAAGGGCAGAAAGGGAGAAGGAGGAGCTTCGGAAGAAGGAGATGAGCTTCCCTGATCTAAGGGGCATGGAGAGCTCTGAGATGGCAGATAAGGCCGATATCTATGCCAGATACGGAAGGGATATAATCGAGGGAGCAGCTTCTGAGACCGAAGACCCCCTGGCTGACGATATTCATCAGGGAAGCCGGAGGAACTTTGAAGCCCAGGGCCCTGTCATGGACTATGATTATGAGGCTGATACCGTGCCCTTTGAGGAGGACAGGGAGGAAAGATACAGATCCTATGCCCACATCACTGGCAGAGGGGATGCCTTCGGTATGGGAGAGACCGAAGAGCCCGGGGACTTTTATCCCGGAGATGGGGGAGAGCTGGGCCTTGCAGATGCCAGGAACCATGGCTATGCCGTGGGATATAATGAGGATCACAGGAATGAGCCTGAGCTCTTTGAGCCTGAATCCGTGACTGCCTTCAGACCTGCCGAAGACGGTGTCAGGGCAGAAGGCCCCGGAGAGGAGGATATCTATCCTGAAGACATGGGATATGATACCGGAAAAGCAGACGGATACGAAGCTGCCCTCACGGATAATGCGGATAAGAGCAGCATGGAGTCTGCGGCACCGGACGGCATGACAGGGGGATCCGTGACTTCTTCGGAGGACAGTGAGGTGGTTTTAAGCGCATACGGGAAGGAACTTCCTCCCGTATCCAGATATGAAAGAGACAAGGTCCTTAAGGACAAATTGAAAAAGAGTCAGGAGCAGGCTGAGGCCGGCGGAGCCTCAGAGGGCGGAGACATGGAAGTCAGCCTGGAAGGGAGAAATGTTTCCGGCATGGAGGGCGTGAAGGCAGGAGGCGCTTCGCCCTCATCAGCCAATAAAGCCGCGGATGCTTCCAGGACTTCGGGGGCGGCAAAGCCTGCCAAACCTGCAAAGCCTAAAAAGCCTTACCGCTTCCCTCCCATAAATCTGCTCCTCCAGAGACAGAACTCTGCAGGCTCGGACAATACGGAGCTTGCAGCGATGGCGAGAAAGCTGGAATCGGTGCTTAAGACCTTCGGCGTCGGAGTCAGTGTCAAAAACTTTACCAGAGGGCCTTCGGTGACCAGATATGAGATGGTGCCGGATACAGGAGTTTCTGTTTCAAAGATAACCTCAAGGCTGGATGATATCAAGCTTACACTGGCTGCCTCAGATGTAAGACTGGAGGCCCCCATACCGGGAAAGGCTGCAGTAGGCATAGAGGTGCCCAACAGGCATAGCTCCACTGTCTATCTCAGGGAGCTGATAGCTTCAAAGGAATTCAGAACAGCCTCATCAAAGCTTACCTTTGCCATAGGCAGGGACATCCAGGGCAGGATAATGCTCGGAGACATAGCGAAGATGCCCCACCTCCTCATAGCAGGTACGACCGGCTCGGGAAAGTCCGTAGGCATCAATGCCCTGATCCTTTCTCTGATATATAAGGCGGCCCCCGAGGATGTCAGGATGATAATGATAGACCCGAAGATAGTCGAGCTTTCACCATATAACGGCATACCTCATCTGCTGATACCAGTGGTTACCGAGGCCAAGAAGGCCGTATCTACCCTTAACTGGGCGGTCAATGAGATGAAGGATCGTTATGAGAAGTTCAGGGAGGCCAGGACCAAGAATCTTGAGGGCTATAATGAGAAGATAGAGCAGCTCCGCAGACGCTTCATCGAGGAAGGTGACCAGGAGTCCCTGGAGAAGCTTCCCGGAAAGATGCCCCAGATAGTCATAATCATCGATGAGCTGGCAGAGCTTATGATGAGTGCGGACAGGGAGATCAACTCCAAGGATGTGGAGGGCTTCATAGCCAGCCTTGCCCAGGCGGCCAGGGCTGCAGGCATGCACCTTGTCATAGCCACCCAGAGACCCTCCGTAAATGTCATCACCGGAGTGATAAAGGCCAATATACCTAGCCGTATAGCCTATAAGGCATCTTCAGCCATAGACTCCAGGACCATACTGGATATGGCGGGAGCTGAATCCCTCATAGGCCACGGAGATATGCTTTATATGCCCGTGGGTGCCAGCCAGCCGGTGAGGATACAGGGTGCCTTTGTTTCAGAGGATGAGATCGAGAAGGTGGTAGCCTTTGTATCAAAGGACGGGGCTTCAGGCTATGAGGAAAGCGTCGAGAACAGTATAGTCAGGCAGCAGAAGCTGGACTTCTCCGGAGGAGAGGCTTCGGTGGTGCAGGGAGATGACAGAGACGGTCTGTTCTACGATGCAGGAGAGCTGATAACCGATATGGGCAAGGCTTCGATAGGCATGCTCCAGCGCAAATTCAAGATAGGCTTCAACCGGGCTGCCAGGATCATGGATCAGCTCTGTGAGGCAGGAGTGGTCGGAGAAGAGGAGGGCACCAAGCCCAGACGCATACTCATGACCAGGGAGCAGTACAGAGAATTCATGGAAAAGGGTGGTACGGATGCATAAATTAAGAGAACTGTGCGCCGATCTTCAGTATGAGCTTATTTCAGGAGACCTGGATACGGAGATCAGTGATATAGTCTATGATTCAAGGAAGATAAGACCGGGGACGGCTTTCGTCTGCATGGAGGGAAGCCGCTTCGATCCCCATAAGCTGATCCCGGAGGCCTTTGAAAAGGGCTGCCGGGTCTTTGTGATATCAAAGCTTACCGAGGATGTTAAAAGGCTTTCTTCAGAGGCGGCCTTTATCCGATGTGAGGATACAAGGGCTGCTCTGTCCCTGATGTCTCAGACATATTTTGATCATCCTGCAAGGAAACTCAGGCTCATAGGCATTACAGGGACCAAGGGGAAGACGACCACTGCCTATATGATAAAGGCCATACTTGAGGCCTCCGGAAGGAAGACAGGACTGATAGGCACGGTGGGCTGTGAGATAGGCAGGGATTTTTATCCGACCAGAAATACCACTCCGGAGAGCTATGAGCTGCAGAAATATTTTGCCATGATGGCAGAGCAGGGCTGTACCCATGCCGTGATGGAATGTTCATCCCAGGGCTTCAAGCTCCGCCGTGTCGAGGGGCTGCGCTTTGATGCGGGGATATTCCTCAATATATCTCCGGACCATATAGGCCCCGGAGAGCACAGGGATTTTGATGAATACCTCTGGTGCAAATCCAGACTTCTCCGCGCATCGGATATCTGCTTTTACAACAGGGATTCAGAGCATCTTCCGGAGCTTTTTGAGATGGCGGAACTCTCACCGAAGGACCGGAGGTTCAGATCCTTCGGCATAGATGGGGATGATGCGGATTACAGAGCCTCCGACATAGGCTATGTCAGTGAGGAGGACTTTATCGGACTGAGCTTCAGGCTCCTTGGTTACGGTATGTCCGAGGAACTGAGGCTTTCCATGCCCGGAAAGTACAATGTCATAAACGCCCTCGCTGCAGCCTCCGTATGCTCATATCTGGGAGTGGATATCTCAGACATAAGGTCTGCCCTTTCCAGGATAAACATAAGCGGAAGGACCGAAGAAGTATACAGGGATAAGATCATGCGTGTCATTGTGGATTATGCCCACAATGAGGAAAGCATGAGGAGCCTCATACTTACCCTCAGGAATTTCAGACCGGGACGGATAGTGGTGGTATTCGGATGCGGAGGAGACCGTTCGGTGGAAAGACGCATCGGGATGGGCAGGGAGGCTGCCCGCCATGCGGACTTTACGGTCATGACCACGGATAACCCCAGGACAGAGGATCCGGTATCGATCATAGATGATATAGAGAAGGCATACCTCGAGGCAGGAGGACGGAAGGACCGTTATGTAAGGCTGACTGACAGACGGGAGGCCATTAGATATGCTATGGAAAATGCTCTTCCCGGTGACCTGATAGCAGTCATAGGAAAGGGCCATGAGCAGTACCAGGAGATAAATGGCGTAAGGACTCATTTTTCCGATCAGGAGGAGATCCTTAAGGCGGCAATGGAGATCAGCGGACAGGGAGATAGGACATGAGACTTAAGGCAGCTGAGCTTTCAGCCCTCTGCGGCGGAAGCCTGATATACGGAAGCGGAGAAAATATGTCAGACCACATCTGCATAGATTCAAGGAAGGCAGACAGCGGAGCCCTTTTCGTACCGATAATCGGGGAAAGGGTGGACGCCCATGCATTCCTTAAGGATGTGGCAGCAGGAGGAGCTTCATGCATACTGAGCTCGAGACATGGATCGGAGGAAGAGCTTCGCAGGGATGAGGAGCTTTATGGAGAGCTACAGAAAAGGGGAGAGTCAGTCTCCGTGATCAGCGTAAAGGACACGGTAGGGGCTCTTCAGTCCATAGCTAAGGGCTACAGAAGAAAGTATATATCCTCAGTGCCGGTGGTGGGAATAACCGGATCGGTAGGCAAGACCACTACCAGGGAGATGACGGCCTGCGCCCTTTCCTGTGAGAAAAGGGTCTTTGCCACAAAGGGCAATCTCAATTCCCAGGTAGGAGTCCCCATGATGGTCACTGAGATCGGAGATGAGGACATGGCCGTGCTGGAACTGGGAGTTTCCATGCCCGGAGAGATGGACAGGATAGCGGCCGCAGCAGCCCCTGATGCCGCGATCATAACCAATATAGGCATATCCCATATGGAGTATCTGGGCTCCAGGGAAAACATACTGAAGGAAAAGCTGAGGATAGTAACGGGAGCAGGAAAACCGGTGCCCGTATTCATAAATGCTGACAATGATATCCTCTCAGGGCTTTCAATGGAAGGCCTTGAGGCCCTTTCCATAGATACTTCATCAGTGGCAGGGATATATCGCTGCGGCTTTTCGGAGGGCTGCGATGTGAGGGCGGATAAGCTTGAACTCCATGAGGGCTGTCCCTCCTTCCGGCTGTCCTTTTATGACAGGAACAAGGATGGAAGGCTTATGGAGGAACCTGAGATGAGCCTTGAGGTAAAGCTTTCAGCTCCCGGAGAGCACATGGCTTCAGATGCCATACTGGCCCTTGCCGTATGCAGATACTTCGGGATAGATGTGAAAAAGGCAGCAGAGAGCCTTGCTTCCTTCAGAAGCCTTAAAGGCAGGGGAGAGAAGCTTGAGGTACGGGGCATCACGGTCATAAATGATTCCTATAATGCTGCTCCCGACTCCATGAAAGCTGCCCTTTCCGTACTCTTTTCCATGGATCAGGCGAAAAGGAGGATAGCTGTCCTTGCGGACATGAGGGAGCTTGGCGCAGAGAGCCGGAAGCTCCATCGGGAGATCGGAGGCTTTATAGCTGAAAATGCAGGGAAGATAGACAGTTTACTGCTTTACGGAGAACTGTCAAGGGATATAGAAGAGGGGCTTCATGATGCCCTTTCAGACAAGGCCGAAGGGACACCTGAGACGCTGCGCTTTGACAGTCTCACAAAGCTTCGGGAATATATAAAAACGGAAGAGAGAAAAGGAGACGCCATACTGTTCAAGGGATCGAATTCCATGGGACTTTCCTCCCTTGTTACAGAGCTTTACGAAGATAAAAAGGGATGAGCAGCAGCCGATATGCAAAAATCATAATAGACATCTCTGCTGATGCGGTGGACAGGGCCTTTACCTATCGTGTACCGGAGGAGCTTATGGACAAGATATCCATTGGCTCCAGGGTCAGTGTTCCCTTCGGAAGAAGCACTAAGAAAGGCTATGTGACCGAGCTTATTTCCAGGGCGGATTTTGATGAGGAAAGGATCAGGGATATAGGAAGCCTCCTTCCTGATGCAGTGGATGCGAGGGAGGAGATACTTAAGATCGCTCTTTTTATGGCTGAGCGCTATGGCTCCACCTTTAATGCGGCCCTGAAGGCAGCACTCCCGGTCAAGAGAAGCATAAGGAAGAACAGCAGGCAGAAAGACCCTGCCAGGACTTTTGAGGAGCTTTGCGGAGAAGACAGGCTCCTTCCGGGAGAAATGAACTCAGAGCAGAAGGTGGCATATGAAGGCATCCTATCGGAGACAGGGAGGCCCTGCCTCCTTTTTGGTATAACGGGAAGCGGAAAGACCCTTGTGTATATCAGGCTGGTGGAGGAGATGATAAGGCAGGGAAAGGGATCTATCGTCCTCATACCTGAGATATCCCTTACCTATCAGACAGTCAGGCTTTTTTCCGCATATTTCAGCAGAAGGATCTCCGTGCTCCATTCCAGGCTTTCAGCCGGAGAGCGCTATGAGCAGTACATGAAGGCTGAAAGGGGAGAGGTGGATGTGGTCATAGGCCCCAGATCCGCGGTCTTTGCCCCTTTAAGGAACCTGGGCCTGATAGTAGTGGACGAGGAGCATGAAAGGGCTTACAGATCTGATACCTCTCCAAGATATGATACCAGGGAGGTGGCCTGCTTCAGGGCGGATATGGAAGGAGCCAGGGTCGTGCTTGGTTCAGCTACCCCTTCCATTGAAAGCTACAGAAAGGCTCAAAGCGGGCAGTACAGGCTTTTTGAGCTTAAGAACAGAGCAGTATCCGGAGCCAGGCTTCCAAAGATATATATAAGCGATATGCGCAGGGAGCTTGCTGAGGGGAACAGGAGCATCTTTTCAAAGGAGCTTCGGGAGCTCATGGAGGACAGGCTTGAGAAAAAAGAGCAGATCATGCTTTTCCTCAACAGGAGGGGATATGCAGGCTTCGTATCATGCCGCAGCTGCGGATATGTGGTGAAGTGTCCCCACTGCGATGTATCCATGACCGCTCACAATGAATGGTACTATGACAGGAGCGGATCAAGGACGGATGCGGCAAGGCTGCGCTGCCATTACTGCGGTCATGAAGCCATGATGCCAAGACGCTGTCCCTCCTGCGGAAGTCCCTATATAGCAGCCTTCGGAACAGGGACCCAGAAGCTGGAGCAGGAGGTGAAAAGGGCCTTTCCCAAAGCCTCGGTGCTAAGGATGGATGCGGATACAACGGCCAGAAAGGGTTCCCATGAGAGGATACTGGCTGCATTTTCAGCCCATAAGGCCGATATACTCATAGGTACCCAGATGATAGTCAAGGGCCATGACTTTCCGGAGGTGACCCTTGTCGGGATAGTGTCGGCGGATCTGTCCCTCAATGTCCCTGAGTATGATGCTGCAGAAAGGACCTTTCAGCTGCTTACCCAGGCTTCGGGCCGTTCCGGAAGGGGAGAAAGATCCGGAGCTGTGGTGATCCAAAGCTATGAGCCGGATCATTACGCCATAAGCACTGCTGCAGCAGGAGATTATAAAGGGTTTTACGAGAGGGAGATGAGCTATCGTAAGCTGCTTTCCTATCCGCCTTTCTGCAGGATGCTCTGCATAAGGCTCCAGTCAGAGGATGAGGAACTGCTTGAGAGGGCTGCCAGGGGGGCTGAGAGATATTTTGCATCGGAGCTTTCCGGAGGCGGCAATGCCCTGATAGGCCCCTGCAATGCAAGCCCCTACAAACTTAATGATATTTATAGAAAAAATTTATATATAAAGCAGTTTGGCCATGCTATAATTGGTCATAATATCAATGAAGACGCCGTGGCAGAGCTGATCCGCATAAGAGAAGCCCTCCATGAGCTGATAACAGAGAAATACAGAGGTATCCAGATGAGCTTTGAGCTTTTCTGAACACCATGATCGAAAGGAAAGACAGATAAGATGGCATTGAGAGAGGTAAGGACCGAGGGCGATCCCGTATTGACCAAGGAGTGCAAAAAGATAACGAAGATGACGCCCAGGACCGAGGAGCTGATAGATGATATGCTTGAGACCATGTATGAGTATAACGGCTGCGGTCTTGCGGCCTCTCAGGTCGGCATACTCAGGCAGCTGGTGGTCATAGATGTGGACGACGGCAATCAGTATGTGCTGATAAATCCCGAGATAGTTGAAAAGAGCGGAGAAGAGACAGACTATGAGGGCTGCCTTTCCGTACCCGGCATGAGGGGAAAGGTCACAAGGGCCGGGAAGGTAAAGGTCAGGGCCCTGGACCGAAGCATGGAGCCCATTGAGATAGAGGCAGAGGGCCTGCTTGCAAGATGCCTTCAGCATGAGATAGACCATATACACGGACATCTTTATACCGAGCTTGTGGAGGGAGAGCTCCTGAGCGCAGACGAGATGCCGGAGGAGGAAGAGCCGGAGGAGTTTTTGCCGGAGAGCGGAGAAGAGGCATGAGGATAATATACATGGGGACACCGGATTTTGCGGTGCCTCCTCTCAGAAGACTTCATCAGGAGGGCCATGAGCTCATCGCAGCCGTGACCCAGCCGGATAAGCCTAAGGGAAGACACGGAGAGCTCAGTATGTCGGATGTCAAGAAGGCAGCCCTGGAGCTTTCAGTGCCGGTGCTTCAGCCCATAAAGGCTTCTGATCCGGATTTTATCGAAAGCATCAGAGAACTCAGACCGGATGCGATAGTAGTGGCTGCCTATGGACAGATACTTAAAAAGGAGCTCCTTGATATCCCGCCTATGGGATGCATCAACATCCACGCCTCCCTGCTTCCGAGATGGAGGGGAGCGTCGCCGGTGGCAGCTTCGATCATGGCGGGAGATGAGTATACCGGAGTCTCCACCATGCTCATGGACGCCGGAGTGGATACGGGAGACATACTGCTTCAGGAAAGGACGGCCATAGGCCCTGAGGACACGGCAGGAAGCCTTACGGACAGGCTTTCCGAGATGGGAGCAGAGCTCCTCATAAGGACCCTTGAGGGACTTGAGGAGGGAAAGCTGAAGCCGACAAAGCAGGAAAGCACGGGCATAGCCTTCACCTATGCAGGCATAATGAAAAAGGAACAGGGAGACCTGGACTTTTCCCTGAGCTCTGAAGCAGCGGAGAGACAGATAAGAGGGCTTTCTCCCTGGCCCGGAGCATATACACATATCGGAGGAAAGCTCTTTAAGATCCACAGGGCCGAGGCCCTGACGGATACTGATAAGAAGGCCGGGGACATACTGGCTGCATATGGAGAGAAGGGGCTTGAGCCCGGACGCATATGCATCCTTGAGGATCAGCTGTTTATCAGGTGCAGAGAAGGCTTCCTCAGACTTCTGGAGGTGCAGCTTGAAGGCAAGAAGCGCATGAGCTCGGAGGAGTTCTTAAGGGGCAGCAGAGAGCTCCTTGAGAAGGCCGGAGGCTGCGAAAGGATAAGCGGAGGATCAGATAGATAAATATGTTTTATCCCTATTACATGATGTTCGACAGGACATATATACTTATCATCGCTGCGGCGGTATTTTCCATGTGGGCTTCCTGGAGGGTGAGCCACACCTACGACCAGTACAGCAGGGTCGCTTCAAGAAGCGGGATCACTGCAGCCGAGGCAGCAAGACAGATACTGCAGAACAACGGTATCTTTGACATACAGATAAAGAGGACGGCAGGCAAGCTGAGCGACAGATATGTGCCTTCAAAAAAGGAGATATATCTTTCGGATCCTGATTCCACAAGCATAGCTGCCATAGGCGTGGCGGCCCATGAGTGCGGGCATGCGATACAGTATCACACGGCCTACCTTCCCCTTAAGCTCAGTCATGCCCTGTCGCCGATATGTGCCATTGGATCCAATCTCGGCATACCGGTGCTCATAGCAGGCATGATATTCTCGATAGGAGGGCTTGTGGACATAGGCATAATCCTCTTCAGCCTGGGGTTTCTCATAAGCGTCATAACCCTGCCGGTAGAGTACAATGCTTCAAACAGGGCCCTTGATATACTTGAAAATTACCACATCCTGAGGGAGGAGGAGATACCCGGCACCAGGAAGGTGCTGAGGGCCGCAGGACTCACCTATGTGGCTGCGGCGGCTGCAAGCCTGGCATCCCTTCTCCGCCTCATCCTGCTCACAAGGAGGAATGACAATTAAGACCGCTATGGCAGGAAAAAACAAGGAAAAAAGATATATCCCGAAGAACGACCTTGATGCAAGAGAGGTCGCTCTTTGTGTATTACTTTCGGTTACCGAGGGAAAGAGAAAGTGCAATATCTGTCTTTCTGAGGCTCTGGATGCCTCAGCTTTTTCGGAGAGGGACCGCAGCTTCATCACTGTCCTTACAGAGGGGACTCTGGATTATCTCATAAGGATAGACCATATCATATCCTGCTATACAAGGAAGCCTCTGGGCTTTATGAATCCTGAGGCAAAGGCCATACTCAGGATGGCCATCTTCCAGATCATGTTCCTTGATCGTGTCCCCGACAGCGCAGCCTGCAATGAAGCCGTGGAGATCGCCAAGCGGAGAGGTCTTTCAGGCCTTTCAGGCTTCATAAATGCGGTGCTGAGATCAGTGATAAGGGACAAGGAGAGCGGAAAGGGCAGGCTCTTTGAATATCCTGACAAGAGCATCTACTATTCCGTGCCCAAGTGGCTTTATAAAAGGCTGTGCCGGGACTATGGCGTTGAGAGGGCCCATGGTATCATGGAGGCCTGGCTCCTTAAAAGGGGAGTGAGCGTCAGGTTCAATCTGTCAAAGGCTTCCGAGCAGGAGATCTTTGACATGATAAGCACAGACGGAGAAGGCCTTGTGAAGACTGACATGAAGGCCCTCTTTGAAAGTCAGGGCGTCAGGGCACCGGAGGAGGGCTCCCTTCCCGTGGTATATAAGCTTGAGGGAAGGAAGAGAGTATCTGAGCTCAGAGCTTTCAGGGAAGGATATGTATGTGTCCAGGATCCTGCTTCGACCCTGCCTGCTGCCATGGCAGGAGTAAAGGAGGGAGATCACATCATAGACGTGTGTGCGGCTCCCGGAGGCAAATCCATGCAGCTTTGCGATCTGCTTAAGGGCAGCGGATCAGTGGAGGCAAGGGATGTCTCAGAGGCGAAGATAAGACTGATAGAAGACAATATAGCCCGTATGGGCTTTGCCAATATAAGCACGAAGGTGCAGGATGCCCTTGTACCCGACGAGGAAAGCTTCTTCAGGGCGGATATCGTCATGGCCGATCTGCCCTGCTCGGGTCTTGGTATAGTCGGGAGAAAGCCCGATATCAAACAGAACATCAAGAGCTACAGTATTGAAGAGCTCCGGGAGCTCCAGAGGGAGATGCTGCTCTGCGTCAGCAGATATGTGAAGCCCCATGGAACACTGGTATATTCAACCTGTACCATAACGCCGGAGGAAAATGAACAGAATGCGGCCTGGGCCGTAAGCCACCTGGGCTTTAAGCTGGTGGCCTCGATAAGACTCCTGCCCACGGCAGAGCATGACGGCTTTTTCGTGGCAGTGCTGAAGAAGGAGTTTGTCTGAGCATGGAGGACATCAGGGAACTTACAAAGGAGGAGCTTTCCCTAAGGCTGAAGGCCATGGGAGAGCCGTCATACAGGACATCCCAGATATATGACTGGATCCATAAGAAGCACGTATCTGATTTTGATTCCATGACGAACCTCTCAAAAAAGACCAGGGAGAGGCTCTCTGAGGATTTTTACATAACGAAGCTAAGGGCCGTATCGGTACTTAAGTCAGAGCTTGACGGAACAAGGAAATACATACTGGCCCTCGGGGACGGCAATGTCATAGAGGCTGTCCTTATGAGATACAGCTACGGCAATTCCGTATGCATAAGCTCCCAGGTGGGCTGCCGCATGGGCTGCAGGTTCTGCGCATCGACCCTGGGAGGGCTGGTGAGGAACCTGAGTGCAGCGGAGATGCTGTCGGAGGTATATGCCATAGAGGATGACACAGGAGAAAGGGTATCCCATATCGTTATCATGGGATCGGGAGAGCCCCTGGATAATTATGATGAGGTCGTGCGCTTCCTCAGGATGGTCTCTGACGGAGACGGAATCAATATCTCCCAGAGGAACATCACCCTTTCCACCTGCGGGATAGTACCAAGGATATATGAGCTTTCAAAGCTCAGGCTTCAGATAACCCTTGCCCTTTCCCTGCATGCATCGACCCAGGAAAAGAGGATGAACACCATGCCCATAGCGAAGGCATATGAGCTTTCGGAGGTCCTTAAGGCCTGCAGGCATTATACCAGGGAGACGGGAAGGCGGCTTACCCTTGAATACGCTCTGGCAAAGGGAGTCAATGATTCCATGGAGGATGCAGATCTTCTTTCATCCATAGCGAAGGACCTGGGAGCCCATATCAACCTGATACCGGTCAACCCGGTGGAGGAATGCGGGTTTTCAGAGCCCTCAAGGGAAAACCTTATAAGGTTCAGGGAAAGGCTTGAGAAAGCGGGAGCAAACGTGACCGTAAGACGGGAGATGGGCCGGGACATTGACTCGGCCTGCGGACAGCTGAGAAGGAGATACATGATAGATGCAGGCTTATGCACTGACTGACATAGGTCGTAGGAGACATATAAATCAGGATTATATCTATGCAAGCACGAAGGCAGTGGGAGCATTTCCCAATCTGTTCATACTTGCAGACGGTATGGGCGGACACAGGGCCGGGGACTTCGCTTCCAGATATCTGGTGGAGACCCTGGTGGGTTATGTGAGCAAAAATACGGTGGATGAGCCGGTGAAGGTCATGAACAATGCCATCATGCTGTCAAATGCCATGATATATCATAAGTCCCTTGAGGACGAGGAGCTTATGGGCATGGGATCCACCCTGGTGGCGGCAGTCATAGAAAAGGACCTTCTGACGGTGGCCAATGTGGGGGATTCCCGCCTTTATCTTGTGAGGGACGATATAATCCAGATCACGAAGGATCATTCCTATGTGCAGGAGATGATCGACAAGGGCTTGATGAAGAAGGGCTCAGAGGAATATCTCAGCAAGAAGAAGTACATAACCAGGGCCGTGGGCAGCGAGGAAGAGGTCAGGGCAGATTACTTTGAGGTGGAGCTCGAGGATGGAGATTATATACTCCTCTGCTCCGACGGACTTACCAACATGGTTGACGACGACAGGATACTGTCAGTCATTTCCGGAAACGGAAGCATAGAATATAAGGTCAGGACACTGATAGCAGACGCAAACAGGAACGGCGGCATGGACAATATTGCCGTCATACTTATCAGGTATACGGAAGGCGGTGAAGAGGATGATTAAGGCCGGTGATATACTTGATGGACGCTATGAGATACTGGATAAGATAGGTCAGGGCGGGATGTCCTATGTGTATAAGGCAAAGGACACGAAGCTGGACCGTATCGTAGCCATAAAGATGCTCAGGGAGGAATGCTCTGAGGATGAGGAGTTTCTGCGCAAATTCAACAATGAGGCCAGATCCGCAGCGAACCTGACTCATCCCAACATAGTGGCAGCCTATGATGCCGTGGAT
This sequence comes from uncultured Lachnospiraceae bacterium, assembly GCA_944382125.1. Taxonomy (GTDB): domain Bacteria; phylum Bacillota; class Clostridia; order Lachnospirales; family Lachnospiraceae; genus Avilachnospira. The sequence goes on from CALWMV010000007.1 coordinate 46,213, forward strand.
GAGGGAGAGCTCCATTATATAGTAATGGAGCTGGTAGAGGGCATAACCCTCAAGAATTATATAGCCAGAAAGGGACGCCTCTCCAACAAGGAGACCATAGGCATAAGCCTCCAGGCTGCAGAAGGTATAGCGGCAGCCCATAAAAAGGGCATAATCCACAGGGATATAAAGCCTCAGAATCTTATCATCTCAAAGGATGGCAAGGTCAAGGTGGCGGATTTCGGCATAGCCAGGGCAGTGACCCAGGATACGGTCAATTCCGCAGTAGTGGGCTCAGTGCATTATATAGCTCCGGAGCAGGCAAAGTCCGGACAGACCGATGCCAGGTCGGATCTTTATTCCCTCGGCATCTGCATGTATGAGATGATAACGGGGAGACTGCCCTTCGTGGGGGATAATACGGTCAATGTGGTGATGGCCCATATATCCGAGGCCATGGTACCGCCTAACGTATATGCTCCCGATATATATCCTGCCCTGAACGATATCATAGTAAAGGCCACAAAGAAGGCTCCAGAGGACAGGTATCAGAGTGCGGGAGAGCTCATAGATGATCTGAGACGCTGCGTCAATGAGCCTGAAGGGCATTTTGTAAAGCTATTTGAGACCGAGGAAAGAAAGCAGGAGGCAGCTGCAAAAGAGGAGGCTGCGGAAGCTTCAGAGGTAACTCAGACCCCCGGGGCCGGGGCTCAGGGAGAGGGGCCTTCTGAGACTGAGCAGCCCGGAGAGGGACAGGGCCTTGGAGATACCACCCAGATCCTTAAGACGGAGGAGCTGCTTCCGGATGATATCGAGGCAATGGAAAAGCGAAGAAGGATGGTCAGATATGCAACCTATGGAGTATCAGGCCTTCTTCTGATCGCGGCAGCTATACTGCTTATAAGCATATTCAAGCCTGCAGGAGAGGCTCACTCGGAGACTGCGGCATCTGACCAGGGGGCCGCTGATGAGGAAGAGGCAGAGAGCGCCGAGACCATGGCGGATATAACCGTGGAGATCACGCCGGAGCATCTGATGCCCAGCCTTCTTGGAAGGACCGTGGAGGAGGCAGCAGCCAGGCTCCAGACCTATGGGGTAAGCATAGATTCCTCCAGGAGCGACTTTTCAGATGTATATCTGGAGGGACTGATAACTGCCCAGACTCCGGATGTGGGAGAGGAGATCGTAAAGGGAGAGACGGTCTACGTGACTGTATCCCTGGGCACTAAGATCAGCTATGTACTTTCAAATTTGACGGGAAAGACCGAGGAGGAGGCAAAGACGGAGCTTTCTTCCGTGGGAATCGAGGTCAGCGGTGACCCCCGTATGGAGATATCCGATGAGGTACCGGCAGGAAGCGTCATAGGCTATGAAGCCATAAGTACGGATGGAGCCTCTTCTGAGGTCAGGGAGGGAAGTACGGTAAGACTGGTGCTGAGCTCAGGTCCCAGGGACATGCAGACCATCATGCCCCAGCTTCTCGGAAGCAGCGAGGAACAGGCCCTTTATATGCTTAACCAGACAGGCCTGGGTCTTTTGAGTCTTACCTACGAATCCTCTGACGAATATGGAGAGGGACAGGTATGCTACCAGTCAGTTAATGCAGGAGACCCTGTCCTTACAGGCACGGCCATAGGACTTATAGTAAGCACTGGAAGCTCTTCGATGGGCAGCGGACTTTCCAATGAATACTTCTACGGAAGCATAGATACGGTATGCCAGGTCGGTGTCGCAAACGGTCCCAACGATGCGATGAATCAGATAATGGTCATAATCAGACTTAAGCAGAGGGTGGACGGAGCCAATGTCTATACCATCCTTGAGGAGGCAAAGCCTGTGGCCCAGGGCTCCATGATCCCCGTAAGCTTCAGAAATATCAGGGGAGCCTATGGAGTGACCGAGGGAGAGATAGAGGTTATAAATGCCAATACGGAGCAGGTCTACGCCGCCTATACGGTAAGCTTCAGTTCACCGGAGGCAGGCTGAGCATGAAGGGAAAGATACTTAAGGGCGTGGGAGGCTTCTACTATGTCCATGCCGAGGACGGGGAGATCTATGAATGCAGGGCCAAGGGCATATTCAGAAAGGATAAGCTGAAGCCCCTTCCCGGAGATCTGGTGGAGATGGAGATAACCCATGAAAAGGACCGGGAGGGCAACCTTACTGCCATTGAAAAGCGCAGAAATGTGCTCATACGGCCCGCTGCAGCCAATATCGACAGCGTGCTGGTGATATTTTCAGTGACCGAGCCGGAGCCTAACCTCAATCTGCTGGACCGCTTTCTGATATATATGGGAGCCCAGGGCATAGATGTGGTCATCTTTTTCAATAAGGAGGATATAGACAGCTCAGGCTACGGGCAGAAGCTCAGAAGCATATATGAGGATGCGGGTTATCAGGTCATCCTGGGATCGGTGGAGGACGGAACTGTAAAAAGTGAGATAGAAAAGGTCCTTTCCGGGAAGACCACGGTCCTGGCCGGTCCCTCGGGAGTAGGCAAGTCCTCCCTCATAAATCTTTTGCACGGAGAGCTCAGATCCGAGACGGGAGAGCTTTCAGAAAAGATAAAGAGGGGAAAGCAGACCACAAGACATACCGAGCTTTTCAGGCTTGGAGGAGACAGCTATATACTGGATACTCCGGGATTCACTTCCCTTATGCTGTCGGAGCTTCATATAGACGGCCTTGGCAGCGAGGACATCAAGTATTATTATGATGAATTCGGAAAATACTATGGGGACTGCAGATACAATACCTGCAACCACATACACGAGCCGGAGGAGCTCTGTGCGGTAAAGAGGGCCCTTAAGGAGGGCAGGATCCACAGGGAGCGATATGATAATTATGTCCAGATATATGAGGAGATGAAGGCCTCAGAGCGTCGGTAGGCCCGGATACGGCGCAGGGATGCCGGAGCAGATCAGACAGGACCAAAATGGATCGCGCGAGATCAATGAATCGCAAAGATCAGGACAGCGCCCGATGAGGCAGGCTGTTTTCATAAATGGATAATCTTATCAGCCGGAAGATCCGGCGGAATGGAGCATTATGGATATAAAGTTAGCACCTTCGATACTTTCAGCGGATTTTGCAAAGCTCGGAGAAGAGGTCGAGCTGATAGACAGGCTGGGGGCAGAGTATGTCCATATAGATGTTATGGACGGAAGCTTCGTGCCCAACATCTCCTTCGGACTGCCCGTGATAAAGAGCATCAGAAGCCACACGGACAGGGTCTTTGACGTGCATCTCATGATAGATGAGCCCCAGAGATATATAGCTGATTTTGCAAAGGCAGGAGCGGACATCATAACAGTGCATGCCGAGGCTACGAGGCATCTTGACCGCACTGTCAATGCCGTAAAGGAGCAGGGACTCAAGGTGGGCGTGGCCCTCAATCCCGCCACTCCCGTTGCTGCGATCTCAAATATCCTGCCCATACTTGACATGGTGCTGCTCATGACGGTCAACCCCGGCTTCGGAGGACAGAAATATATCGGCTATGTGACCGACAAGATCATGGAGCTTAAACAGCTTTCGGATATCATGAATCCAGATCTGGATATAGAGGTGGACGGAGGCATCACCACTGAAAATGTTTCTGCAGTTTTGGAGGCGGGGGCCAATGTTATAGTGGCCGGTTCTTCTGTTTTTGTGGGGGACCCCGAGGAAAACATTAAACAATTTTTAAAAATCTTTTCCCGATATTGATTAGCACGGGGAAATCCATATAATCTCAGTTTAGAAAGTCTTCAAGCCAAAGCAGCGCAGAGATGCAGCCTCATGAGGAGATATCCAAATGAGAAAAGACCCGGACTGCCGGACAGGGCAGCTGGCCGGAAAGGAGATCATATGGATAACAGAACACATAAGGAGACGGATACAAGACTTATAGCCATGATAGGACTCATGGCAGCCCTGGTATTTGTCGGATCAAAGATAGAGATAAGATTTCCCACCATCCTGGGAGTTTCCAGATTCCACCTGGGAAACGGGCTCTGCCTGCTTTCAGGATATCTGCTGGGAGCAGTGAGCGGAGGCCTTGCGGCAGGCTTCGGATCCTTCCTCTTTGACGTAGTATTCTGGGGAGGCTCTCCGGCGGGCTGGATAGTGACCTTTGCAACAAAGTTCCTTATGGGCTTTGTGGGAGGCCTCTGCTTCAGAAAACATATGTTCAGGAAGTTCGGGCTTGTGCCGGAGCTGATACTCTGCGGGATCCTCGGTGAAGCTGCATATATCGCAGGCTATCTTGCAAAGGAATTTGTGACCTACAGGTTCATCATGGGCTCACCCATGAGTGCTGTATCTCTTATGATGGTAGAGAAGCTTGCCTCCTCGGCCGTCAATGCGGTCATAGCCATCGTTGTTTCCATAGTACTTTATACCGTGCTTAAACCTGTGCTTGCAAAGAGCGGATTATTATATGACAGAAAATAAAAACATAAAGACAACAGATAAGCTGGAAGCGGCAGAAAAAGGAGCAGTGGCCATTCCCAAAAAGCTTGCGGTGATCAACGACCTTTCGGGATACGGACGCTGCTCCCTTTGTGTATCCATACCGGTGATCTCAGCCCTAGGAGTCCAGGCCTGCCCGGTGCCTACAGCCATACTCTCAAACCATACAGGCTTTCCCAGTGAATATAAATTTGATTTCACGGACCATATGAGGCCCTATACCGATGCCTGGAGCCAGCTGAAGCTGAGCTTTGACGGCATCATAACTGCATATATGAACTATGAGGAGCAGGTAAAGGTGACTGCTGACTTTATAGACAGATTCAGAAGGGATGATACAGTAGTATTCGTGGATCCTGCCATGGCGGACCACGGAAGGCTGTACAGAGGCTTTACCGAAAGTTATGCCGGCTATATAAAGGACAGGCTGATAAGAAGGGCCACGGTCATAAAGCCTAATATAACAGAAGCCTGCATGCTTACAGGCTTTGACTATGATCTTATAAGGTCCTATGCCAGGGAGCCGAAGCTCCGGAAACTCAAATCCGCCATCATGAACATGGTGAATGAGCTGAGAGAGCTGGGACCCAGGCAGATAGTCATAACTGGCATAGAACGTCAGGACAGGCTGATAAATGTGATAGCCGATGAAGAGGACATAGTTTTTATATCCGGAAAGAAGACCGGAAGGAGCAGGGGCGGTACGGGGGATATATTTTCCTCCATAACGGCAGCCTCCATCATACAGGGCATGACGCTGGAACGCTCAGTCAGAAAGGCTTCGGACTTCGTGGCGGCTTCCATAAAGCTGAGCGAGGAGGCCGGAGTGCCGGTCAATGAAGGCGTAATATTTGAAAGGCTCATGTCAAAGCTTGCATCCACGGCATT
>CALWMV010000008.1 GCA_944382125.1 uncultured Lachnospiraceae bacterium
GACTAAAAAGCAGCTTGATAGTATAATGAAAACGATGAACCCGGTCATAGGCTTTGGACTGATAGTAGTTATACTTGATCTTGCAGCCCCTCTTGATTATCATTTGATATTCGGAGCTGGACTGTATACGGCTATATATATCATATCCAGGGCCATAGGCAAGTACAGCGGCGCTTATTTCGGTGCTTCCATTACTCATTCTCCTGATACTGTAAAAAAAGTATCTTGGATTTACGTTGCTTCCCCGACAAAGGCCTCTGTTTGTGAATGCAGTGCTCAAACCGCCCAGGCAGCTTGCGGACGATATCTCAAAGCTGAGAGAGCCTATAAAAAGACTGAACAGAAGCTTTATGAACGGGGTCATATCAAAAAGCAATATGCGTGATGGGACAGACCGTGAATATATTGCATCTTATCTCCAGATAATCGAGGTGTATTTTTGGGACATGGTATCTCAATTTTATTCCGGAGATGGAGATGACAAGGCGACCATGCTGTTCAGAGCAGAAAAGCTTTTGGATATGCTCCTGTTCGGGGTCCTCAGATCTTGACGGATCGCTTATGAGCCAAATGGATGAGGCAAAAGAACATAATAGACGATTTATGCATATTTTTAGTGGAGGCAGGGTATGAAGACACACTGGTATATGAAGCATCCGGTCATTTTTGGGATATTGATGCCTGCAGTAGGCATTGAGGTAGCAACACTGCTTAGCATGCTTTTTCAGCTTCCGTTTTTTGCCATCATGGGAAATTCTGTGCTTGAGTATACGTTTTTGCCTGGGATGCTCTTTGATCTGTCACGCATACTGGTGGGCTTAGTACTTATACTTATCATGAAGCCAGGACTCTGGGAGGGCTATAAAGCAGGCTTTTCAAATGAGAGAGCTTCTATGTCAATAAAGCTTGCGGCATTTGGGCTGATCATGATCGTAAGCAATATCATTGAAAATGGAATTGTCGGAGGCCTGCCTGCTGCAGATACTCCCATCGGAATACTGAACGGCATACTTCATGGCATAGCTCCCGGCTTTTATGAGGAGGTGGCTTGCAGAGGAGTGGTGCTTTCTCTCATGATGTATTGCTCCTATAATAAGAAAGACAGGATAACAAGGAGCGTAGTCTTATCCGGATTATGCTTTGGCGTAGCCCATCTATTAAATCTGCTTTCTGCTGATACTGTCATGACCCTTATACAGGTCTGCTATGCGACAGCTGTAGGTATTTTCTTTGGCGGGGTCTATGTAAGGACCAGGAACCTCTGGGGACCTGTCATATTCCATAGCTTGATAGACATAGCAGAATTCATATACATAGGTGATGCCGGACTTACGAGCTATGCTCTTGCTTCATCCATAGCCATCACCATCATATACGGGGCTATTGGGCTTTATCTCATCCGACCTGCCAAAAGAGGGGAGATAGAAGAGCTTTGGGCTGATGCAGGTGGCAGCGCATGATGGGACATGCCTCGTACAGTACGAAAATCGATATCTATACACACATCGGAGAAGCGTATATGACCACGGATACAAGAAAACAGGATCTATTTAAAATCCCTGATCTTTCAAAGATTGCATAGTAGATCAAAAATATTTGAAAATTCTTACACGATATTTTTTGCGTCAACATGAAACAATATAACGCTAAAACCCTTATTATGAGCCACTTTCAGAGTAAAGTTCGCAAAGCAGACGGGTGCTTAAGCAAGATTGCTTATAAAAGGCATTAAATCAGTAATATTTAAGTGGTATTAAACCGATTATACAGTGAAAGATGTCAAATGAAGGCCGCAGGGATAAAAGTTCTTGTGGTCTTTCTTGTGATAAACCAATAAAAATGATAAACTATTATATATTTTTCGCCTGTATATTATAAGATCGCTGCTGCAAAGGACTGCTGCTAAAATTCACAAAAATCGGCGATAAAAGGCGGGGCTCTATTCAAGGAAGGGTATATGGAAAACATTTACATGCAAAGAGGTGCCGATAAGGTGGTAAATACCTGCATGAAGGTAAAGCAAGGTGAGGAGATCCTTATCGTAACGGAGTATTCAAGGCTAAGCATTGCTGCCTGCATCGCCTCTGAAGTCTACAGAGTCGGTGCGGAGCCCAGCGTATGCATCATGGAACCCAGGAAAAGCGACGGAGAGGAGCCTCCAAGGAACATTGCAAATGCAATGCTTGCAAGCGATGGCTTCATATCTGTGGTGGGTAAGTCCATAACCCATACTAATGCAGTGAAAGCTGCGATCGAAGCCGGATCCAGGGGCCTTGTGCTCACGCATTTTACTGAAGAGATGATGGTCCACGGAGGCATAGAAGGGGATTTTGAAAGGCTGAAGCCCCTCTGCATAGCCATGGCAAAGGCTATGGAAGGAGCGGAAAAGATAGTGCTTACCTCGCCGGGAGGGACTCATCTGGAGTATTCAGCTGAGGGCAGAAGGGGCAATCATCTTTATTGCATGGTGGAGAAGGGGCAGTTTTCCACCCTTCCTACAGTTGAGGCAAATGTATCTCCTCTGGAAGGCAGTGCAAGCGGCATTATCGTTGCGGACGCGAGTATCCCCTATGTGGGTATCGGCGTGCTGGAGGAGCCGGTCAGGCTCCGGGTTGAAGACGGCAGGATCGTGGAGATCACCGGAGGACGCCAGGCAAAGATTCTTGCAGATGACCTTGCGGCAAAAAATGATCCCAATGTCTATAATATAGCTGAGCATGGAGTGGGGCTTAATCCCAAGTGCCATTTCTGCGGGTTCATGCTGGAGGATGAGGGGGTGTTCGGGACCTGTCATATCGGAATTGGTACCAGCACTAACCTTGGAGGCAGGGTAAAGGCCAGCTGCCATTATGATGTGATCATGAAGGAGGGGACCATCATAGCAGATGGAAAGCTCATTATGGAAAAGGGCGTGCCCTTGATCAAATACGATAAATAGAAGTACGATGATCCTTATAGTGTGTGATTTGACAATTTTTTAGGAGGTATCTTCAATGGTTGGGGAACATGTTGTTTTAAGGATGCGCGTGTCTGCAGCTGACGCTCATTATGCCGGAGGGCTTGTTGACAGCAGTTATATCGTAAAAGCATGGGGAGATTTAGGAACTGAGCTTGCCATTCGTCTTTTCGGTGATGAGGGGGTTTTTCTGGGGTATTCAGAGATCCGTTACACAGTTCCTGTATATGCAGGTGACTTCATGGAGTTCGTAGGATGGATCGAAAAGGTTTACAATACTTCTCTTGTATGCCATTTTGAGGCTCTCAAGGTTATTGAGCATGCAGGAGGCGAGAAGGAAGGCGTTGCAGATTCTGCAGCTAATGTTCTTGAGACGCCTGAACTTTGTGCATATGCAACAGGTACTCTTGTAGTCCAGAAGCCTTATCAGAGGCTCAGGTTCGCTGATCCTAAGTTCCAGAATTACTGATAAGTAAAATCGGCGATAAATAAGGAGGTACTATGAACTCAACACAGCGCATAGCCAGGGATATAGAGAGCCTTGGCGTCATCTCAGAGATCCAGGGTATAGGCTGCACCAGATACACCTATACAAAGGAATTTAAGGAAGCAAGGGATTATATCATTGCTCAGATGAAGGAAGCGGGACTCAATGTCAGGGAGGATGCGGTAGGAAGCATCATAGGAAGGCTGGAAGGAACTGATCCTGGGCTTCCTATCATAATGACAGGCAGCCACTTTGATACGGTAAAGACCGGGGGCCGTTTTGACGGAGCGGCAGGAGTAGTAGCTGCATTGGAAACAGCCAGAAGATTCCATGAGGAGGGCTTTAAGCCCCGCCGCAGCATAGAGTTCGTGGCTCTGCCTGAGGAGGAAGGAGCCCGTTTTGGAGGAGGACTCTTTGCAAGCCGTGCCATGTGCGGACAGCTTTATCCCAATGAGGTCTTTGAGAGAAAGGATGCCAATGGAATCACCATGGCAGAGGCCATGAAAGATTATGGCCTGGATCCCGCCAAAACTGACGATGCCATAAGGACTGACGGACAGCTGGGCATGTTCCTTGAGCTTCATATCGAGCAAGGGCCCGTCCTTGAAAAGGAGGGCATAGATGTAGGCCTTGTGGAGGCCATAGTCGGACTGGAGTGCTATGTATTGAAGATACATGGCCGCAGTGATCATGCCGGCAATACACCTATGAATATGCGTGCTGATACCATGCTTGCTGCTGCAAAGGCCATAACAGCGGCTACTGAAAAGGCCATAGAGCTTCAGGAGGGCACAGTCGTTACCTTCGGACGCGTAGAGACCATCCCCGGTGCCTTCAACATCGTAGCCAAGGAAACGGAGTTAAGCATAGACTGCCGTTCCAAGACGCTGGAAAATGTCCATGCCGTTATAGATACGTTAAAGGCCAGCCTTGAGCAGAGCATCAGGGAAAATCCGGGCCTCAGCTATGAGCTTACAAGGACCCTGGACGCTGATCCTGTACTGAGCAATGAATATGCTATGGAGCTTATGGAAAAACTTGCAGGGGAGGAGGGCCTCAGCTGCAGACGCATGCTTTCCGGAGCCGGTCATGATGCCATGATCATGGCCTCCAAATGTCCTGTAGCCATGATCTTCGTACCCAGCAAGGAGGGACGAAGCCATGTGCCAGAGGAGTGGACAGATTATGATCAGCTGGAAAAGGGAGCAAGGCTCCTTTACCGCTGCGTAAAAGAACTGGCCATGGATGAGGACAGTACCAGATGAAACGCATTATGCTGCTTGCAACAGGAGGCACCATAGCCTCAAAGCCCTCGGAAAATGGAGCACTGGCTCCGGCCATCAGCGCGGATGAGATACTCGAGTTTGTGCCTGAGCTTAAGGATATCTGCCATATCGAGGCCATGGAGCTTTATGATCTCGATTCTACAGATATGGGACCTGAGCAGTGGATCGGCATAGCCTCCGCCATCAGGGACAATTATGATGAATTTGACGGCTTTGTCATCACCCATGGCACGGACACCATGGCCTATACGGCCTCAGCCCTCAGCTATATGATCCAGCACAGCAGGAAGCCTGTCATACTTACCGGAAGCCAGAAGTCCATCTATAAGCGGGACACAGACGCAAGGCGGAACCTGATTCAGGCCTTTACCTATGCGGCTTCAGACTCTGCTTTCGGGGTACAGATCGTTTTTGACAGCAAGGTCATACTTGGCAGCAGGGCAAGAAAGGTAAGGTCAAAAAGCTTCAATGCCTTTTCCAGCATAGATTATCCTGAGACTGCGGTATTTCGGGATGAACGCCTTATTCCATTTTTAAGGCCTTCCGAAGAAGAGGATGAGCCCGGCTTTTCTCTTAAGCTTGATGAAAGGGTATTTGTACTCAGACTGATACCCGGCATAAAGCCTGACATCTTTTCAATGCTTTATCCTTCATACAGGGCTGTGGTGATCGAAGGCTTCGGAGTAGGAGGCCTTCCCGGAGGAGAAAAGGGAGAGCTTCTCTCTTCGGTGCGAAGATGGCTTTCATCAGGAAGGCTTGCAGTATTTTCAACCCAGGTATGGCATGAGGGAAGTGACTTAAGCGTCTATGAAGTGGGACGTATAGCAAGGGAGCTTCCCGGGGTACTGGAAGCAAGAGACATGACTCCTGAGTCCATAGTGACAAAGCTTATGTGGGTCCTTGGAAAGACGGAGGATCCCAATGAGGCAAGGCATCTGTTTGAGACTCCTATAATGCATGATATTTTATAATAATTTTAAAATACGAGATTTGCTGCGAAAACTGTCGGCGCAGGACATTGCAGCGCGGCAGTCCAAGACGACAGTTTTAAAGACACAGATTTTTGCTTAATGCAGCTGGCAGATAAAGCATGAGGTGTATATATGGGACTTCCCAAGGACAGCGGATTAAAGCTTTTTGCAAAGTGGCCCTCGGGCCCGAAAAACCTTATAACTGATGTGCCGGGAGTAAGGGTTGGGCAGGTCACTCTGAAGGATGAGGAGCAAGACATACATACCGGTGTCACGGCGATCATACCCCGTGAGGGCGACATCTTTCATGATAAGCTCATGGCCGGAGTGTCCGTGATAAACGGGTTCGGAAAGAGCACGGGACTTGTGCAGATAGAGGAGCTTGGAAGTCTTGAGACCCCCATCATCCTGACCAACACCCTTAACGTTGGTACGGCATATGAGGCCCTTACCGAATACATGCTTAAGAAAAACAGCGACATCGGCCGGGAGACCGGCACGGTGAATTGTGTCATAACCGAGTGCAATGACGGCAGGGTCAATGATATCCGGGGCATGCATGTGAAAAAGGAACATGTGAGGAAGGCTCTTTCCGGGGCTTCGGAAACCTTTTTTGAGGGCTGCGTGGGAGCCGGGACGGGCATGGTCTGCCTCGGGCTTAAGGGAGGCATAGGCTCTGCCTCAAAGCAGCTTAAGATCGATGGGGAAAGCTATACGATAGGGGCCCTTGTCATGTCCAATTTCGGATCGGCAGGCAATCTCGTCATCGGAGGGAAGCATTATGATACCTCAGTCTACTGTAATAAGCTTAAGGACGAAGGCTCCATCATAATCATCATCGGCACTGATATCCCTCTCAATGAACGTCAGCTCAAGCGAACCGCAAAGCGGGCCATGATAGCCCTTGGAAGGGTGGGCTCCTACAGTGGAAACGGGAGCGGAGACATAGCCCTGGCTTTTACCACTGCAAACAGGCTCAGCCATTACAGCGATAAAAATATCCTTGAGACAAGGATGTTCTATGATGAAAATATAGATCTGGTCTTTGAGGCGGCGGTGGAGGCTGTGGAGGAGGCCATTATAAGCTCCCTTTATCATGCAGAGACCACCTGCGGCATAGACGGAAGCTATTATATGGGACTTAAGGACTTTATTGAGAAATACGGCGACGGAAATAAGGGAAAATGACAATGAGGCCGGAGATGCTTCTGAAGCGTCTGTGACCGATCGGGACCCATGCAGTTGATGGAGCTGGATATACTTGGATATGATATAGAGCAGGGCATGGATCTGCTAAGCAACATAGTTAAAATAATAACTTTCCTTGAACCTGAAGCGGTCTTTATGCTATCTTAATACTGAGCGTAAGGCCGCTTTTTTTATGCGGAAAAATATAAAGGAAACGGGAAAGCTAAGATGGAAAGAACAGAGAACAAGATGGGGGTCATGCCCTGCAATAAACTCCTTATATCTATGTCAGTGCCCATGATGATATCCATGCTGGTACAGGCTCTCTACAATGTGGTGGACTCCATATTCGTATCAATGCTCAATGAGGCCGCCTTTACGGCCGTATCCCTTGCCTTTCCAGTACAGAACCTTATGATCGCCATAAGCACGGGTACCGGAGTAGGAGTTAATGCACTGCTGTCAAGACAGCTCGGTGAGAAGAAATTTGACGCCGTAAACCGTACTGCTGGCAACGGTATAATGCTGTTCCTCATAAGTACGATGGTTTTCATACTCTTCGGGCTTTTCGGTTCTGAGATATATTTCAGGGCTCTGACGGATGATCCCCAGATAGTGGAGTACGGCATCCAGTATACCCAGATCGTTACCATACTCAGTATCGGACTTTTCATGCAGATCATATTTGAACGTACCCTGCAGGCTACAGGACGTACGATCTACAGCATGTTCACTCAGGGCCTTGGTGCCATTTTCAATATTATCTTTGATCCCATACTTATATTCGGACTTCTGGGATTTCCAAAGATGGGCGTTGCGGGAGCAGCCCTTGCGACAGTAGGCGGACAGATCCTTGGCGCCAGCCTGGGCCTTATACTGAATCTTAAGTACAATCATGAGGTAAAGTTCGGACTTCATTATCTGAAGCCCCATATGCTCACCATCAAAAATATTTATTCCGTAGGCATACCTTCTATACTGATGCAGTCCATAAGCTCAGTCATGAACTTCGGCATGAATAAGATACTGATAGTATTTTCATCTACGGCAGCTGCCGTATTCGGAGCATATTATAAGCTTCAGAGCTTCGTGTTCATGCCCGTGTTCGGACTCAATAACGGTATGGTGCCCATCATAGCCTATAACCTTGGAGCAGGAAAGCCTGACCGTATCAAGAAGACCATGAAGCTTGCTGTCATGTATGCCAGCGTCATCATGCTTCTCGGACTGGCAGCCTTCCAGCTTCTTCCAACGACGCTCCTTGGCTTCTTCCAGGCTTCGGATACCATGCTTTCCATGGGTGTTCCGGCTCTCCGTATCATAAGCCTGAGCTTTATCATGGCCGGCATGAACATAGTATTTTCATCTGTATTCCAGGCTCTGGGACACGGCGTGCTTTCCCTTGAAGCTTCAGCGGTGAGACAGCTTATCTTCCTGCTGCCTGCAGCCTTCATACTGGCCAATACGGTGGGACTTGCAGGCGTATGGTGGTCCTTCCCGATAGCTGAGATAGCATCCACGGCCATCAGCGTATTCTTCATGAAGACGAAGATCGTAAAGCAGATAGATAAGCTTTATACGCCTTCGGAGAGCATATGATCTGATGCCTGATGATGCTGGCAAAGCAGCCGACGTCTTATACGTATGGTGCCATGATATTAAGCCTGAGTGAGACGGTTTGAGGTTGACACATCCAAAGCAGAAGACTATACTTGAGTGCGGACAAGGGTGCCTGTTAAGACCTTTGATCCGCATTTTTTATCTTTTTTATTTCTAATATTCAGAAGGAAGGAGGATATACCATGGAAGCAGGCAGTAACGGCACATCTGCGGACCGAAGTAAGCCAAGATGCGGGCTTGCTTTCTTTGGCATGCCCTCAGTCTGACATTTCGGTCCATAGCTGTGTTTTTACTTCCTAAAGTTTTATCAAAATCGTTAGGAGGAAAAAACTATGGAGAATCAGAACATCATCCTGGAGAAGACCATCTCAAAGCTCCTGGATGAAAAAAAGTACCCTACTTTAAGAGACATACTGATAACCATGAATCCCAGCGACCTTGCCGGGATATTTCAGGGGATGGAGCAGGAGCGCATACCCCTTCTTTTTCGTCTGCTGCCGAAGGAGCTGGCGGCGGAGACCTTCGTTGAGATGGACCCGGATGCCCAGGAGCTTCTGATAAAGGGATTTTCAGACAGTGAGCTCAAGGAGGTCATAGACGAGCTTTATGTGGATGATGCGGTGGATCTGGTGGAGGAGATGCCAGCCAATGTGGTAAAGCGTGTCCTGGCCCAGGCCGATCCGGATATGCGAAGGAGCATCAATGAGCTGCTTAAGTATCCGGACAATTCCGCAGGATCCATGATGACCACGGAGTATGTGACCCTGAGGCCTGAGATGACGGTGGAGGAAAGCATACTCCGCATACGCCGCACCGGAGTCGATAAGGAGACCATATATACCTGCTATGTGACCGAGGACGGAAGGCTCACAGGCCTTGTTACCGTCAAGGACCTGCTCCTTGCGAAGGATGATGAGGAGCTTGTGAAGGATATAATGGAGCAAAATGTGATCTCCGTCAGCACCTCGACCGATCAGGAGGAGGTGGCAGGAATGTTTGCAAAGTATAATTTCCTGGCATTTCCTGTGGTGGATAATGATGACAGGCTCGTGGGCATCGTAACGGTAGATGATGCCATTGACGTAATGCAGGAGGAGACCACCGAGGATATGGAGATCATGGGTGGTATGTCTCCTTCGGAAAAGAGCTACAGGAGGTCCACTGTGCTGGATCTTTTCAGACAGCGCATACCCTGGCTGCTGCTCCTGATGATATCTGCCACATTTACAGGGATGATAATCACGAGCTTTGAGACAGCCCTGGCTGCCCAGGTGGCGCTTACGGCCTTCATCCCCATGCTGATGGATACAGGAGGAAACTCGGGCTCCCAGTCCTCAGTTACCGTGATAAGGGCCATCTCCCTTGGAGAACTCAAATTCAGGGATATGCCCATGGTCATATGGAAGGAGATAAGGACTGCTGTGCTTTGCGGAGCTGTACTTGCCCTGGTCTGCTTTTTTAAGATCATGCTGGTGGACAGGCTGCTCCTCGGCAATGACGGCATAACCACGACGGTGGCCCTGGTGGTATGCATCACCCTGGTCATAACCGTATTTCTGGCAAAGACCGTGGGAGCTATACTGCCTCTTACGGCAAAGCAGCTGGGCTTTGATCCTGCAGTCATGTCAAGTCCCTTCCTGACTACCATAGTGGACGCCCTTTCCCTGCTTGTGTATTTTGGAACCGCAAGGCTTCTGCTGGGGATATGATGCTGAGACCCTGACCTTTGGATGGCTGTTTTCCTATGAAAGAGGAACTGCCCAGGGTCTATACAGGCAGAACTGATAAAAAATCTAAATCGGTATTTTTATTATCAGGATATTCCTGTATAATAAGACTTATTTTATCAGCAGGAGGATACATGATGAGCAGCTTATACACACCTTCTCGTTATGATTATGTCGGAAGCTTTTTAAGGCCCCAGTGGCTCCTTGATGCAAGGGCAAAGAGGGCAGCCGGAAAGATGGGAGATGACGAGCTAAAGGAGCTTGAGGACAAGGCCATCACAGAGCTTATAGGAAAGCTCAAGGGCATAGGCTACCATGTCATAACAGACGGAGAGTTCAGACGCAACAGCTGGCACCTTGATTTTATGTGGGGCTTCAATGGGGTGAGCCACAGGCCTACCAAGATGGGACTTCGCTTCCACGATGAGGCTGCCATGCTGGATGATACCTACCTTTCCGGAAGGATCTCCGTGGATAAGCATCCCTTCATAGAGCACTATAAGTTCGTGAAGTCCTTTGAGGATGAGCATACAGTTGCAAAGCAGACCATACCCGCTCCCGCTCAGTTCCTTGAGCAGATGATCCTTCCTGCCAATAAGGAGAGTACGGGAAAGTATTACGCAAGTACCGAAGAGCTGATGGAGGACATAGCTGCTGCCTATAAGAAGGTCATTGCTGATCTTTATGAGGCAGGCTGCCGCAATATCCAGTTCGACGACTGCTCCTGGGGCTTCATGGTTGATCCGAAGGCCCTTAAGGTATTTGCAGTGGATGAAAAGGGCCTTGAGGCCATAAAGGAGCAGCTCCTTACAGTCAACAACATGGCTATCGAGGACAAGCCTGAGGACCTCAGGATCAATACCCATATCTGCAGGGGCAATTTCCACTCCACCTGGGCAAGTGCCGGCGGATATGACTCTGTGGCAGGACTTCTTTTCGGAAAGGAAAATGTCAACGCCTATTATCTTGAGTATGATGATGAGCGCTCCGGAGGCTTTGAGCCCCTTAAGCAGGTAAGCGGCGATAAGAAGGTGGTACTTGGCCTTGTTACCTCAAAGCGTCCTGAGCTTGAGGATAAGAAGTATATCAAGTCCCGCATCATGAAGGCCTCTGAGTATCTGCCCCTTGACAGGCTTTGTCTGAGCCCTCAGTGCGGATTTGCATCCTGTGAGTGCGGAAACAAGCTTACTGAGGAGGAGCAGTGGAACAAGCTGAGACTTGTTAAGGAGATCGCTGAGGAGGTCTGGGGCTGATTCAGCACTTGACTACTTTAGCTGACAGTAGTATACTTTGCATTGTTGTTAAAAAATAAAAATACCGTAGACGGATGCCAAAGGCGGCGAATGCTTTTTTGGCATCCGCTTTTTTATATCCAAAAGGATATGGATATGCGGAGATCAGGAGGGAGAATGAGCTTTAAAACTGAGGCGATCAGGGAGATAGATGAGAAAAAGGACCTGATCTGCGGAATCAGTGACAGCATCTGGGATCACCCGGAGCTTGGCTATCATGAGGATCACGCAGCAAGGACATATATCGACGCTTTCAGGGCCGAGGGCTTTGAGGTAGAGGAGGACCTGAAGGGTATCCCTACCGCTTTCATGGCAAGCTACGGGCATGGGAGACCGATCATCGGACTTCTTGCCGAGTTTGATGCCCTGGACGGACTTTCTCAGGAAGCAGACTTAAGGGAGAAGAAGCCCGTATGCGAGGGCGGAGCTGGACATGGCTGCGGCCATAATCTTCTGGGAGCGGCGGTATTTGCTTCAGCCCTTGCGGTAAAGAAGTATCTGGAGCTTTCAAAGTGTGAAGGCACCATCAGATTTTACGGCTGCCCTGCAGAGGAGGGAGGAGCCGGAAAGGGCTTCCTGTCAAGGGACGGAGCCTTTGATGATCTGGATGCAGCCCTTACTTGGCATCCCGGAGATATCAATGCCGTATCCATGGGAAGCACCCTTGCCAATTATCAGATATGCTATCATTTTACGGGCAAGTCCTCCCATGCAGGCATATCTCCGGAGCTTGGACGAAGCGCTCTGGATGCCTGTGAGCTCATGAATGTGGGAGTGCAGTTCTTAAGGGAGCATGTATCGACCCAGTGCAGGATACATTATGCGATACTCAATTCCGGAGGCAGGGCTCCCGGAGTGGTACAGGCCAATGCAGACGTGCTTTACCTGATGAGAGCCCCGGACCTTAAGGAAGCAAAGGACCTTCGCGAGAGAGTGGATGATATAGCCAGAGGAGCTGCCCTCATGACCAGCACAAAGGTCGATATAGAATTTATCAAGGCATGCTCCAATACCCTCCCGAACAGGACCCTAAGTGAAGTCCTTCAGAAGAACATGGATGAGCTTGGAGCTCCGAAGTTCGATGATGAAGACAGGGCTTATGCGGAAAGCTTCCGTGCTACCATGGATAATAAGAGCACGGCTTATTATAAGATGCTTGTGGGAGATGTCCCGGATAAGGATAAGAGAGAGGAACTCCTGAAAGAAGCAGATGCACCGCTTCATGAGATGGTCATGCCTCTTTCTCCTGTGGAGAGGAGCTCAGCAGCATCCTCGGATGTGGGAGATGTGAGCGTGGTATGTCCCACAGCCCAGATAAGCATGGCCACGATGCCGAATGGCACTGCAATGCACTCCTGGCAGGAGGTGGCAGTGGGAAAGAGCCCCCTTGCAAAGAAGGGTATGCTTCAGGCGGGAAGGATCATAGCCGGAGCGGCTATGGACCTCTTCGCAGATCCTGATAAGGTTAAAGAAGCTAAAGCTGAGATGGAGGAGAGGACCGGAGGGGCAGGGTTTGAATCTCCGATACCGAAGGATGTAAAGCCTCCGATGAACCGCTGATAAGCAGGTTTTTGCCTGCCGCGCTTTGCCTCTAAAGCTTTACCTGCAAGGTTTTACTTATCGGGCATTGCAATCAGGCATTATCAATCAAGCTGGTATCATGGGCGGGCCCTTACGGGACCCTGGGTCCTGCGGGAGCCTTCTTGCCTGCCTGTGATCGCAGGCCCGGATAACAAAGCATGAATATGCTGATCCGGGCATATATAAATAAAATGTAGGGAGATATGATATGACGACACAGCAGATCATTTGTATAGCTATCTTTTTGATAACGCTTGTTTTCTATATGTCAAACAAGTTTCCGCTTCCTCTGGTGTCCATGACGTCCATGGTTGCACTGACCATCACTGGATGCCTGAGCCCTGAGTCGGCTCTTTCCGTTTTCTCAAACAGCTCGGCCATCATCATGGGTTCCATGTTTATCATAGCAGGCGGACTTAACCGTACTCAGATGGTGCATAAGGTGACAAACCTTGTGTATAAGGTATCAGGAGGCTCATTTACAAAGGGAATGATAGGTTATTGTATAGCCACCCTTCTTATAGCTCAGGTGGCTCCTTCAGCCATACTGATATTCTCCATATGTTATCCCCTGGTCATCGACTTCTGCCATAAGATGAAGGTCAGCCCCTCAAAGGCGATTTTCTCTATCGGACTTATCTCGATAGCTACGGTCACTGCCTTCCCTCTTGGATCAGGAGCTACGACCTATATAGCAAACAATACTCTGTTTGCGACCTATGGACTTAACTATGAGTCAGGCATGTTCGATGCCTTCATAGTACGTATACCCATACTTATAATCGCAGTCCTGCTGGGAGCCTTTGTCTGCCCTAAGTTTGCAGATGACAAGGGACCACTTGTAGATGAGGCGGAGAGAAAGAAGCTTGCAGAGCGACCTCCCCTGGATCCAGTACGTGAGTTCCTCGGATACGGCATATTCGTGGCAGTTGTAATAGGCATACTGCTGTCATCATATATCGGTGTTGATACCTGGATAGTATGTATAGTAGGAGCCCTTCTGGTCATCCTTACGGGAGTCCTTTCCGAGAAGGAGGCCATGCAGGCCCTCAGCATGCCGCCTATCTTCCTGTTTGTTGCATCCCTCGGCATAGGCAATGCCCTGGTGGCAACGGGAGCAGGAGACCTCATCTCAGGCGTAGTTACAAGCATACTTGGCGAGAATCCGAGCCACCTCTTTGTTTATACCGTATTCTGGCTCGTGGGCTTCGTAGTTACCCAGTTCATGTCCAACATGGCCCTTTATCAGACTCTGGTTCCCGTAGCGCTCCTTACCTGTGCTGCATATAACTGGAATCCCATCGGTCTTGTAAATATGCTTTTTGCAGCCTGCTGGGTATCCTATCTGACACCCTTCTCGACCGTTGCAGTTCCTCTTATGATGTCTGTCGGCGGATATACCCAGAAGGATCTTCTTAAGATAGGCTGGCTGCCCGCCCTTGTGACCACGGCAGTCATGATCCCCTGGTGCTATTTCATGTTCCCGCTTTAAAAAGAAGGAACTATGCAGTATAATTCAAAAGTCATGTGCTCCACCCGGAGTGCATGGCTTTTGAATGTCCTGACCTTTTGGAATACGCTTCAGCTTTATTTTTGCATTCATGGAAATAAGACCTGTCAAAGCTGCTGACGAAGGATATCGCGAAGCGGCAGTCCGAGTCGGCAGGCTTTGCAGGTCTTTTGCTGAAAATTAAAAAGGAAAGATAGATGAAAGAAGGAAGAAAAACTTATTATGGCTGGCTCATCGTGCTGTACGGGGCACTGGTCATGTCAACGCTTCATTATACCTGCTTCAACAGCTTCGGACTGTTTGTGGTGCCCGTGACGGAGGGACTGGGCATAAGCAGGGCAGCATTTTCCCTGACCATGACCGTGGGTTCCATAGCGAGCGTTATCGCTTCGCCCCTTACCGGTGACCTGCTGGCTTATAAAAATGTCAAAAAATACATGTTCTTCGGTATACTGATATCAGGCATATCCGTATTTCTCGAGGGCTTTGCTTCATCAGTGTATCAGCTGTATTTTCTGACCCTGGTGCTTCAGCTGGCCTCCAACTTTGCCCTGGCCCTGCCTTTTTCAATACTGATGCTTCGATGGTTCCGCGGCAGGAGCTCCTTTGCCATAAGCATCATCTTTGTGGGAGTGAGCCTGGGAGGCTTGTTCTGGTCTTCGCCGATCACCGCCCTCATAGAGGCTGAAGGATGGAGGATGGCTTACAGGGTCATAGGCCTCGTTATCATGCTCATAGTGGCTCCGCTGTGTCTTCTGATAGTAAGGAATTATCCCGAGGGAGAGGAGAAAAGCGTCGAGAATGCGGCTCACAGGGCTTCAAAGTCCCAGAAGCCAAAGTTTGATAAGGCCCTTTATAAGGAAAAGCGTTTCTGGCTCCTTACGGCAGGACTGTTTTTCAATTCCTTTGCCTGTGTGGCCCTTTATCATATACCGGCCTTTATCCAGTCCCTTGGATATACGGCAGCCTTTGCGGCCATGATGGTGTCCTTTTACAGTTTCATCAATATATTTTCAAAGGTTGGCATGGGCATGCTCTTTGATAAGCTTGGACTTAAGGCAGGAGTATTGCTTGGAGTTTTCGGTACCCTGGGCTGCTATGTATTTATGTTCATAGCTTCAGGTATCCCTTCAGTGCCCATGATAGCCGTTTTTTCCTTCCTTTTCGGCATTGGCCTTGCGACCCAGAGTATCTTCATGCCCTCCCTTGTAAGCGGGGTATACGGCCAGGAAAAGTACAGCACCATATACGGCAGGATATCGGTATTTACACTGATGGCAAGTGCCATATCGAATCCGATCATTTCCTCTGTCTATGACGTTACAAAGAGCTACCGCATAGCCTGGATGATCTGTATAGTCATAGCTCTGCTCTGCGGTATATGTCTGCTTATGGCCTGCAGGGAACGGAGCGATCCGGGGCAGAAATAATTTTACTATCAGGCTCTTGACATCGGGTGTACAATATAGTTGAAAAGTAAATATAGGTACTTAACAGACCTGTTTGCCGCATTTAGCTACAGCAAATTTGAAGGCCGCTAAGTTCAGTTTAAGGAGGAAAAGTTAAATGAATACTTTGAAAGCTGAAAAAAGAGACTTATCGGTAAAGGCTAAAAGGCTCAGAAGAGAAGGATATGTTACAGGCAACATATTCGGAAAAGAGATCGAAGGCTCCATCCCCATAAAGATGGATAAGCTTGAGGCTCAGAAGTTCCTGAAGACCAACATGAAGGGAAGCAGAGCAGCCCTTATGGTTGACGGTCAGAACTATGATGTGCTTATCAAGGAGATCGATTATGATTCAATGAAGAATCAGATCAATGAGATCGATTTTCAGGCTCTTGTAAGCGGTGAGGCGGTACATTCCGTAGCAGAGGTCATCCTTATCAATCATGACAAGATCCAGAGCGGAGTGCTTCAGCAGCATCTCAGCGAGATATCCTATAAGGCCCTGCCTTCATCCCTTGTGGAGAAGGTGGAGATAGACGTGGGAGATATGAAGATCGGTGACTGCATAAAGGTAGCAGACCTTCCGATAGCTTCAGACAAGGATGTGACCCTTGGCGTGGATCCCGAGGAGATAGTGGTTACGCTTTCTGCTCCTCATAATGCAGAGATCCCTGAGGCAGAGACAGAGGAAGCTGTGGAGACCGAAGAGACTGAGAAGTAAGCTTCATAGATATGTAAATGTAAAAAAACAGCAGAGATGCTTATCCGGAAAGGATAGCTTCTCTGCTGTTTGTTTTCTCCTAAGTAAAGTGATCAGGCCACGAAGGCATACATCATTATGTAATGACAGATGCTGCCGCCCATAACGAAGAGATGGAAGATCTCATGGGAGCCGAAAAAGCGATGCCTTGAATTGAAGATGGGAAGCTTAAGGGCATATATGATGCCGCCTATCGTGTATATGATGCCCCCTGCAAGGAGCCAGCCGAAGGCCCTGGGAGGGAGGGCTGCTACAAGCTTCTGAAAGGCCGATACACAGGCCCAGCCCATGGCGATATATATGATCGATGAAAACCACTTGGGACAGTTTATCCAGAGGGCATTGATGATCATGCCCACGATGGCAATGGCCCAGACTGCCGCAAGCAGGATATATCCGGTCCTGTCGCCTAGCACGATGACGCACACTGGAGTATAGCTTCCCGCTATCAGTATGAAGATCATCATATGGTCGATCTTGCGGAGGATCCTGTTGACCCTGGGCGAGATATTGAGAGTATGGTAGATGGTGCTGGCAGCGTAGAGCAGTATCATGCTGGTTATGAAGATGCTCATGGCAAGGACATGGGTGTATCCGGGGGTCTTTGCTGCCTTGATGATAAGGGGAATTGATGCACCGAGGGCCAGCAGCATGGCTGCAAAATGAGTCAGGGCACTGCCCGGATCCTTTATCTTCGATAGGATATTCTTTAATCTTGATGTCATGGTGCTCCTTTCTGATATAACCATATGTAGTTTTTAAAACTACATATAACTGTTTAATATACTATATCTTTATCGGGGAAATTGCAAGGAGTTTTAAATAAAATTGATTTTATCGGCCGTTGTGCTACAATCATTGTTGGCAGATCTGACCTGCTGATTATGATTTAAAGAAAAGAGAGTGATGAAGTTGGGAGAAGCTAAAGGAGAAAAGCTCGGGACCGCAGAGGACGAGAACAGGAAAAGGATATTTGAGGATCTGCCGGTGCCTGAGGCGCTGAGACTCATGGTGGTACCCACCATAATCAGCCAGATAGTCGTGCTGATCTACAATATGGCTGATACCTTCTATGTGGGCAGGACCAATGATCCCATGATGGTAGCCGGTGTCTCTTTGATACTTCCGGTATTCAATCTGCTGATATGCCTTGCAGGACTTGCGGGCATCGGAGGCGGAACGCTGATATCAAGGCTTCTGGGAGAACAGAGGCCTGATGAAGCAAGGAGAGTGAGCTGGTTCGCTCTTTATATCTCCATAGCCATATCCTTCTGTTATTCGGTCATAATGAGCATCTTCATGGAACCGATACTTCGGCTCCTCGGTGCCAGCGACCTGATATTCGTCTATGCAAGACAGTATGTTTTCTGTGTCATCGTCCTTGGAGCCGTGCCCACGGTGCTTTCCAATGTGCTTTCAAATCTTGTAAGGAGCACGGGACTTTCAAAGGAGGCAAGCATAGGCATAACCCTGGGAGGCGTACTTAATATAGGACTTGATCCCCTCTTTATGTTCGTCCTCCTTCCTTCGGGCTATGAGGTGCTGGGAGTCGGAATAGCGACCTGTCTTTCAAACTGTATAGCCTGTCTTTATTTCTTTTATATAGTATACAGGACTGCAAAGAGAGATAAGGGAAGGGCTGTCATAACCTTCAATATGAAGGCCGGGATGCCCGGAAAAAAGAGCATATTTTCCATGTTCTTTGTAGGCATACCCGCATCGGTGAGCTCCTTCCTTTTTGATCTTGACTATGTGATCATAGATAAGCTTATGGTATCCTACAGCGAGGTGGCCCTTGCTGCCATGGGCATAGTCCTCAAGGTGGAGAGGCTTCCCATCAATGTGGGCATAGGCATATGCCAGGGCATGATGCCTCTTGTGGCCTATAACTATGCTTCTGGCAATCATAAGAGGATGGACGGTGTGATAGGCTGTGCCAGGAAGCTGGGCCTTCTGGTGGCTGCGGTGAGCATAGTATGCTACGAGCTTTTTGCTCCTGTTATCGTACGCTTTTTCATATCTGATGCTGCGACCGTGCCCCTTGCGACCAATTTCCTTCGGGCCAGGGTGCTTGCATCGCCACTGATGTTTACAAGCTTCTTTACGGTATATCTGTTCCAGTCCTTTGGCCTTGGCAACAGATCCATGTTCCTTGCCGTGATGAGATGGGCAGTTTTCAATATCCCCATGCTGTTCATACTCAATGCCGTATTCGGCATGTACGGCATAGTATGGTCTCAGGCTGCAGCGGACCTGCTTACCGTGGCCCTCTCGCTCTATGTATACGGCAGGTTCAAAAAGAAGCATCTGGAGCTAACCTTATCTTAAACTTACATTTTGGCCCGTCTGATTGACCTATATACTTAAAAGCATTATTGTATTAAGTGTTTAATACAGTAATGCTTTTTTTAAGGGGAAAAAATGGACTGGAGGATAAATGAAAGCCTGCCCATATGGTCACAGCTTACTGAACAGCTAACGGCCTTCATAGCGGCGGGCCGATACGGACCGGGAGAGCGTCTTCCCTCCGTGAGGGAATTCGCAGCGGATGCTGGAGTCAATCCCAATACCATGCAGAGGGCCCTTTCAGATCTTGAACAGAGAGGACTCATAGTGACAAGAGGGACCTCAGGGAGGACAGTGACAGAGGATGCTTCAAGGATAAAGGAACTCCGCAGGGAGCTTGCGGAGGAGAAGCTTCAGCAGTTCATGGACAGCATGCGGGAGCTTGGCTTTACCGAGGCGGAGATCAGAAATGTGATACGGGATGCTATCAAGGAGGAAAAGGATGGATAATGAGCTTCTGAGCCTTAAAGGGCTTAGCAAAAGATTCGGAAACAAATATGCGCTCAGGGATGTGGATCTTACGCTGGAGCGGGGAAGGATAGTAGGACTTCTGGGTCCCAATGGTTCCGGGAAGACGACGCTTATAAAGCTTCTTAACGGACTCCTTCATCCCGACGGAGGAGCCATATATATCAATGGTATGGCACCATGTCCTGAGACAAAATCAGTGGTGGCATACCTTCCTGACAGGATGTTCGTAGCGGACTGGATGAAGGCAAGGGACCTTATAGATATGTTTGCTGATTTCTATAAGGATTTCAATAAGGAAAAGGCCTGCAGCATGCTTGAGAGCCTGGGGATCTCTGAAAGAGACAGACTCAAGACCATGTCAAAGGGCACCAGAGAGAAGGTACAGCTTGTGCTGGTCATGAGCAGGGAGGCCCAGCTTTATCTGCTGGATGAACCCATAGGAGGGGTGGATCCAGCGGCAAGGGATTTCATACTCAGGACCATACTTACAAATTATTCAAGCATGTCTACGGTGCTGATATCCACACATCTGATCTCGGACATAGAAAAGGTCCTGGATGAGGTCATCTTCCTTAAGGAGGGGCAGATCATAAGGCATGAAAGCGTGGATTCCATCAGGGAAAAGGAAGGAAAGAGCGTGGACCAGCTCTTCCGGGAGATATTTGCAGTAACGGATGCAAGAGAAGGTCTCAGGGCGGCTGCCGGGGAGGTAAGGGATGTTATTTAAGCTTATAAAATACGAATGGAAGGCAATGATGCGTTCACTCATGCCCATATATGGAGCAGCTCTTTTGCTGTCCGTCATCAACAGCATAGCTGCAGGAACGGATGTGTTTGTAAGGATGAGGAACCTTTTAAGCTTCGGCTTTGTGGATATGATCCTTTCCCTTATTCAGGTCTGCCTTGCCATATTTTATGCCATAGCCATTATCGGCATATTCATAATGACTACCGTCGTATCGGTGCAGCGCTTCTATAAAGGGCTCTTAAAGGATGAAGGGTATCTTATGTTCACCCTTCCGGTAAAGGTATGGCAGCTGACCCTTTCAAAGGCCCTTGTGACATTTTTTGCAGAGGTCATCTCCATCATAGTCATTATAATGGCCATAGACCTTATGTCGGCAGGGGATTCCCTGAGAGGCGTACTTGGCCTTCTTGAACTGCCTTCCATGATCATCATGGAGATAAATGAGGCCCTTCAAAAAGGCAATATAAGTGTCAGCGACCTTATAAATATAATCATCTTCATAGTTGAGTTCCTGCTCATGGCTCTGGCTTCTTCCTTTGCAGGTATCTATCAGTTTTATGCTGCCATGGCTCTTGGACAGATCAGCAGGGTACAGAAGGTTGGCTTTTCCATACTCTGGTATCTTGTGATCAGCGTGGCTCTTACGGTGATTTTCTATGTATTTGCCTTTTCAGGAGCCGGATTCATAAATGCCATGGGTATGGATATGGACATGCACCCCCTTGTTATGTTACATATAATATTTGGCGGGATGCTTGGATATATGGTGCTCATGCTTGGAGCTCTGGTATTCATAACCAATTTTGCACTGAGCAGGAGGCTTAACCTGGAATGATCCCGCAGGACGATCCTTATGTATAGCCAGAAAAGGATAGTCAGAAGGGATGTAGCCATGATACAGGATATAGCACCTCATATATTTGACAATGCCTATCAAACCGGGAGGAGACCGAAGGACGGAGACAGGATACTTTTTTATCAGAGGAGGGAGACCCTGCTCAATAAGGATACCGGGCATCCCTTTACTGTCTCTGAGGCAGAAGAGCTCTGGCCTGTTGAAAGCATACCTGCAGTGTATCTGTTCTCAATAGATGATGTGGGATTTTATTGGGGAAGAGTCATACCGAAGGCTGTTGAGGAGGCATCCATCATAGTTGACAACAGACATTTCCGGGATATGAAGCCTGAGTGGATGGCCTTTTCCTGCATAACTGCCAGTCAGCTCCACAGCTTTTATCATGAACACCAGTTCTGCGGCTGCTGCGGGGCTCCGGCCCTTCCGGATGAAAAAGAAAGGGCCATGCGCTGCCCTGTATGCGGACATATCGTCTATCCCAATATCGCTCCGGCCATCATTGCGGGAGTGACACATGGAGACAGACTGCTGCTTACCAGATATGCCGGAAAGGGAGCTTATAAGCACTATGCCCTTGTGGCGGGCTATACGGAGATAGGAGAGCCCCTGGAGGATACGGTGCGCAGAGAGGTCATGGAGGAGACAGGCCTTCGCGTCACCAATATACGCTTTTATAAAAGCCAGCCCTGGAGTTTTTCCGGAAGTCTGCTGGCAGGCTTCTTCTGTGACCTTGAAGGAGATGATGAGACGGTAAGGCTTCAGGAGGATGAGCTTTCAGAGGCTGTATGGTTCTCGAGGGATGAGCTTCCTGATGGAGGGGGTTCGGATATCTCACTTACACATGAAATGATAGAACGATTCAGGAGCAGGCCGGTATAAGGCCCGCTTTAAAAAGCCTTCAAGATATGCTAATATATTGAACGTGAATGAGGCATATGAAAAATTATATAATAAGCTGAAGCCTGAAAAGCTCGAGGCGGAGCGGCAGCGTATAGCTTCCATGAAGGAGCATGAAATTCAAGCTCTCAGTGAGGGCTATGATCATGTGCTCGGAGTGGATGAGGTGGGCAGGGGCCCTCTGTGCGGCCCTGTGGTCACGGCATGCTGCGTGCTGGATCCCGATAAGGAGCTTCTATTTCTCAATGACTCAAAAAAGCTTTCAGAAAAAAAGAGGGAGATCATGGCGGAGACCATAGGTGAGGAGGCTCTTTGCTATGCCTTTGGAGAGTCATCTCCGAAGCTTATAGATGAGATCAATATACTCCAGGCCACAAAGCAGGCCATGAGATCTGCCATAGAGGCCTGTTATGAAAAGCTCTGCAGTCTCTCGGAAGGGGCAAGACCGAAGGTGCTGGTTCTTATAGACGGCAATCAGATCATACCGGGACTCTGCCTTCCTCAGCAGTGTATCATCAAGGGCGATGCTTCTTCGGTTTCCATAGCGGCAGCTTCCATACTTGCCAAGGTCAGAAGAGATCATATGATGGAAGAATACGATAAACAGTATCCCGGCTATGGCTTTGCGAAGAATAAGGGCTACGGAACCAGAGAACATCTGGAGGCCCTTGAAAGCATGGGTCCGACGCCGATACACCGCATGAGCTTTGTACCGAGGTCAAAGACAGCCGTGGGGCTTCATTATGAAAAGCTCGCTGCAAAGCTCCTTAAGCTAAGCGGCTATGAGCTTATCTGTGAAAATTACCGCACCAGGGACGGGGAGATAGACATAGTGGCAGCAAAGGACGGCATACTCTGCTTTACAGAAGTCAAGTACCGAAGCTCAGAGGAATACGGACATCCCTCCGAGGCAGTGGACAGAAAGAAGCAGGAGCGGATATACAGATCGGCCCTTCATTATCTTTCTGATCCGGAAGCCGTTAAGACCGATGCTTCAGGAAAAGTCTTAAGCATGTATCGTTTTGATATAGTTGAGATAGAGGGCGAGAAGTACAGGATCCTGGAAAATGCCTTTTCCAGACCGGGAAGATTTAGGGCCAGCTATTTTGTATAATAAAAATTATGAGATTGAATTTCAAGAACCAGAAAAACATATTCAACATCCATGAAGGCTCTGTGCCCTATCTGAGCTTCCGTGCTCTGGATGATGCAGGGATATTTATAAATGGTTTTACCACGAAGGATGGCGGAGTTTCCGAAGGCTATCTGGCAAGCCTCAATCTCATTCTTAAAAAGGAGGGAGAAAAGAGGGAGCATGTGCTGGAGAACTTCAGGCGTCTTTCAGAGGCTGCAGGCTTTGACATGGATAAGGCGGTCCTTTCCGATCAGACCCATACGACCAATGTAAGAAGGGTAACAGCGGAGGATGCAGGCAAGGGGCTTCTGACAAAGCCTGATTATGAGTCCGTTGACGGACTTGTGACAGATGTGCCTGACATCACCCTTGTGACCTTTTATGCAGACTGTGTACCCTTATATATCGCAGACCCCAGGAAAAAGGCCATAGGCCTCAGCCACAGCGGATGGCGCGGGACTGTGGGCCGCATGGGAGAGATCACCCTGAAAAGGATGGAAGAGCTCTATGGCACTGATCCGCAAGATGTGATATGCTGTGTAGGGCCCAGCATATGCAGGGATTGCTTTGAAGTGGGCCCTGAGGTGGCGGAGGCCTTCAGGGAGGGCTTCCCTGAGGTGTATCATAAGGATATCATCCTGGGGCCGGTCTTCAATGGCGAAGGAGAGGAGAAGTATCATATCGATCTCTGGAGAGCCAATGAAGCCATTTTCATTACGGCAGGAGTAAGGAAGGATCATATAGCGGTGACAAACGTCTGCACCAGATGCAACACGGATGTATTCTGGTCCCACAGATATCTCGGAGCGAGACGGGGCAATATGGCCGCCTTTCTTTCAATTAAGGGGTGATCCCTTTGGCATTATCTTTAGTAATAAAATCATATTTTAGGAGATACAGACATGGCTGGAAACAAGAAGAACATCATACTTACCGGAGACAGGCCCACAGGGCCCCTTCACATAGGACATTATGTAGGATCCCTGAAGAGAAGGGTGGCCCTTCAGAACAGCGGAAAGTTCGATGACATCTATATCCTTATCGCAGATGCTCAGGCCCTTACGGATAACGCCGATGATCCCAAGAAGATCAGGGACAATATTATCAATGTTACCCTGGATTATCTGAGCTGCGGCATAGATCCGGAGAAGACTACCATATGCATACAGTCTGAGCTGCCGGCCCTTTATGAGCTCACGGCTTATTATATGAATCTTGTGACTACTGCAAGGCTGGAGCGCAATCCTACAGTCAAGTCAGAGATCAAGATGAGGGGCTTCAATGAGGGCGGTGTAGGCCTTCCTGTGGGCTTCTATACATATCCGATCTCCCAGGCTGCAGACATAACTGCCTTCAAGGCCAACTGCGTACCGGTGGGAGAGGACCAGATGCCTATGTTGGAACAGTGCAAGGAGATCGTCCATAAGTTCAATTCCACCTACGGAGAGGTGCTTGTGGATCCGCAGATCCTCCTCAATGAAAATACCGCCTGCCGCAGGCTTCCCGGAACGGACGGTAAAGCCAAGATGTCCAAGTCCCTCGGAAACTGCATATATCTCCATGCCACGGAAAAGGAGGTCCATGAGAAGGTATTTTCCATGTTCACGGACCCGGATCATATCAATGTGGCTGATCCCGGAAAGGTAGAAGGCAACTGCGTATTTACATATCTGGACGCATTTTCCAATGATGAGCACTTCAGGGAGTATCTGCCTGAATATGCCTGCCTTGATGAGATGAAGGAGCACTATATGAGAGGCGGACTTGGTGACGTAAAGTGCAAGAAGTTCCTGGAGAAGGTGCTCAATGAGGAGCTCGCTCCCATCAGGGAGAGAAGGGCAAAGTGGGATGCAGATATCCCTGCAGTTTACGAGATACTTAAGAAGGGCACCGAGAAGGCAAGAGAGACCACGGGACGCACACTCTCAGAGGTCAAGGATGCCATGATGATAAACTATTTTGCTGATTCCGCTCTTATATCCGAGTGGGAGGCAAATATCAGATAAGCCATGGGAAGCTTCAATGCCCATGGCCTGAGGGGATCCCTTCTGGAGGATCTTCTCAACAGGACCAATGAAAGCTACAGGAGGAAAGGACTTGCCCTCATGCAGAAGATACCCACGCCGATAACTCCTGTGGACATGAATGAAAAAAAACAGATAACACTGGCTTATTTTGAACAGAAGTCCACAGTGGATTATATCGGAGCGGTACAGGGCATCCCTGTATGCTTTGATGCCAAGGAGAGCGCCGTGGATACGGTTCCGCTTCAGAATATACATGAGCATCAGATCGAATTCATGAATGATTTTGAAAGGCAGGGGGGAGTGGCCTTTATCCTGCTCATGTATACACAGAGGGATGAGATGTATTATATCCCTCTCAGGGACATCAATTCCTTCTGGCAGCGCATGAAGGCCGGAGGACGGAAGTCCTTTACCTATGACGAGGTGGATAAGTCCTACAGGGTGACGAGGAAGGGAGAGTATCTAGTGCATTACCTCGAGAGCCTCAGCAGGGACCTGGATTCCAGGGAAGGAGAAGATAATGGGGAAAAAGCTTAGGATAGTTCTTGATGTGGATACGGGAACGGATGATGCAGTGGCCATAATGGCTGCGGTGAAGCATCCGGACATAGAGCTTATGGCTGTATGCTCGGTGGCGGGCAACAAGCCCATCGAAAATACAACAGAAAACAGCCTCAGGGTGCTTCAAGCCCTGGGTTCGGAGGTGCCTGTATACAGAGGCTGCGCAAAGCCCCTGGTCAAGTCCATCACGCCCACCCGCATACCGGATCACGGAGGCACCATGACGGTGGTGGATGGAAAGGAATTCCATGTCCATCCCGAATACCTGAATCTTCCTGCATCCGGGAGAAGCTATGAGGAGCTTCCCGCTCCGGCGTATTATGTGGAGCTTCTCAGAAATGCGAAGGAGCCGGTGACCATAGTGGCGGTCGGACCCCTTACCAATCTTGCCGTGGCCCTTATCATCGACCCCTCCATAGTTAAGAACATAGAACGCATAGTCATCATGGGAGGCGGCGCAGAGTGTGCCAACAGGACTCCTGTTGCTGAGTTCAATATATGGGCAGACCCAGATGCGGCCCAGTGGGTGATACACTGCGGAGCCGACATCCTGATGGTGCCGCTGGATGCAACCATAAAGACCGCCTTCACAAAGGAGGATGCGGCGGATTTCAGGGCCCTTGGCACCTTCTGCGGGGATTTCTGTGCTGATCTTATAGATCTTCGCATAGATGCGGACAGGGCGATCAATCCTGAGTGTCCCGATAACAATACTGCCATCCATGACGCCCTTGCCCTCCTTGCTGCTGCTGACGAGTCAGTGCTCAGGGATGTAAGGCGGGTCCGCTGCGATATAGGCCTTGGGGATTTTGCGGAGGGAGCCACCCTCATAACCCATTCCAAAGAGTTCCTTACATCTGAGTTTACGAAGAATGTAAGCTTTGCGTATTCGGCTGACAAGGAAGCCTTCAAGGCTGAGCTCCTTAGGCTGTTCATGCAGTGATAAAGGGTTTGCAGATCCTCTTTAGAGAATAATATGGTTATATTTACAATATGATCTTTATGAAGGCCATTCGTTCGCCTCAGTACCGGATGGCTTTTTTTATGCCTGTGAGAAGAGAGAGCCGTCTGAGTTTCGGGAATGATAAAAGCTTCTTTTGAGGCAAATACCTAGTTTTGAACAGGGACATGAGTCTTTTTTTTCTGTTTTTCTTCGGATTTTTCTCAGTTCTTTATACAAAAGTATTGACTTACAAAGAAAAATTTTGTATATATTCAACAGGAAAATACTTTCGGAAAGTTTTCCTTAAGCTGGATCCTTAAGGAGGCAGAAGATATTTTCCTTATTTTATGGAGATAATAAAGCTTTCGCCCAGACAGCCTTTAGTGCATTCAGCACAATGGCAGGGTCCTTTTATATCCCCCGATGTTGATATTGCACAAGCTTTGCGGTATAATGATAAAGACTTAGCAGAGAGTTTTATGAAGCCAATATATTAATGATGAAAAAGATATCTTGGCTCTTTATTTTTATTATAAAGAAAGGACGTTATATTATGGCACACACATTAACAGCACCTACACCTCATATCGAAGCCAAGGTGGGTGATATCGCCGAGACCATACTGCTTCCGGGCGATCCCCTCAGAGCTAAATTCATTGCCGAGACTTATCTTGAGGATGCAAAGCAGTTCAATTCCGTGCGTAATATGTTCGGCTATACCGGTACCTACAAGGGAAAGCCCGTATCAGTCATGGGCACAGGCATGGGATGTCCTTCCATGGGCATCTACAGCTATGAGCTGATGAACATCTATGGCTGCAAGAACCTTATACGTATAGGCACGGCCGGCACCATGCAGCCCTATGTACATGTTCGTGAGATGGTATTCGGCATGGGAGCCTGCACAACTTCAAATTATCCTAATCTCGTAGGACTTCCCGGATCCTTCACTCCCATATGCAGCTATGAGCTTCTGGAGAAGGCAGTAGCTTCAGCCGAGGAGCTTGGCTATAAGTATCATGTAGGAAACATACTTTCCAGTGATATGTTCTATGGAGCTGACCTTCCTCATGCCACCACCTGGGCAGAGATGGGAGTACTGGCAGTCGAGATGGAGTCTGCAGCCCTTTACACCAACGCTGCAAGGGCAGGAGCCAACGCTCTCTGCATACTTACTATCTCCGATGGACCCGATGAGATAACCACGGCTGAGGAGAGGCAGACAGCATTTACACAGATGATGGAGGTTGCTCTGTCACTGGCCTGATAAGGCAAGATCAGCACCGGACGGAGAGTCCTCCGTACGATAATAACAAAGAAGGGGATCACATAATATGCCTAGCGCAAACATAAAATTTACGGCTCCTACGCCTCATATCCAGGCAAAGGTAGGAGAGATCGCTGAGACCATACTTCTTCCCGGCGATCCTTTGAGAGCAAAGTTCATAGCCGATACCTTCCTTAAGGATGTAAAGCAGTTCAACCAGACCAGGAATATGTTCGGCTATACCGGTACCTATAACGGAAAGCCCGTATCAGTCATGGGCACAGGCATGGGATGCCCCTCCATGGGCATCTACAGCTACGAGCTCATCAACATCTATGGCTGCAAGAACCTTATACGTATAGGCACTGCAGGTACACTTCAGCCCTATATCCACAGCAGGGAGATGGTATTTGCCATGGGCTGCTGCACCAATTCCAATTATCCCGCACTCATGGGACTTCCCGGACAGTTTGCCCCGATCTGCAGCTTTGAGCTTCTGAAGAAGGCAGTAGCCGCAGCAAAGAAGCTTGGATATAAGTATCACGTAGGCAATGTCCGCTCAGGTGATATGTTCTATGCACCTGACCTTCCTCAGGCCACATCCTTCAGCGAGATGGGAGTGATGGCAGGAGAGATGGAGTCCGCAGCCCTTTATACCAACGCTGCAAGGGCAGGAGTCAATGCACTCTGCATAGTGACCATTTCTGACGGACCCGATGAGATCACCACAGCTGAGGAGAGACAGACAGCATTTACCCAGATGATGGAGGTCGCTCTGTCACTGGCCTGATCCTTTCACAGGAAGGCAGGGATACCTGAGAAATAAAATATTATTGAACGGAGGCGATGTGAAATGGGCAGAAGACCTTTTATCATCGACTGTGATACCGGAACAGATGATGCCATAGCGATTGCGGCTGCTCTTTACTGCGATGAGGTGGAGGTAAAGGCCGTTACCTCGGTAAACGGCAACGTGGCTCATCAGTATACTTCCAGAAACAACCTTAATCTGCTTGAGTACCTGGGATTTGACGATATCCCCGTTGCAAAGGGAGCCGTACATCCCATCATGGAAAACAGCTACCATGCAGACGGTACCCACGGCAATACCGGCCTCGGATGCATCACACTTCCTGAGGCTTCCCATAAGAAGTTTGATGGACGCATAGCATCCCAGCTTATTTATGAAACTGCTCTTGAGGAAAAAGGAGAGCTGGAGCTTCTGGTCATCGGACCCATGACCAATATAGCGATCATGCTCCTTGAGCATCCGGATGCTGCACAGCTTATAAAGCACATCTGGTTCATGGGAGGAGCTGCAGTGGGCGGCAATGTTACCACCACGGCAGAGTTCAATATATGGATAGATCCCATGGCGGCTCATATCGTTACCCAGAGCGGTATACCTCAGACCATGGTAGGTCTGGATGTTACCACAGCCGCCGCGATGAAGGAGCCTCACAGTACTGAGCTTCGTGCCTGCGGCACTAAGGCTGCAGTCCTCTGTGCAGACCTTCTTGATTATATGTTTGAGAGAAGGGACAAGGGCGGAGAGGATGCGCTGATGCATGATGCGATGGCCTTTGCCGCTGCCGTTTATCCGGACTGCCTTGAGTGCCATGACTATTATGTGGATGTGGAGTGCTTCGGCGAATACACCAAGGGCCACACCATGGTGGACAGAAGAGGCAAAAAGGGCAAGGCTCCCAATGTATCAGTTGCCCTCAAGGTCGATGAGGATAAGTTCTGCAGATGGCTTGTTGATACGATAAAGAAGAGTGCTGGCTGATATGGACGGGATCTTTGTAAAGGAAAAAAGCTTTTATAAAAATATATTTTTCCTGACTTTTCCCCTCGTATTTCAGCAGCTTCTGAGACTTTCAGTGGATACGCTGAACAGCATGATGCTCGGCAACATAGACCAGCTTCAGATGTCGGCAGTATCCCAGGCCAATCAGGTGTTTTTCATTTTCTATACCGTATGCAACGGATTCGGAGTAGGCTGCTGTGCGCTGGTGGCCCAGTACTGGGGCAGGAAGGATCTTGAGTCCATAAAGACCGTGCTTGCCACGGCCCTCAGATCCATAGCGATCTTCGGACTGCTGGTTACTGCCATAGTTATCCTCTTTCCTGAGAGGGTCATGAGGATATATTCCAGTGATCCCGCCCTTATAGAGCTAGGAGCTTCCTATCTCAGGATAGTAGCCATAATGTATACGCCCTGTGCGCTCAGCGTCATGCTTTTTGCCGGGTGCAGGGGAATAGAGCAGGTAGGTATATTTTTAAAGACCAATATCATTTCGTACCCTGTCAATATCATACTTGATTATGTGCTTCTTTTCGGAAAGTTAGGATTTCCCGAGCTTGGCATCACGGGCATAGCCATAGGTACTGTCATCGCAAGGCTTGTGGAGCTTTCGATACTTGCGACCTATGTGCTTGTGTTCGAGAAGAGGATGACCTTCAAGCTCAGGGACCTCAAGCGGAGAGACAGCCTGCTGTCAAAGGATTTTGCAAAGGTATCCGCACCAATAGTTGCCCATGAGATAATCTGGAGCTTCGGAACCAGTGCCGGAAGCATGATAACGGGACAGCTGGGCACCAGCGTCGTAGCCGGCTTCAATGTCACGACAGTGCTCTATGATCTCTGCGGAAGCCTTGGAAATGGTTTCCTCAACGCCTGCAGCGTTGTCATAGGAAAGACCATAGGCATGGGCAATGTAAAGAAGGTCAAGAAACAGTCTGAGACCATCATATTCATGGGACTCATACTGGGACTTGCGATAGGACTTTTCACCTTCCTCATAAGGCCCGTATTCCTTTCGCTTTACAGTCTTACACCGGAGGCGGAGAGCTACGCCATGCAGTTCATGGCAGTATATGCGGTCATCTGGCCCTTCTCCCTTCTTGAGATGGTAGGCATGATAGCGATACTCAGGGCAGGCGGAGACGGAAAGACAGGTTTCTATACGGATATAGTTTCCATGTGGCTGACGACGATTCCTCTTGCAGCTGCCGGAGCGTTTGTATTCGGATGGCCTCCCGTGGTCGTAGTCACCATCATCAAGATGACCATAGTCATAGAGGCTATCGTAGGCATAATCAGGGTGCTCTCAATGAAATGGGTGCATGACCTGACAAGACACGAGGCCTGACAGTTTGCAGGACCGATAAGCTTATCAGGTGCAGACCAGAGGGTATATATCGGATATGTGGTTTTTAAAAGGTTAAATAATAAGCCCAGTGCTTATATTATTTAAAAGAAAAGGAGAGAAAACATGAAAAAATTTTTATCTGTTGCATTGGTGGCAGCCATGAGCCTGTCACTTGTAGCATGCGGAGGCTCTTCTTCAGGAGAGACCGAGGCAGCTGCTGAGACCGAAGCAGCCGCAGCAGCTGAGGAAGGCGGAGAGGCAGCTTCCGGCGAGAAGGGCAAGATAGCTTACATCGTTGGTAACCTCGGTGATAAGTCCTTCTCAGATTCCGGTGAGGCCGGCATGAACGTCCTCAGAGAAGAGGGATGGGAGGTTTACACCGTAGAGACCGGTGATGCTTCCAAGGCTGATAAGTATGAGGACTACATCCTTGACGTTCTTGATCAGGGATATCAGTACATCGTTGGTTCTTCCACATACATGGAGATATTCGCAAGACTTGCTCCCGACTATCCCGATGTTAAGTTCATCGGCTTCGACGAGAACTGGGCTGACGAGGATCTTCCCGAGAACATGACCTGCATATTCTATGCTCAGAACGAGGGCTCCTACCTTGTAGGTATGCTTGCAGCCGCTATGTCTGAGACCGGAGTCGTAGGCGTTGACGTAGGAGTTGAGAACCCCGTTATCAATGACTTCGTTACCGGATATATCAACGGTGTTATGGACTGGAACGCAGCTAACGGCACAGACGTTAAGGTCGTAAAGGCTGCCTGCGGATCCTGGACCGATCCCGCTACCATGAAGTCTCTCGTACTTGACCAGATCAGAAACAACAATGGTGATGTATTCTACCAGGTTGCAGGCGGATCAGGTGACGGACTCTTCGAGGCATGCGTTGAGCAGGGCAAGTGGGCTATCGGCGTTGACTCCGATCAGTACGCTGCATACATTGATTCTGAGAACCCCGAGAAGGCAGAGGTAATCCTTACTTCCATGCTTAAGGAAGTTGGTAACTCCTTCATCTCTCTGTTCCATGACATCGAGGCTGGCGACGACTCCATGTGGGGCCACACCATAAGACTTGGTCTTGCTGAGGATTCAGTAGGATACGTTGACAATGAGTTCTATCAGACTAATGTTCCTGAGGAGATCAGGACAGCTATCGAGGACGCAAAGGCCAAGATCGCTGCTGGCGAGCTCACCGTTAAGTCCTACTATGATTTCGCTGATGATACAGAGTTCAACACCTATGTACAGGATGCTGGCTGATCATTAAGTAAGATCGCTTTAGAACTTTGATTTACGGATCTCCCGGAGCTTTGCTTCGGGAGACCCAATAATATTTTGACAACATTCAGATGAACTTGGCGCCATGGCTCATGGGGAGCTTTGGCTGCAAATAAAATTAAAGGGGGTTAATTGCATGGCAGAAGTAATGCGAATGCAAGATATCACTAAGATATACCCGAATGGATTTGTCGCAAATAAGGACATTACCTTTGCCGTAGGGGAGCATGAGATACATGCTCTTGTCGGAGAGAACGGTGCCGGCAAAACTACCCTTATGAAGATACTCTTCGGTATGGAGGCTCCTCAGGAGGGTAAGATCTTCATCAACGGCAAGGAAGAGAAGATAGCAAATCCTCTGGATGCGATCGCCAAGGGTATAGGCATGGTGCATCAGCATTTCATGCTGGTTCCTTCACTGACTGTAGCTGAGAACGTTACCCTCGGTGCGGAGCCAATGAAGAATGGGCTTTTTGATTTCGATGGGGCAGTAAAGGCTACTCAGGAGATAGCCGACAAGTACAATTTCAATGTGGATGCTCTGCAGAAGGTAAGTGACCTTTCGGTAGGACAGATGCAGAAGGTAGAGATCCTTAAGGCGCTTTACAAGGGCGCAAAGCTTCTCATACTGGATGAGCCTACAGCGGTTCTGACGCCTCAGGAGACAGAGGAACTGTTTGAACAGCTTTTCAAGCTCAGGGACAGCGGAGTTTCGATCATCTTCATTTCCCATAAGCTTGAGGAGGTCATGAGGATCTGCTCAAAGGTAACAGTGCTTCGTCACGGACGCTGCATGGGCAGCATGGATATAGCCGGACTCAATGAGGCAGCTATCTCCAAGCTGATGGTAGGCCGTGATGTCGTGCTCAAGATAGATAAGGAAGCTCCCAAGCTCGGCAAGCCGGTAGTGGAGATCCAGAATGTAGTAAAGATCAACTCCATAGGAAAGAATGTTCTCGACAATGTCAATTTCACCATCCATGAGGGTGAGGTCGTAGGAATAGCCGGAGTTGAGGGCAACGGACAGACAGAGCTTTCAGAGGTCCTTGCGGGACTTTCAAGCTTTGCTTCCGGTGATATCAAGCTCAATGGACAGAGCATCAAAGGCAAGACGGTCCGCGAGATCAGGGACCAGGGTATGGCTTACATAGCCGAGGACCGTATGGTCGAGGGCGTTGCCGGAGATATGTCCATAAAGATGAATATAGTGGCAGACAGATTTACAAAGCCTGACTTCAAAAAGGGCATGTTCATGGATGCCAAGAAGATAAACGATATAGCAGATCAGTATATCAAGGAC
Organism: uncultured Lachnospiraceae bacterium; assembly: GCA_944382125.1. Classification (GTDB taxonomy): domain Bacteria; phylum Bacillota; class Clostridia; order Lachnospirales; family Lachnospiraceae; genus Avilachnospira. The sequence goes on from CALWMV010000008.1 coordinate 33,823, forward strand.
TTTGAGATCCTCTGCGACAGCAAGGATCAGCCCGTGAGGATGCTTTCCGGCGGTAACATACAGAAGGTTGTAGTCGCCAGAGAGTTCACCAGCGGTGCAAACTTCATCCTTGCCTGCCAGCCTACCAGAGGTATAGACGTTGGTACGGCAGAGATGATACGTAAGACTATCGTTAAAAAGTCAAGGGAAGAGGGCACGGCTACGCTGCTTATCTCTGCTGACCTTAACGAGGTGCTTGAATGTTCAGACAGACTGCTTGTCATGAGAAAGGGCAAGATCGCTGCAGCATTCCCCAAGGCAAACGAGGTTTCTGAGGAGACCCTCGGAGAGTACATGCTCGGTGTCAAGGAGATGACGCAGGAAGAGATGGAGGGGCTGTTATGAATAAAACACAAAAGATAGAAAGCATGATGGAGGTCGTTCGTATCTTAGTCGGACTGGTCATCGCTTATGCTGTAGCCCTGGCCATCCTGTTTGCTATCAGTGAAGACCCCATTTACATCGTTCAGCAGTTCGTGCTCGGACCCTTCTCTTCACCGAGACGTATAGGTACGATCATCAACCTTGCGATCCCCTTTACGATCTGCGGTCTCAGCATGTGCTTCATGTATGCAGTTAATAAGTTCAACCTCGTAGGTGAGGGCATATTCATGCTTTCAGCCTGCATGGTCACCTGGGTATCGATACTTCTCGCACCCATGAACCTTCCTTCAGTTGTGATGGTTCCCGTGATGCTCATCGTTGCGATGCTTACCGGTATCGCAGTATCCTTTATCCCGGCCATCATGGACAGGAAGTTCAATGCAAACGTTGTCGTTGTTTCCCTGATGTTAAACTCAGTCATCCAGAGCCTTGCTACCTGGATACTCCGTTATCAGATGAGGGATTCATCCATAGCATATCTTGGATCCCTGGAGACTCCTGCCAGCATCCAGCTTCCCAAGATATTCGGAAGCTTCCGTATACAGTCCGGTCTCTTCATAGCCATCATCTGTGTTGTAGTAGTGGCAATACTTTTCTACAAGACCGCATTTGGATGGAAGATGAGACTTGTAGGAGCTAACCCCAGGTTTGCAACTGCAGTAGGCCTTTCAGCTGTAAGCATCTCCTTCATAGCCCAGCTTGCCGGCGGAGCATTTGCAGGTATAGCAGGAGCTACAGAGATGATGAGTAACTATACAAGGTTCCAGTGGACCACAACGACCCAGCATGGATTTGACGGACTGCTCGTTGCCGTTCTTGCAAAGAAGAATCCGGTACTGGTACCCATCGGAGCCCTGTTCCTTGCATATATACGTATAGGTGCGGACGTTGTTAACACCAGCGGTGATATCCCGACAGAGTTCGTTACAGTCATCCAGGGTATCATCATACTCCTCGTAGCAGCTGAGTCCTTCCTGTCCGGAACCAAGAATAAGCTTATATTCAAGGCAGCTGAGAAGGAAGAGAAGGCAAAGGAAGCTAAGGCGGCTTAAAGGAAAGGAGAAGATTTATGACTATAGATTGGATCGCCTTTATTGCTGAAGGCATAAGGATGGCAACTCCCCTTGTATTTGCCGCTCTTGCAGCTCTTATATGCCGACAGGCCGGCATGTTCAACATGGGAGTTGAGGGTATGATACTGTGCTCGGCACTTGGTGCAGTTATCTTTGCCCATTACGGAGGAAGTGTCTGGATCGGACTTCTGGGAGGCATAATCATAGGCCTTGCGACCGGCATGGTCATAGCCTTTGCCAGCCTTACCGGTAAAGCTGATCTGTATCTTACCTGTATAGCTTTCAACCTGATGGCTACGGGAGGCACGGTGTTTGTCATGTACCTTCTTACCGGAGAGAAATCAACCACTTCCGGAGCTTTCAGGAGCTATCAGATACCCACTATCAATATACCTCTGATCCAGGATATCCCTGTACTCGGACGTATAGTTTCCGGCCAGTCTCTGCTGACATACCTTGCAGTGATCGCTGTTGCCTTCATGTGGTTCTTCCTTAAGAGGACCAGAGTAGGCCTCAGGATCAGAGCTGTCGGCGAGAACCCCAAGGCTGCTGAGTCAGTTGGTATATCCGTCAACAAGATCGGATATATATCCTTTGCTATCTGCGGAGTGCTCTGCGGACTTTCCGGAGCATTCATGTCCATGAGCTGGGTTACTTTCTTCATGAAGAACATGGTAAACGGCCGTGGTTATATAGGACTTTCTGCTCAGAACATGGCAAACGGACAGCCGGTCGGATCTGCACTTGCATCACTGCTCTTCGGATTTACCGATGCGCTTTCAACCACGCTGCAGAACCAGACCAACTTCCCTGTCGAGTTCCTTGAGATGCTGCCTTATCTGGCTACGATATTTGCGATCATCATCACAAGTGTCATTGCCATCAATAAGCGCCGCAAGATCGAGCAGGGCATGGCGAAGTGATCTCACAGCTGATAACAGCATAATTATCAAAGATACAGGCGGGGTGCTAAAATTTCCCTGCCTGTTTTTGTGTAAACATTAAAAATATATTTCAATTGCCTGCAAAACCTCTGCCGGCCGACTGCCGCCATGCGATGTCAGCCAGCAAAGGTTTTGACAGGCTCAGAAGTTTTGTTTTATAACATAAGACAAATCAAAGTCTGCAAAACTGTCGGCGAAGGACATCGCAAAGCGGCAGCCCAAGACGACAGTTATTGCAGACCTTATATAGTTTTTAATGTTTACACAAAAAATCTATTCATCTGCTTGACTTTTGGCAGTCCATCTGCTATCTTTACTAAGTATGCCGCATAAGAAGGGTAAAAGTGTGTCCGGATGTGCATATCAGCTGTGAAATATCAGCAAGTGATATGCAGAAAAAAGACAGGATGCCACCCGGGTTAGCGAGTTTAGAGAAAGGGAGGTACCTTCAATGTACGCTGTAATCGCAACAGGAGGAAAGCAGTACAAGGTAGCTGAAGGAGACGTCATCAGAGTTGAGAAGCTTGGCGCTGAGGACGGCGCTAAGGTCGTATTCGATAAGGTCATGCTGATCAGCGGAGACGAGCTTACGGTTGGAAAGCCTTATATCGAGGGCGCAAGCGTAGAGGCAACAGTTACCGCTAACGGTAAGGCCGACAAGGTCATCGTTTACAAGTACAAGAGAAAGACCGGATATCATAAGAAGAACGGTCATAGACAGCTTTTCACAGAGGTCAAGATCGAGAAGATATCAAAGTGATTTTACGGACAGAAAGAGAGGTGTGATTCATGGCTCATAAAAAGGGTATGGGTTCTACCAAAAACGGTAGAGACAGTCAGTCCCAGCGTCTCGGTGCCAAGAGATCCGACGGACAGTTCGTATTAGCCGGCAATATACTTTACAGACAGCGCGGAACGCACATCCATCCGGGTATCAACGTTGGTATCGGCAAGGATGATACACTGTTTGCAAAGGTTGATGGTGTGGTAAGATACGAGAGACTTGGCAGAGATCGTAAGCAGGTTTCCGTTTACGCTGAGGCCGAGGCCTGATCCCGGGCAGGATGGGGATATTTCCTCATTGAAGGGAATCTAGTTTTATCAATGACAGGGCTGTGTTATAATCTGTATAACATAGCCCGTTTTTTTATCACAGGAGATCACGCAGAAGCTTATGTTTGCAGATACAGCCAGGATTTTTATAAGAAGCGGAAACGGCGGAAACGGACATATTTCCTTTCGCCGTGAGCTTTATGTGCCTAATGGAGGCCCGGATGGGGGAGACGGCGGAGACGGCGGAGACCTCATCTTTGAAGTAGATAAGGGCATGAACAACCTTTCATCCTTCCGCCATAAGCAGAAGTATTCCGCTGAGAACGGAAGCGAGGGAGGCGGAAAGCGCTGCCACGGAAAAAACGGAAAGGATCTGGTCATAAAGGTCCCTTACGGCACTGTGGTAAGGGAGGCAGAGAGAGGTCAGGTCATAGTGGATATGTCAGGAGAGCACCTTCGTGAGGTGGTCCTTAAGGGCGGAAGAGGCGGCCTTGGTAATATGCATTTTGCTACCCCTACGATGCAGGCACCCAAGTATGCTCAGCCCGGAAAGCCCGGACAGGAGCTCTGGGTAAGGCTTGAGCTGAAGGTCATAGCCGATGTAGGCTTAGTAGGATTTCCCAATGTGGGCAAGTCTACGCTCATCACCAGGGCTTCCAATGCAAGGCCGGAGATAGCCAATTATCATTTCACTACACTGAGCCCTCATCTGGGTGTCGTTGACATGGGCTACGAGTCCTATGTCATGGCCGATATCCCTGGCCTTATAGAAGGAGCTTCAGAGGGAGCGGGCCTGGGGCATGATTTCCTCAGACATATAGAGCGCTGCCGTGTGCTGGTCCATGTGGTGGATGCCGCAGGGACCGAGGGCAGGGATCCTCTCTCAGACATAGAGAAGATCAATGAGGAGCTTATGAAGTTCAACCCGGAGCTTATGGAACGCCCTATGGTCATCGCGGCCAATAAGATGGATGTATGGTTCGATGACGGAGGGGAAAGCCCGGTTGATAAGATCAGGAAGATATATGAACCCAGGGGCATAAAGGTATTTCCCATATCCGCAGCCACCGGTGAGGGTGTACCTGAGCTTCTTAAGTATCTCTTTGAGCTGCTTCGCGAGCTTCCGGGAGAGCCAATTGTATATGAAAAGGAATATGATGTCGAAGCACATCGCTTCGAGGAGCTTCCGATAAATATATATAAGGAATCTGAGCATGTCTTTGTGGTCGAGGGAGAGCGCATAGATAAGATGCTTGGATATACCAATCTGGAGTCGGAAAGAGGCTTTGACTTCTTCCAGAAGTATATGAAGGAGCAGAAGATCATTCAGAGGCTGCAGGAGCTGGGCCTTGAGGAAGGCGATACGGTCCGCGTAGCCGGCATGGAGTTTGAATATTATGACTAGTAAGCAGAGAAGCAGGCTGAAGGGCCTGGCCATGAATATAGAGCCCATTTTCCAGATAGGAAAGGGCGGGCTCACTCCCGAGATCACGGAGGCAGTTTCCGATGCCCTGGAGAAGAGGGAGCTTATCAAGATCAACATACTCAAGAATTGTGATGACGACAGGATGGCACTTGCAGAGGCCCTTGCCGAGCGTACCAATTCGGAGCTTGTTCAGATCATAGGAAAGAAGATCGTCCTGTTCAGATATCAGAGGGATCCCAAAAAGAGAAAGATAGAGATCGAAGACTGAGCAGAGGATATATAAGGATTTCGGGTCTGATCTTTAAAAGTATCTCAGAGAGCAGGCCCTGATGCGGGAGGATCGGATACAAAATGTACAGGATAGAAGAGATCCAGTATATAAGAAAGATCATGTCGGATAAGCTTGATCCGAAGAGGTATGAGCATACCCTCGGAGTTTCATTTACCGCTGCGGCCCTTGCCATGGCCCATGATTATGACATAACGGATGCAGAGATGGCAGGACTGCTCCATGACTGTGCAAAGCGCTTTCCTGAGTCCGTGCTCATATCCAAGTGCAGAAAACATGGCATATACCTCTCTGAAGAGGAGCTTAAGTCCCCTGCGGTGATACATGCCATATATGGTGCTTATCTTGCGGAGTATAAGTACGGCATAAGCGATCGGGAGGTAATAAACTCCATCCGTTACCATACTACGGGCAGGGCAGGCATGTCGAAGCTCGAGAAGATCATATATCTGGCTGATTATATCGAGCCCACGAGATCCAGCTCAGAGATACTTCCGGAAGTAAGGAAGCTTGCCTTTACAGACCTGGATCTCTGCATGTATAAGATACTTGGCTCCACCGTGGAATACCTTGATTCCAGGAAGACTCATATAGCAAAGGATACATTTACAGCCTATGAGTATTTCAGGGAGCTGCTGCATAAATAAGCAAAAGGAGATAGAGATATGCAGACTGATGAAAGAGTAAAGGAACTGGTTAAGATCTGCTATAAGGCCTTATCCGAAAAGAAAGCTTCAGATATCACTGTCATAGACATAAGCGATCTTTCAGTGGTGGCTGATTATTTTATAATAGCTTCAGCGGACAATATCAGACAGACCGAGGCTCTCTGCGACAATGTGGAAGAGGCCCTTTATAAGGCCGGCTTTGAGTGCCGTCAGATAGAGGGAAAGACATCGGCGAACTGGATCCTTATGGATTACAATGATGTCATAGTCCATATCTTTGATAAAGAGAACCGTCTTTTCTATGATATAGAGCGTATCTGGAAGGATGGAAAGAAGGTCATAGACATAGAAGCTCTCTGATAATGCGGTTATGAAGATAGGTATAATAGGCGGTACCTTTGATCCCATACATAACGGACACAGGGACATCGCCCTTAATGCTAAAAATGAATATGCTCTTGATGAGCTTTGGTTCATGCCGGCAGGAGACCCTTACTGCAAAAGCGATAAGGAGGTCACCCCTGCTTCGGTCAGACTTGAGATGACAAGGCTTGCTGTCTCTGAGATGCCATCCTTCTGCAGATGCTGTGATCTGGAGATAAGGACCGAGGGGCCGACGTATACCTCTGAGACTCTGGAAAGACTCCATGCTCAGTATCCCGAGGATGAGTTCTTTTTCATAGTAGGAGCTGATTCTCTCCTTTATATGGAAGACTGGCACAGACCGGAGCTTATCTTCAGATATGCGGTTGTGCTTTGTGCCGACAGGCCCGGAGAGGATGACGCAGAGCTTTACAGATGTATGTGGAAGCTCAATGAGAAGTACGGCTGCGGAGAGGAGAGGGTCAGGATCATCCACTGCAGGGAGCTTCCCATCTCTTCAACGGATATCAGGCTCATGATGGAAAGGGGAGGTGACATCTCTCCTTATGTAGCCAGAAAGGTCCTGGATTTTATAGAGGATGAGGGCCTTTACGGTTATTCCCGAAAAAAGGTTGACATATCCCTTTAAATTGATGATAATAATAAATGATTTTTAATATCCAGGAGTAAATGACATGAGTATTCTCTCTAAGCTTATGAATGGTATCGGCGGTGAGCCCAAGGATGATGATGACGATTACTTCCTTGATGATGACTACGACGATAACGAGGATCTTGACGGAGACGATGAGGCGAGACCCGGTATCTTTTCAAAGAAAGGATCAGGGGACAAGACTTCTTCCAAGGGAGGCTTCCTTGGCAGGAAGGTCGTTTCGATAGATGAGGCCAGAGGAGATATGGAAGTTACGATGATCAAGCCCCAGGGCATGGATGATTCCAGAGAGATCTGTGATTATCTGCTGGCGGGCAAGGCTGTAGTTCTCAATATGGAGGGCATGAATATGGATGTGGCTCAGAGGATCATAGATTTCACTCTGGGTGCTATATATTCCATAGACGGAGATTTCCAGCCTATCTCCAAGTATATATTTATGGCATCACCCAGGAATGTGGAGCTCTCCGGTGATTTCAACGGAGATTTCCAGAACATGCTTACCGAAAAGGTCGTGAAGCAGCAGAACTTCGGCGGCTTCGGTTATAATGGCTGATACCACAGGAAAGAACAGAAAACTTCTCAAAAGGGCTTTTTCGATACTGGTGCTTGTTTTAGTGCTTGCTGCCTTTGATCAGTTTACAAAGGCACTTTGCCTGGAGCATCTCAAGGGCGAAGAGCCTTTTGTTTTGCTGCCGGGGATACTGGAGCTTCGGTATGTGGAAAATACAGGTGCGGCCTTCGGTATACTGAAGGGCAGGACCTGGCTTTTTTATATACTTGCGCCGGTGGTCTCGGCCCTTCTTATTTATGCTGCCATGAGGCTTCCTGATGACCGCAGATACAGGCCCCTGATACTGGATCTTTCCTTTATAGCTGCAGGGGCTATAGGAAATCTGATCGACAGGGTACGCTTTTCCTATGTGGTGGATTTTATTTACTTCCGCCTTATAGATTTTCCTGTATTCAATGTTGCGGATATCTATATAACCTGTGCCTGCGTACTTCTGGCTTTTCTTATGCTGTTTTATTATAAGGACAGTGACTTTGGGTTTTTATGAAGCTGATATTCGGAAGCGCAGGCTCTGAAGAAGGATCAAGGCGGCTGGATCAGTACCTGCAGCTTTGTTATCCGGAAAAGAGCCGTTCTCATATACAAAATCTCATACGTTCCGGTTCCATAACGGTCAACGGCAATAAGGTCAAATCGGGGTATTCCCTTCGTGAGGGCGATATCGTGGATTATCCTGAAGAGGTGCCTGATCCCGGGTCCGTTCTGCCTTCTCCCCGGGACATACCCATAGATATAGTTTATGAAGATGAAGATATCATCATCGTCGATAAGCCCAAGGGCATGGTGGTCCATCCTGCTCCGGGCCATGAGGATGATACCCTTGTCAATGCCCTGATGTATCACTGCGGGGACAGTCTTTCCGGGATAAACGGAGAGCTTAGACCGGGGATAGTGCATCGCATAGATAAGGACACCACGGGGCTCCTCCTTGTGTGCAAAAATGACATGGCGCACATAAGCCTGTCTGAGCAGCTTTCTGAACACAGCATAAAGCGCAGATACAGGGCTCTGGTCTATGGAGGCTTCAATGAAGATGAAGGGACTGTGGATGCGCCTATAGGCCGCAGGAAGGACGACAGGAAAAAAATGGGAGTCGTTGCCGATGGCCGAAGTGCAGTCACGCATTTTAAGGTACTGGAGCGCTTCAGGGACATAAGCTATATAGAATGCAGGCTTGAGACGGGGCGCACCCATCAGATAAGGGTACATATGTCCCATATCGGACATCCTCTCCTTGGAGATGAGGTCTATGGAAGAAAAAAGGACCCTTATGCGGGAAACGGACAGTACCTTCATGCTTATAAGCTTGGATTCGTACATCCCAGGACTGGGGAATATATGGAATTTGATTCTCCCATGCCTGCATATTTTGAAGAGACACTTGAAAAACTCAGATGAAAAATAAAGGTTTAAGTCAAAAACAGATACTTATCATATCCCTGACGGCCCTGATTTTTGTTGCTGCGGCAGTGGGGGCTGATATCGTCATGAAGGCCATGGCACCGGTACCGGGAGCTTCTGTTCAGGCAGCTGCACCGGCTACGCCTTCTTCGGCGGTATATTCGGATATAAGCTCCAGCCTTACGGATGAGGTAGAGGACATCCCCTATGAGCCCGGGCCTTCGGTGCTGAATCTTGCATATTTTTATCCGGAGGAGGCTGATACGGAGGATGTGATCAACTCCTATGCAGGACAGATCTATGCTCATATATCCGAAGCAGAGGCGGGTTATCTGGCAGAATTCTATGATTTTTATGACAGGGATCCTCTGGCCTATGCTCTTCAGTCAGGACTTTCTGCGGAGAGGGTAAGGGGAAAATACGATCCCACGGATCCGGGGCAGGACCCCAATGACTCATCAACCTGGTCAGTAAGCCGTTTTAAAAATGTCAACATATCCTTTTATGACGGAGACGGAAACAGGATAAATGAATATTCGACGGTCAAGGAGATAATCTCCATGGCCTCAGTATACAGCTATTATCATGATATGTACGATCATGAGGCCATGCTGGAATATGCTGACAGCCTCTGGGAGCATTCCCACAGCTCCAATGTGACCCTTGGAAACGTGTATTACTGCTCAGGCTGTCTGAACAGGTCCGCTGAGGATGAGGCCCAGGAGGCCATAGAGCAGGAAAGGGAGCAGGAGCTCCTTCGCGAGGCCCTTGCAAAAGCCACAGCGAAAAGTGCCGGTGATGCGGCCCTGGCAGCCCTGGGTATGGGAGGAAACAGCCAGTCTCAGGAAACTTCAGCTTCTTCAGAACAGAACGAAAATGTACAGCCGGGAGATGCTTTGTCTTCAGATACATCCTTAACAGGCGGCGGAGACGGAGCAGGCGCTTCTTCTGCCGGAACTGAGGCTTCTTCATCCGAAACGGGAAGCAGTCATGATGCGGCTGCGACCACCGAGGTATACGGAAGCCCCGGATATGTTTTTGAAACCGAAAGCACAGAGGCTTTATCCTCAGCTTCAGATACTTCTTTTGTGACTTCAGGGGAGGAGGGATCACAGGCCCAGCAGCAGGGATATCAGGAGACTAAAGCTTCTCAGCCTGTGGAAACGACTGCGGCAGCACAGAGCACTGTTTCTTCTGGAAGTTCGGGAGCTTCTTCAGATACGGGTTCAGACAGCGGATATATAGTCTTTGGAAATCAGAAATTCAAGATATCCACCGGATTCGGATACGATGGAGATCCGGTCCCTGCCACTGAAGCAGACGCAGCGGCTACTCCCGGATCTGTACCTGAGACTTCAGCCGGTTCAGCTTCAGATGCCTCTTCGGTATCAGGAGCCATAGCTGATGCCCTGGCAAACAGCTTTGGAAGCGGTGCCGCAGCTCAGAACGGAACTTCAGCTTCCCAGACTCAGGCGGCTGCGAGTGCCCCTGTGACTGCACCTTCGCAGACAGCGGACAGCAGTGTGCAGGCGTCTTCAGCAGGCAGTCAGGCTTCATTCCACAGCTCTTCATACTGTCCCGGACATATAGACATATATGTCACCATCGACCTCAAGGGCATAGATGATATAAACGGACTTATAGCAGCTGATACCATAGGCAATGACCCTGCCAATTTCAATGAGCAGTGGCAGGGATGGACAGAGGAAAGGATAGCCGAGGCCAGGGAGCTTAATTCCCAGGACTGGTTTTCCAGATACGGACTTACCATATCAGCAATCAACGTGGGCCGTCCCCTCAGCACCGAGGAGATAAGCTATTATAATTCCCTGGTGCCCCAGGATGCCTCTCAGGAAAGAAAGGATATAATAGACTTTGCCCTTAATTCTGTCGGCAAGGTGCCCTATTACTGGGGAGGAAAGCCTTATGGGGCCGGATATGAAAGAAATAACTTCGGCACCGTCACCTGGCCTGATGAGAGAGGAAGAGTCTTAAGAGGACTTGACTGCTCAGGATGGATCAACTGGGTATACTGGTCAGTAAGGGGATACTCCCTTCCGGGAGAAAGCACCGGAACTTTGGTGGGCTGCGGAAGGAAGATATCAAGGTCTGAGCTTCGTTCAGGAGACATAATCATAAGGACAGGAGCTGATGCCCATGTGGTAATGTTCCTTGCCTGGGCCGACAGCGGCAATATGATAGTCATCCATGAGACCGGCGGAGTGACCAATAATGTCATCGTTTCAGAGATGGCTGCAGACTGGCCTTATTACAGGACTCTCATATATGATTGAAGCAGGTTTATAATTTATATTTGCATAATTTCTTTTTTTAATATTAAACGAATATTTAACCAGGACCTGTCAAAACTGCTGGCGAAGGACATTGCGAAGCAGCAGTCCAAGACAGCAGGTTTTGCAGGTCTTTTGCTAAATTATAAAACGCAATATGGAATTACAGCAGCTTTTAAGCGTCACAAGACGTGCGATAGATACATATACCCTCATAAACGAGGGAGATCATATAGCGGTGGGTGTATCAGCGGGAAAGGATTCCCTGAGCCTCCTTATAGCCATGAATGCCCTCAGACGCTTTTATCCGAAGCATTATGAGCTCAGTGCTATAACTGTAGACCTGGGGCTCGGAAACCTCTCTCTGGGGCCTGTGAGGGTCCTGTGCGAGGAACTTAAGGTCCCTTACTATGTGGTGGATACCCAGATCGGAGATATACTCTTCGACATACGTAAGGAAAGCAATCCCTGCTCCCTCTGCGCCAAGCTTCGCAAGGGGGCCCTCAATGAGCAGGCCCTTAAGATAGGCGCAAATAAGATAGCCTATGCTCATCATAAGGACGACCTGATAGAGACCATGATGATGTCGCTGATATACGAAGGAAGGTTCAACACCTTTTCACCCCTTACTTATCTGGACAATACAAAGCTCTATGTCATCAGGCCCTTCATATTTGCAGAGGAAAAGGAGATAGCAGC
>CALWMV010000009.1 GCA_944382125.1 uncultured Lachnospiraceae bacterium
TGCATGCTGCAGGCTGTAATTCGTTCCTTATCATATCAGCACTCCTTTCCCTGTTCCTTCATGATCTCTTCAACTGCTTTGGACATCTTGTTTACCGTAGCAGAAAGAGCGATGAACTGAGGGCAATGATCCGTACATCTTCCGCAGCCTACGCACATCGGGCCCTCATGGAACCTTGCATCATATGCATGGAACTTGTGGAGCACTTTATAGCGCATGCGGTCTCCGGCTGTGGGACGCATCTCTCTCTGGCCGGCCATCTGGTCAAATCCTGCTACCTGGCAGGAAGCGGAAACTCTGCGTCTCTCACCGTTTTCAGCATTCTCGGTGTATACAACGTCCCTTGTGGTAAAGCAGGTACATGTCGAGCAGGCCATGGTGCAGGCTCCGCAGGAGATGCATCTTGCGTCATATTCCTTCCACATGGGATGCTTCTTAAGGGCGTTGAGCACCTCCTTGTCGGGGATGACGGGAGGAGTAACTGTGAGCTGATTCTTCTCAACGAACTTCACCTTGAAGTCTTCCTTCTCGTACTCACTGAAGTAAGGCTCGAACTCAGCATCCTTGGACTCGATCTCAAGGCCGTTCTCTGAGAACTTGAGACCGAATACATAATCATCTGTCTTGTTTGCGTTCATGGATACGCAGAAGCAGGTATCCGTGCCGCCCTCACACTCCATGAGAACGAACTTGGCCATGTCATGACGTCTCTGATAATAAGCGTCTGCATGGGGGCCGTTGCCGAGGAATATCCTCTCCTGGATCTTCTGCGCATTGATGTCGCAGGGACGGCCGATGATGAGCATGGGCCTGAGGTTCTTCACCGCCTCATGGTAATCCTCATCATTGAAATAAAACAGTGTCTGATGAACGGGGTTCAGGACCTCCTTCATCGGATAAGTAGACTTCTCAGCATACTCCACTTCGTCGAAGGAAGTTACCTTGTCGTACTTTATGACATCGGTGTCCGAATAGCGTCCCTGCTTGGGGAAGCGCTTCGGAGCGTAAATGTCATACTTCTCGCTCAGCTTTGCAAAGAGCGCATTTGACTGTTCTTTGTTCAGTCTGTATCCCATTACGTATCCTCCTGAAAATGCGGCTTTGCGGGGATGTGGCCCGCAAAGCCATGAGTTTATTTAGCAGGTAACCTGTACTCCGGTCTCATATTCCTTGTCATCTATGATAACACGAAGATCATAGGTGCCCTTGAGGCCTTCCTTGTTTACGAAGGTCCTGGTCTGTCGTGCATCAGGTGACATGAAGGTAGCTACGCACATAGCCTTGAGCTGCATAGCAGTTGTGGAGATGAAGTATCTGTGGATCTCCTCACCCTGGCAGAGAAGGAGCTGTACCATCTGGCCCTTCTCAAAGGTTGCGTTGAAGGTGAAGCGATCGGGCTCCTCGATGACCTCTCCCTCGTGCTTGTCGGGAAGGATCTCTCCTGTCTTCTCTGCGGGAACCTCGATATCAAACTCCTTGGTAACTCCCATCTCTCCGAGCTCCTCGCCCTTGCCAAGCTCAAGATTGATGCCGTCTGAGTAGAGCTTAAGCTTCTCTGCACGGTAGAAGTTGCCGTGTACCTTGAGCTCCAGCTGCTTAACATCGTTGTCGATCTCAACGGTGGTAGCATAGAGATGTCCGCCCTGGTTACGGAATGCGGGAGGAAGTCCCTCGCAGGGAGTAACATTGTCGGGCATGTATCCGATACCGCCGGAGTGAACAAGATAATGTCCCTCGTTGTAGTACTCTACGTTACAGATATAAGGGCTGAAGAACTCTGCTCCGCGGTCCTTGCCGTACTCCCATACCTGCTCGATGGTCATATCCTTGGTATTGATGTGATAACGAACGCCTCTTGAGTAGTTGTCCTTTGCGGGAAGGAACTTCTCAGGATCCTTGCTTCCATAGTGATGGTTATCGAAGCACATTACGTCTCCGTTGGGAGTGATGACGCAGGCATGCTGCTCATACTGCCATCCGAAGTTAGTGCCTACGGGTGTGAAGAAATACTTCTTTACGAAGTCCTCGGGCCAGCCGTGAGGATCGCCGATGATCCAGTTCAGCTCACCGCTGTCGAAGTCGATGTTGATCATTGCATCGATGTGGCGTCCGGAAAGGGTAACGCTGTTGGTGTTGGGATCATACCAGCATGCATTGTTGTGGAACCAGTCCTCATCTGACCAGCTGCCTGATCTTCCGCACTCCTTCTCGGGAAGGATCTTCCTGTAGTCGTAGGTGCGGAGGACCTTACCGGTCTTCCTGTCAACGAGGGCAAGCTTATCCTCTACGGTATCGGACTGAAGATCATCAGTCAGAACGAGAAGGTTGCCGTCGGGAAGCTCGAACTCATCATGATGATATCCGCCGGGAAGTCTGTACTCCTTGTAGATCTTTCCTACGGGGCTGATCTCATAAACACCGCTCATGTAGTAGGGAAGCCTCAGTATCCTGTTTGTTCCCATGAGCAGGTTGCCGTTCTTTGCGCGCTTTACGTCGAATACGCAGGGGATGGTCATATGGAACCTTGCATCTCCGTTGTAGTCATAAGCAACTGTCAGGTCCTCACCTGCAGGTGAAACCATGATGACATTGTCCTGAAGGTACTCAGGAGTGGTATGCATGGAGATGATGGGATCTGCGCCATCAAATACATCCGGGGTAGTGATGGTGATGGTATTCTTCTTGCCCCTGTACTCCTCCAGTACTACTTTGTTCTCATAGTTGGAATAAAGTCCAACGATGGGAAGTACGTGCTCCTTGGCCTTGGGGAAGGTATGATACATATCTCCCTGGGGGCCCTTCTTTCCGAGCACTCTTACGGAAACTGCCACCTCTTCCTCAGTAGTGAAGCAAACCACTGCTGAAAGAGGGTTGATCATGTAAAGGTTATACTTTACGAGAGGATTCTCGATCGTATAATTTCCCTCATGGAACTCCTTCAGCATTGCCTGCTCGGCTTCATACTGCTCGTCGATAAGGTAGCTCTTGAACGTATGCTTTACTGCCATGTTTCTCTTCTCCTTAAATTGTTTGATAAAAAAAGATTTACAGGTTTTCCTCGATCATCTTTATAACGACGGGCTTCTGCTGAAGACCCCCGAGGCGTTTTACTTCCTCCCCGTCCTTAAAAAGCACCAGTGTGGGGTAGCCGGTAACACCCTTTTCAGCTACCAGTTCCTTGTTCTCGTCAAAGTTGACCTTGAGGATCTTTACCTTGTCGCCAAGCTGCTGATCCACGTCTCTCAGGACGAAGGCCATCATCTTGCAGGGGCCGCAGGTGCTTGAGTAGAAATCTACCAGCACAAGTCCGCTCATGTCCTCTGCCTTGTACTCTTCGGTATTAACTTCCTTGATCATGTCATGCTCCTTTTTCTAAAACCTTTAACACCGCCTGCCGGTCAGTCAGCAAGCTTCTGTACGTAGTGTGATGCCTCCTCAGCGGCGATGGCTCCGTCGCTGCAGGCCGTGATGACCTGACGAAGGCCCTTGACGATGCAGTCTCCTGCTCCGTAGATACCGGGAACGGAGGTCTCCATCCTGTTGTTGACCGTGATGTATCCGCGGTCGAGTATGCCCAGATCCTCAGCAAACTCTGTGGTGGGCTCAAGTCCTATATACTCGAATACTCCGTCACACTTGACTGTATTCTCCTCGCCGGTCTTCGTGCTCTTGAAATGAACTCCGGTGAGCTTGTCCTCTCCGGTGAAATCAAGCACGTCCTGATATGCATATATCTTGACCTTGGGATTGGCACGGAGCTTGTCGCATACCATGGGATCTGCGGTAAGGTCGAACATGGTAACGATGGTAAGGCTGTTAACTATGCCTACCAGATAGAGGGACTCCTCAACTGCGGAATTGCCGCCTCCGATAACTACCACATCCTTGCCGCGGTACTGCTCTCCGTCGCAGATGGCGCACCAGCTGATGCCGTTGCCCTTCCACCTGTCCTCAGTGGGGATGCCCAGAGTACGATGTCTTGTACCTGTGGCTATGATGACTGACTTTGTCTCATAGACCATGTCATCCTCTGCACAGTGTACCTTCTTTATCTTGCCGCAGTCCTCGATCCTTGTGACCGTGCGGTAATCAAAACCTACTCCCAGAGCCTGGGTATGCTCGAACATCTGCATGGCCAGCTCGGCACCGTTTATGCTCTGGATACCGGTGTAGTTGTTGATCTCGTTGGTATTTATGATCTGTCCGCCGGGAGCCAGCTTGTCCAGCATCATGACCTTCATGTCCGCTCTTGCGGCATATACGGCTGCTGTCATGCCGGCAGGACCGGAGCCCACGATCACGACATCATATATCTCGCTCATAATACATCTCCATTCCGCCGCCCACGATGGCGGCAATTTATTATCCCTTTTTCAAGGTTTTACGGGAAATCTGCCTAATACTTATATTATGGCAAATTTCCCGTTTTTTTTAAATAGCCTTCGTTAAATTTTGTTTAAATTAGACGAATTTTATCAGCCCATGAAGAGGTTCATCATAGGTATGCCGATAACCAGCACCAGCGCAAGCTCAAGCAGTATGATCATTCCGCAGTACTTATAGATATCCTTTGCCTCAAGCCACTCCTTGTTTCCGAAGAGCATTGCTGCGAAGGGTGAAGCTGCAGGGGTCTCCATCGCGCAGGAAAGCACGAAGAAGATAGAGAGTGATACGATAGGTGCTGCATTGATGCCCGTAGTCGTGCAGTAGGAAAGTATTACGGGCTGCAGGATCATACCGATAACCAGTGAGTTGCAGACATTGGTCAGTACCATAAGCACGATCATCAGGAATATGATGAAGGTAACGGTGCTCATGCCTGTAAACAGAGGTGAAAGAAGCTGGTTGAGGAAAGGAGTGATTCCTGTATTCTCAGCTGTCAGCACGCTTCCGATAAGGATGGCTGAGGTGCAGAGGAAGAAGGAGCTCCATGCCACATTGGTCTTCATTGTTCCCTGGATATCCACAACAGGCTTTCCTGCTATCTGGATGGCTGCAAGCACTGCCACGAAGGTTGCTGCCATACCCGTTGAGTTAGCCTTGAGGAAGGCCATGCCGGGCAGTGTCGGGAACCAGCTGGGAAGCAGCATGCAGAGCACGTATACCACGTAAGCGATGGCAAGTATCTTCTGATGTATGGACATCGGAGGAAGAGGGTTCTTCTTAAGATCGTCGATCTTAAGGCTCTTAAGCTTGCTTACATCGGGATGTATAACGTACTTAAGGAAGATGATGGTTATCGCAAGGAACAGGATACCCATGATGAGGGTACATGCAAAGTACATACCATCGTTAAGCTCTACCGTGTTGTTGGAAATGGTGCGGTAGTTGGTAAGCAGTGCCAGGGGATTTCCTGCATAGGGGGGCACGGGGAATCCGAGCATGGAACCGAATACTACCATGATGACCGCAAGCTTGGGATAGGTCTCCTTGTTGGTATATCCGAGCTGCTGGAAAATGTCATACATAACCGGCCAGAACAGGAATATCGGGGCGAAGGGTCCTCCAAGGAATACTGCCATCAGAAGGCATCCCAGGGAGATGACGAAGGTAAGGAGCCAGGGCTTTCCCTCGCTGACCTTACGGGTCAGGAACCAGCGTCCGATATAAGGTGTGATCTTCTCACGTACCAGAGCGCCTGAGAATACCATCATGAACAGCATCTGCACTACGGTAGGGTTACCGAAGGCTTCCTTGATAACGCCGCCCATGTTGGAATAGCTGCTGAAGCCTATCATGAAGATAGAAAAAATACTTGCCCAGGTAGGGTCAACTGTGGTCCAGAGATAAAGGGTACCGATGAAGATACCAAGGACCTCCATACCAGTCTCTGTTATCGGTGCCATAGGAGGGAACATCCTTATGATGAACATAATGGCAATACCGATGATGGAATTGATCATGGTAGCGGAAATGCCGCCTTTACTTTTAGACATAGCTTTTTACATACCTCATTTCTTGATTTTGCAGGGATCAAAAATGCAGGCGTCAGGGACTGCCCCGGTCCCATTTCGTTACATTTTTAACGATCCCGGGTTTTATTTTACCTACATCTATTGACATTATTTTAACGGGGCTTTCGTTCCTTTAAAATAACTTAGGTTAACTTATCTCAGTTTTTCTGCTATACTATAGGGCAGATAAAGAAATCCAGATCTATCGGGGGATTTTTCATGCAGATAAAAGATCTATACAGATACGGGCAGAAGGTGACCGTAAGGCGGTGTGAGATCATAACCGATGCCGTGGCGGGCTCTGATGAGGCCAGCGTATATATACTGGATAAGGGGCTTGCGGCCCTTACCTCCACCAACAAAAAGGGAGATGAATTCATCTACCTCTTTTTCCGCGGACCCAGATGCATGGGCTTCGCCCCTGCAGTCACCCAGATGCTGAACCTCCGGCCCTTCCCCATGTCGATGCATCAGCCCACCATGTTCACCATACTGGCAAAGAGCGACTGCAGCCTTTACCGCATAAGCAGGGCAAATTTCCAGGCCCTCATGGAGGATCCGGATTTTTCAAAGCTGCTGATAAATATCATCTTTTCGACCTATATGGACGTGCTCTACCATTACTATACCAGCAGGGAGAGCTCCGCTGCCGGCAGGCTCTGCGGCCTTCTGCTTGAGCAGAGCGAAAAGGATGCTGACGGAGAGCTGGTTCTGGACTCCCTTTTTACCTACGATGAGCTCAGCCATTATCTCGGAGTGCACAATATAACCGTGGCCAGGATCATGAGCGCCCTGAAGAAGGAGGGCGTCATAAGAAAGCTCGGAAGGAAGACCCTGATCTCCGACATGACAAAGCTCAGATCCATCATAGATGAGGATCTGATCCTGGAGTACTGATGTTTCTCCATAAGGCCTTCACTGACACCGGATGATCTCTTAAGAAAGAAGCAAAAGAGACAGCTGCTTTTTCGCAGCTGTCTCTTTTAAAAATCCATCTTAAAATCTGTAATCAGACCTTCCTGAGACCGTAGCGCGTGATTATGCCGTCGATGGGCACCTTCTTTGCGCAGAGGTCGCAGTTCTTATCCTCGTCAAGGGTGAAATCAGGGAGATCACCCTTTGAGAATACGGCATTGACCGGATATCCGTCCAGGTTGTCTACCATGGCGAAGATAACGGAGATGCCTATGATGCGTCCGCCGAACTCGGTAACCGTGGAAAGTACCCTTCCAAGGGTCTTGCCCTGCATGGCTGTAGCCAGAAGTATGAGGATGTTCTTGCCCTTGAGCATCTTCTGGATGTCATCGGTAACTATCATGGCTCCGGAATCATCAAAGTCAGGAGTGATGATGTTGTAGGTACCGAACTCATTGTTGGTGGAAACTCCGTATCCGGAAAGCTTGTCAGCAACGTAAGCACCCAGAGCCTCACAGCCGTCCATGCAGATGATGGTGTCTATGGGAGCAGCGGTAGCCAGGTCAGAGGACATGCCTGCCATGTACTCCATGCCGAGGCGTGAGCCCTTGGTCTTAACTCTGTGAACATACCTGTCGGCCATGGCCTCTGCGGTCATCTTGGCCTTTGCAAGCTGTACCTTCATCGGAGTCAGATCTATGTAATAATTGGAATGGAATCTGTCCGAAGCAAAGTGTCCCTTGAATACCTCAAGCTTGAGGTCAGGATTTGATGTGCACGGGATCAAAAGTTTTTCCATAAGTTAATACCCTCCTTCTATAGGTTAACTACAGCATACCCCAATTAAAGCCCGGAGTAAATAATCCATGTTATCTTAGGTCCCCTTTGAACGGTCTTAACAGAAAAAACACAGGGCTTACGCCCTGCCAGAAAGGCTATGCGAGCTGATACTCAGTATCGGCCTTCACAGCCTCCTCTATCTTTTCCGAAAAATACTTGATTATGTCCTTTCTGGTGACTATGCCTATAAACTTGCCGTCATCATCCATGACAGGGACAAAGTTCTGGTTCATGGCCACCTTTATAAGATCCTCCATGGAGGATCGGACTGAGACCTGGGCATAATCCCTTCTGCGGTTTATGTCTGTGATGGGTACGTTTTCCGCTTCCTTGAGATCCAGATCATACTTGTTCTTGATGCCCCACAGCAGGTCTCCCTCAGTAAGGACCCCCACATAGGATCCTTCGTCATCAAGTATGGGTATGGAAGAATACTTATGGTACTCCATCTTTTCCATGGCCTGTCTCAGGGTATCACTGGTCTCTATATATGCACAGTCACACTTGGGTGTGAGGTAAAACAAAATATTCATAACAAAGCCCCATTCAAAATACTTTCTACTGTAGTATTTTAGACATGCTTTTTGAATGGGATGTGAACGCTTTGATAAAAAAACAGCGATCTTTCTAAAAACTTTATAAACTTCAGGGCTCAGCCCTAAGTCCGCAGATCAGAGGAGCCTTACCCTGTCATTTTCCCTGTCTATCTCTACCTTTCTTTCTCTGTAGAGATGTCCGAGGGCTCTCTTGAACTGATTCTTGCTCATGCCGTAGATATCCTCTATCATGGCCGCATCAGCCCGGTCTGCATAAGGCAGCTCTCCCCCGTTTCTCTTTATCTCCTCCAGCACCTTCTCCGCATCCTCATTGATGGAGATATAGGATTTTTCCCGGAGGCTCAGGTCCAGCTTACCATCGGGCCTCACCTTCGTTATCCTGACGTTCACCCTGTCGCCATAGCTCAGCTTTCTGTATATCTCCGAGGGAGGGATCAGGCCGAAGTATTTATTGTCCACGGCCACGAATATGCCAAGCTTCTGATTTATCTCGTAGACAAAGGCCTCTGCCCGGTCTCCCTCCTTATAACCCTTTGCAGGGCTCAGGTATTTGTAGACCCTCATGGTGGCAGCAGTCCTTCCGCTCTTATCCTTATATATGTGTACCAGGACCTCCTGACCGACCCTGGGAGACTCTATCTGTTCAGAGAAGGGGAGCAGCACATCCTTCGGCACCCCGTTATCCAGGAATACTCCTATCCTGGTCACATCCGTCACCCTGAGTACTCCAGTCTCTCCCACTGAAAGGAAGGGCTTTCTCATGGTGGCTGTGACCCTGTCTCCCTTATCCAGGAAGAGTCTGACTGTTACCAGGCTGCCTTCCTCCGGTCTTTCCGTCTGTTCTGAAAAAGGCAGCAGTACCTTTTCTCCCTCTCTTAGCTCAAGAAAACAGCCTATCTCGGTATTCTGAAGGACCTTAAGCTTCATGGGCTCAGAGAAATCCCCGCTGAAGCTCTCCGTTCTGCGGTACTTTTCCCCTGATCTTCCTCCGAAGGCCTGCTCCCTTCCCGGTCTTCCGAAGGTCCCGGATCCGCTCCTCCTTCCGGCGTTATCTGAGGTCCTGCCGGATCTTCTCTGAGGCGCAGACTTTCCGGAATGTCTCACTATTGAAAGAGAGGAATTGCCTCCCCTTCTTCCCTTGCCCCTGGGAGCTCCGGACTTTTCATCTCCGTCTTTGATCCCGGACTCATTTTTTCTTTCAAAGGGATAGAGCCTTCTCTCCTGCTTATGCTCAAAGGGATAGCTCCTTCTTTCACGGCCCTCTCCTTCCGGCCTCATGCTTGTATTGTCTGTATTTCCGTTCATATTCAAAGCCTTATATACTCCTTGATGTCCTTTATGTATCTCCTTCCGATAAGACACAAAAGCTCTATGCCCTTATCGGTATATTCCTTCTCAAGTATCTCACCCTTTGCGGATATCAGAAATTCCTTTCCCGCATCCTGATAGGGTATCAGAAGGGACAGCCGCAGCGTGTCCTCCTCTAACCTTGAGGATATCATATCGCAAAGCTCTTCTATGCCTGTTCCTTCCCTGGCAGACATATATATCCTGTCACCATTTATGATCGGGAGCTCCTCCAGGGGATAAAGCCGGTCAGCCTTGTTCATGACATATATCACTGGTATATCCGAGGCCTCAAGCTCCCTGAGCGTGGCTCCCGTGACCTCCATGTGGCGAAGATGCTCCTCATCCGAACAGTCCACCACCTCCAGTATCAGATCCGAACCGGCTATCTCCGACAGAGTGGACCTGAAGGCCTTTATAAGATCATGGGGCAGATCGTCTATGAAGCCCACCGTGTCGGAAAGGAGGAAATCCCGATGCATCCTGGGGCTTATGCGCCTTGTGGCCGTATCCAGGGTCACAAAAAGCATATCCTTTTCCTCTACCCTCTTGTCCTCCTCGGAGCCGAAATACTCCACCATACGGTTAAGGAGGGTAGATTTGCCCGCATTGGTGTAGCCTGCCAGGGATACCAGAGGAAGTCCTGATCCCTCGCGGCGTTTTCTCTGGGTCTTCCTTCCGCTTTCCAGCTGCTCCAGGCGCTTTCTGAGCTCCGACATCCTCTTTTCTATCACTCTTCGGTCCAGCTCGATCTGCTTTTCGCCGGAGCCCTTATTGGACATGGAGCCTCCGGTGCCTCCCTGCCTCGACAGGTTCTTTCTGAGTCCCCTGAGCCTCGGGAGCATATAGCCCAGTCTGGCATACTCCACCTGCATCTTGGCCTCTGCACTCCTGGCCCTCTCCCCGAAGATCTCCAATATGAGATCGGTCTTATCCAGCACCCTCACCTCCAGCTGGTCCGTAAGGTTGCTAAGCTGGGAGGGGCTCAGGGAATTGAGGAATATGACCGCCTCTGCCTCCGTCTCCGAGACAAGCTCCCTTATCTCCGCAAGCTTTCCGGAACCGATATAGGTGGCATTGTCAAAGCTGTCCAGTTTCTGAGTGACTATATCAGCGCAGCTGTAGCCGCAGGCTTCTGCAAGGCCCCGAAGTTCCTCCATCCTGCTTTCAAAATCCCTGTCCCTGCCCCGTGCCACTCCGCACAGCAGGGCTGTTTTTACTTCTTCTATATAATTATCCGTCATCCCTTAAAGAAAGATAACTCTGCGTCCCTTCAGGCGGGATGCAGAGCATCATAATAACACTTATCACATCTTATCCGGTGCCTTGAAGCCCAGCATGTCTATGCAGCGGAGCAGAAGCTCCCTGGTCAGGGAAAGCAGTGCTATATAGCTCTGTCTCTTTGCCTCATCGGGCTCGGAAAGCACCTTTACATCATGATAGAAGGAGTTGAATTCATCAGATATCTCATAGATGTACTGGCATATCTTATGGGGGGCGGTCTCCTCCCAGGCCGAGGCTATGACCTCGCTGTATCTGGAGATGCAGAGGGCCAGCTTCTTTCCTGCCGGGGACGCCTCCTCGGCCGCTGCATATATGCTGCTTTCCTTTGCAGGCTCTGCTGCGGCAGTCTCCCTGTACTTCTCAAGTATGCTGCCTATCCTTACTATCGTATAAAGTATATAGGGCCCGGTATTGCCCTCGAAGCTCGTAAAGCGATCTATATCAAAGATATAGTCCTTTGAGGCCTGATTTGAAAGATCGCCGTACTTAAGGGCTGCAAGGCCCACTGTCTTTGCGATCTCCCTTGCCTCCGCATCGGGGATCTCCTCAGCGCTTCTGGTCTCCCTTATCTTCTCAAAGACCTTTTCATTTATCTCGCCTATGAGGTCTGAAAGCCTCATGACTCCGCCCTCTCTGGTCTTGAAGGGCTTTCCGTCCTTTCCGTTCATGGTGCCGAAGCCAAGGAAGCTGAGCTTTTCCTCAGGCCTTACTATGCCTGCCTTCCTTGCCACGCGGAAAAAGCTGAGATAATGAAGGCTCTGGCGCTGATCCGCTATATAGATGTATGAATCCGGATGATACAGAAGCTCCCTTTCCACCATGGTGGCCAGGTCGGTGGTCGCATAAAGGGATGCTCCGTCCGACTTCCTTATAAGGCAGGGAGGATACTCCTTGGTATCTCCCTCCTCGGCTATATCCACCACCAGAGCTCCCTGGGATTCGTGGGCTATGCCCCTTTCCTCCATATCCCTGAGCATGTCCGGGATATACTTCTGGGCATCGGATTCACCCTTCCAGAGCTCAAAGCTGACATTGAGGGCATCATAGTTGCGTCTCAGGTCCGCAAGGGAAAGCTCCATGATATGCTCCCAGACCTTCCTGCACTCCGGATCTCCGTCCTGGAGCCTGGCAGTGGCCGCAAGGGCGCGCTTTCTGAAATCTTCCGCATCCGGAGTGAGCTCACCGCTCTCATCCTTTGCCTTTGATCTTGCAGAAGCTGCAGGATATATCTCCTCCAGATCAGAAAGGGAGAAGTCACTCATCCCTCTGTCCCTGAGCTCCTCTATGATAAGTCCCATCTGAAGGCCCCAGTCCCCGAGATGCACGTCTCCAATCATCTCATGGCCCATGGCCCTTCCTATGCGCTTCACGGACTCGCCTATTATCGCCGAACGCAGATGGCCTATATGGAGGGGCTTAGCCACATTGGCTCCGCCGTAATCCACTATGACCGTCTCCTTCCTTTCGGGAAGAGGCAGTCCCAGTCTCTCATCTGCCGCCATGTCAGAAAGCACGGAGGAAACAAAGTCCTTATCCAGGTCCATGTTTATAAAGCCGGGGCGTACTGCCTCGACTTTACTGAACTGCGGATATGCTTTTAGTTTTTCCGTGATCTCTGCCGCTATATCAAAGGGAGCCCTGCGGGCCGCCTTTGCAAGAGCCATGGCACCGTTGCACTGATATTCGCAGAGGTCCGGCCTGTTGCTCAGGCCGACCTTGCCGTAGGCAGGATCATATCCCGCCTCTGAAAATGCCCTGCGGCACAAATCATTAAGTATATCTGCGATCTTTTCCATTATACCCTCGACAGATACTCTCCCGTACGTGTATCGATCTTGATCTTGTCACCGATGTTGACGAAGAGGGGAACGCTCACCTGAGCTCCGGTCTCCACGATGGCGGGCTTGGATGCGCCTGTAGCAGTATCACCCTTGAAGCCGGGCTCTGTCTCGGTGACCTCGAGCTCCACGAACATGGGCGGCTCAACTGAAAATACGGAGCCGTTGTATGAGCAGATCTTGCAGGTATCGTTTTCCTTTACGAACTTCATGGCATCTCCGCAGAGATCCTCTGCAAGAGACATCTGATCATAGGTCTCCATATTCATGAAGTTGTACTGATCTCCATCCTTGTAAAGGTACTGCATATCCACCCTGTCGATACGGGCTGAGGGGAACTTCTCGGTAGGCCTGAAGGAAGTCTCGATAACTCCTCCGTTGATGACGTTCCTGAGCTTGGTCCTTACGAATGCAGCTCCCTTTCCGGGCTTTACGTGCTGGAACTCAACGACCTGCATTACCTGTCCGTCGATCTCGACGGTAACACCATTTCTGAAATCTCCTGCTGAAACCATATAGATCCTCCAAATCCTTATTGAACTCTTTATATATTGCTTTTATACCGCGCTTTTCCTTATACTGCGCAAAAAATCATTATAATCTTAGCGGAAAATGCCCTTTTTGTAAAGATAGAGTATGGGCTTTTCCAGATACCTTTTAAATCTTATCCTGGGGATATCCGAACTTTTATCGATGGGTTTTACCAGCACGCTCTCTATACCCGCCCTGTTGGCTCCCCAGATATCCGTGAAGAGCTGATCACCGAAGAAGATGACCTCCTTCTCTGAAAGTCCCAGCTTCGCACAGAGCTTCCTGTAGCCCTCAGGACTGGGCTTTCCCGCAAGGAACACATAATCCAGGCCTCCGCAGGCCTCTGCAAAGGCTTTGACCCTGGGCTCCCTGTTATTTGAAACTATACCGAGGCGGAGGCCCTTTGCTGAAAGGGCCGCAAGGAAGCCCCTGCTCCTCTCATCCGCCGGTGCATCGTGGGGCACCAGGGTATTGTCTATATCAAAAATGGCTCCTTTAAGCCCCTTCTTCATCTCCCCGTCAAAATCAAAGCCGTAAACGCTTTCTATATATCTTGCCGGGCACATGGGAGGCCGCATCACGCCTCACCGCCGTTTTTTCCCTGATCCTTCTGGACCTGAGGGCTCAGGAGCTTTCCGATCTCCTCTATGAAGGTGTTGACATCCTTGAACTCCCTGTATACGGAAGCAAAGCGCACATAGGCCACCTCATCCAGATCCTTGAGCCTCTTCATGACCTTTTCGCCTATGACATGGGTGGGGATCTCCTTTTCCTCCATGGCAAAGAGCTCATTTTCGATCTCATCTATCATCCTGGATATCTGCTTCGTCGAAACAGGGCGCTTGTGACAGGAGCAGATGATGCCGGCCTCTATCTTGGAACGGTTATAGGGCTCTCTGGAATCATCCTTCTTGATCACCATGAGCGGCATGGTCTCCAGTTTCTCATAGGTCGTGAACCTCTTGCCGCAGGTCTCGCACTGTCTCCTCCTCCTGATGGAAGAATTGTCGTCTGCAGGTCTGGAATCTATGACCTTGGTATTTTCAGCATTGCAATACGGGCACTTCATGCCTTCACCTCCCCCTCATCATCCCGGGATATGTTTTCTTCTTTGTCCTCCCCGGCAGCGTCCGGGGCACCTTCTGAGGCTATATCCGTTCCAGCCGTTCCGGGATCTGCCTCCGAGCCTGTCTTAGTTCCTGTTTCCTGATCTGCTTCGGCTCCTGCCTCTGTTCCATCTCCCGTGTCCGGGCCTGTCCCGGAACCATCCTGTATCTCTGTTCTGTCCGAAGGCTCCGGCTCCCTGATCTCCGCTTCGTGCTGTTCTCCTATCCCGAAGGATCTCATGGCCTCCTCGTATCCGGTCCTGGGGCTTTCCGGAGCTTCGGCCCTGTCATCTGACATTCCCACAGCTCCGTTCCCATGTCCGGCGGGCTCCGGTGTTCCATGTCCTCTGGAGACATCCTCCGTGCTGGCCTCACCGTAGCTTTCCTCAGGGAAATGCTCCTCCTCGGCCCTGAGGTATACCAGGTATACGGTCACGCTGATATAGGGTGCGATCCAGAGGGCGGCCACGCCCAGGGTCATCATTATGAGCAGGGCCCAGGGCAGGAAGCTGAAGGTGAAAAGCCAGAGCAGCTTTAGCTTCTTTTTTTTCGTCAGCCTTGATGAACGCCTGAGGGCTGCAAATATGCCTGTCCCCGGCTTGTCTATAAGTATGATTGGGGCAAAAGCAAACTTAAGGCTGAGATAGAGCACTATCAGTATGTAGGCTGCATATATGAAAACTGATGCCCACATGATCACCGTCAGGCTGCTGTCCGCATCTATCGGTCCCCTCATGGCAAAGAAATTAAGCACTCCTCCTCCGCCTATCAGGGCCACTATCAGTACCAGGGCTATGCCTATCAGAAGATATATCAGGCACATCAGTATAAAGAGTCCCACATACCTGAAGGGATGGGATCCCCTCCTGAAGGCATAAAAGATATCTGAAAACTGTGCATTTCCTCTTCTGCACAGATTGAGATACTGCTTTATGATCCCAAGGCTCAGAAACAGCATGCCTATAAGGACTGCTGCAATGACTGCGGCAGTGATGACCGCCGCTGCCGACGTGGCTGCCACATTGCCCGAGATTGCAAGGGCAGTGCTGCCTCCAACCATGAGGGCTGCAGCAAATGTCATCCCATAGGTCAGCATATAGATGATGAACTGCGAGGCTATCAATATGCCGTAATTTCCCAGCAGGAGCTTTCTTGCCTCTGCCTTATAATCTTTGATCTTCACTTATCTGTTACCTCCGGCAGCGTAAGGCCTCAATACAGCTGCTGCTGTCTGAGCGCATCCTCAAACATATGGATATAGTATTCCATGGCTCCCGATCTCACCATGGCCGTCATCATATAGGCTGTAATGATGATGGAAGCGATAATGCCCACTATACAGACGATGAGTGCCACCTTTGATGATACGCTCATCCTCCGGTCTCCCCTTGAGAGGAGGGCAAAGGTGATGCCGAGTCCTCCTGCCATAAGAGCAAATATAAGATTGCTTCCAAGTATCACGGTAAGCCCGCTCATCACCAGAGCGGCCACGGACATACCGTTTGTTTTTGCCCTGTCCATAGGATCCCTTTCTTTTTAAAGCTTACCTGCAGAGCTCGCTTATGGAGAGAGCATAGATGACAGCCGCCTCCTTGAGCTCCTTTATTATCATGAATTCATCCGCACCGTGCATATTGGTGTCGGTGCCGTCTCCGACTGCGCCGAAGGCTACTCCGTTCTTGAGGTCATGGACATAGGTGCCTCCGCCCGTGGATATCAGGCGTCCCTCCATGCCCTTTACATCCTCGTAGCATCTGAGCAGGGTCTTTACGAAATCACTGTTTCCGTCCACCACATGAGGTCCGCGAAGCCTGTGTCTGCATTCAAAGCCTGCAGCCTTGATCCTCTTTACCGCAGGCTCAACTGTATTCTGCTCCGTGGCAGCAGCAGCGGTCCTGGAATCCACATCCAGCTCTATGGAGGATTCGCTTACCTTCAATATATCTGCGGACATGGTGGTAGGTCCTGAAAGCTCATCCTCAAGAGCTACTCCCAGAGCCTTTCCATAGCAGTCTCCGTAAGGGAACAGCTTTTCAAGCTCTTTAAGGAGCCTTACCTGGGTGCAGTCAGAAAGGGGAAGTCTGTTTACGAGGTGAAGGAGAGCCAGGGCTGCATTTTTTCCTTCATGGGGATGAGCCGCATGGGCTCCTGCTCCCTCTGCATCTATGCGAAGTCCTCCGACCACTGCGGATATGGAGAGCTTTACTCCCGTCTCCTTCCAAACGGCCTCTGCCTCCGGCTTTATGACCTCATCCGTAAGTCCCTTCAAAGTGGCAAAGGCCCTTCCGGGAACTATATTGATGGTATCTCCTCCGCAGAGCTCCGTAAGGACTGCTTCGCCCTCTTCCTTTTCAAAATCCGCCCTGATGCTGAGCCTGAACTGTCCCTTTTCAACATTGGTCACCGGGAATTCAGAGTCGGGGCTGAAAGTCATGGGAGCCTCTTCTTCGACCGCATAATAATGAGGTATGTCGGACATACCGCTCTCCTCATCAGATCCCAGTATGAGTCTGCAGTTCTTGGACACGGGTATGCCGAGCTCCTTTACTGCCCTCATGGCATAGAGAGCTGCCACTGCAGGCCCCTTGTCATCGGAGGTTCCCCTTCCATATATCTTTCCGTCCTTTACTATTGGATTGAAGGGCTCCGTTACCGTCCAGCCCTCTCCCGGTGCCACCACATCCATGTGGGCCAGTATGTCAAGGGCCTTCTCCTTTTCATTCATATCTGCCGCTATGGCATAATCATCATAATTGGCGGTAGCAAAGCCATATCTCTCGCACATGCTCATGGCAGTCATGAGGGCATTATAGGGGCCCTCTCCGAAGGGCTTTCCCACCTCATAGGCTCCCTTCACGGAGTTGATACGGCAGAGTCTCTTGACATCCTCTACCATCTCCTCCTCATGCTCATCGATATAATTTGTAAATAGATCCTTTAATTCCATGATCCTGTCCTCCAAAATGCCGTTATATTTCTGTCTGCAGGTTTCACTTATTCATTCTTTCCGAATTCGGAAAGTCTGAGTCCCTCGTTGCGGTCCAGTACCATCTTGACGCTCCACTCATGGGCGAAAAGCAGGAGAGGATTGCCCTTAAGGTCCTTGACCTTCTTCATGTCGCTGGTGCCTGAAAGCCTGTCTATGTCTACCTCCTCAGGGTTCTCTATCCACCTGATATAGCCATAGGGCAGCTGCTCCAGGCCCACCTCCACATTATATTCATTTTTCAGTCTGAAGGTCAGCACCTCAAACTGGAGTACACCCACGACTCCCACGATGATCTCCTCCATACCGGAGTTGAACTCCTGGAATATCTGTATGGCTCCCTCCTGGGCGATCTGCATGACTCCCTTCAGGAACTGCTTGCGCTTCATGGTATCTATCTGCCTTACCCTGGCGAAATGCTCCGGAGCAAAGGTCGGTATGCCCTCATACCTGAACTTTGTATCCGAAAGGCAGATGGTATCTCCTATGCTGTATATGCCGGGATCGAACACGCCTATAATATCTCCCGCATAGGCCTTGTTTATGATCTGGCGTTCATCGGCCATCATCTGGGTCGGCATGGAAAGTCTTATCTTCCTGCCTCCCTGCACATGGTTGACCTCCATGCCCGCTTCAAATTCTCCTGAGCAGATACGCATGAAGGCTATCCTGTCGCGATGGGCCTTGTTCATATTGGCCTGTATCTTGAATACAAAGGCTGAAAAGCCCTCCTCCACCGGGTCTATGAGTCCCCTGTCGCTCTTTCTCGGAAGGGGAGCCGTAGTCATCTCAAGGAAATGCCGAAGGAAGGGCTCTACTCCGAAGTTCGTAAGGGCCGAGCCGAAAAATACCGGGGAAAGCTTTCCCGCCCTGACTTTTTCCAGATCAAACTCATCGGCTGCACCGTCCAGAAGCTCCAGATCCTCCCTGAGCTTATCATAATTCTGGAAGCCTATGACGTCCGAGAGCTCCGGTGCCTCCAGATCATAGCTGTGGGTCTCAAGCTCCTTTGCACCGCCCTGCTCGGCCTTGAAGGTTATGACCTTCTTTTCATCCCTTTCATAGACTCCCTTGAAATTCTTGCCGCAGCCTATGGGCCAGTTGACGGGGCAGGTATGTATGCCCAGCACCTCTTCTATATCTGAAAGCAGGTCAAAGGGATCCCTTGCCTCTCTGTCAAATTTGTTTATAAATGTAAATATGGGAATGCCCCTCATGACGCAGACTTTGAACAGCTTTATGGTCTGGGCCTCAACACCCTTGGAGCCGTCTATGACCATGACTGCGGAATCTGCAGCCATCAGGGTCCTGTAGGTGTCCTCGGAGAAATCCTGGTGTCCCGGGGTATCCAGTATGTTGATGACCTTTCCGTCATATACGAACTGCATGGCTGAGGAGGTAACGGATATACCCCTCTCCTTCTCTATCTCCATCCAGTCCGACACCGCATGCTTCTGGGCCTTCCTTCCCTTTACCGTACCTGCCAGGTTGATGGCTCCTCCATAAA
This sequence comes from uncultured Lachnospiraceae bacterium, assembly GCA_944382125.1. Classification (GTDB taxonomy): domain Bacteria; phylum Bacillota; class Clostridia; order Lachnospirales; family Lachnospiraceae; genus Avilachnospira. The sequence goes on from CALWMV010000009.1 coordinate 18,866, forward strand.
GCAGGAACTTCTCTGTCAGAGTGGTCTTTCCGGCGTCCGGGTGGGAAATGATGGCAAAGGTCCTTCTCCTGTTTATCTCTTCTTTAAGCTTATCCTTCTGATCCATGTCAACTCCTGAAAAATCGCAATGGGTAAAGTTTATCAGAAAATACCCGGCTTATCAAGCAGTCTTATTTTCATTGTACAGCATGAGAAGTCCCTTCATCAAAAGCTTTTCGTCCATCTGGACCGGATGGGAGCAGTAGGGTATCACAAATCTCGCAAGGCCTCCCGTGGCCACCACGGTGCAGGTCTCTCCAAGCTCAGCCTCCATCCTCTTTATTAGTCCGTCCAGCTGGGAAGCGCTTCCATAGATGATACCGCTGCGCATGCTTTCCATCGTATCCACTGTTATGACTGACCCTGGTCTGCTCAAGTCTATCTCCGGCAGCTGCGCTGTCCCTGAGGCCAGGGCACTTATGCTGGTCTTAAGTCCGGGAAGTATCAGTCCTCCCTCAAAACGGCCGTCCTTTCCCACAAGGCTGAGGGTGGTGGCCGTACCCATGCTTATGATTATCACGGGAGGCTTATAGAGCCTGAAGCCGGCCTCAGCTCCTATGATCAGGTCCGCACCCAGTATCTTGGGTATCGGGAACTTATCCAGGCTTATACTCATCTTCATGCCTCCGTTTACGATGACCGGAGAAAGGCCAAGGGCCTTTTTTACCGCAGTCTCTATCACGCCCGTAAGGGGAGGCACCACGGAGGACAGCACCGCACCGTCAAAGTCCTCCTTCTTTACTCCATAATAATCCATTATGGACATCATCATAAGGGCATATTCCATACTGGTCTTATTATAATCCGTCATCAATCTTTCTTCATTGATCTTTTCGCCGTCTTTATCCCATACCAGGCCCACCTTTATGTTGGTATTGCCCATATCTATCGCAAGTATCATGTCATTTCCTCCCTCAAAGCTCCTGTTCAAGCTGATTATACACCATACTGCCATGACTCCGACAGCGGAAAATCAAAGTCCTTCAATAAAAAGGCGTATGCACGGTTTCATGCATACGTCTTTATCGTTCCGGGAATGCTTTAAATATATAAGTATCTGAAAAACCTCTGCTGGCCGGCTGCCGCCTTGCAATGTCTGCCGGCAGAGACTTTTCAGACATTTTATCAGCTTTGGTTTTTTTATATTGCCTGGATCCCTGCGGAAAGAAGCTCCGTAAGTCCCTGCTCCCTGGCAAAGCCCCTCAGCTCCTCCATATCGGGAGTCTGCCTCGCTCCTCCGCGGGATATCTTATATCCTGCCACGGCATGGGCCATGACCACGGCCTGATCCGTCCTGAGGCCCCTCAGCTTTCCCGCTATGAATCCGGCATTGAAGGCATCTCCGGCTCCGGTGGTATTTACGACCGGTATCCTGAGAGCAGGCTCTTCCGTCTCCCTGCCATCCTCTATCATCAAAGAGCCCTCACCTCCGAGTCTTGCTATCACAGTTCTTCCCGGGGCTGCAAAGCTCCTTACACTGTCCCTCCAGTCATCCTTCGGACAGAAGCTGTAAAACTCATCTCTGGCGGATCCCAGCAGATAGCTTACATAGGGTATGGTCTCCAGTATGGAGCTTCGTATGCCCTCATCCAGTTCTGCAGGATCCTGTACCCTGGTATTGAGATCAAAGGAGGTAGGCACGCCTGCCTCATGGGCAGTCCTGAATATCAGCGGAAGATCCCTTCGCAGGCTGCCGTCAAACATGATAGTCATCCCTGAGGCATGGACCCAGGAGGCAGTCCTTATGAGTTCCATATCTATCCTGGACAGATCATAGTTGATATAGGACATCTCCGTCCTGGGAAAGGCCCAGAGCTTCCGCTCTCCGCTCTTATCTATGAATGCAAATACATAGACCGTATTGCTCGTATCATCAGTCAGGGTCATGCTCGTATCGATGCCAAGCTCCTCGAATTCCTTCCGGATATATCTGCCTCCGAAATCCGCTCCCAGGGTCCCCATGAATGAGGTACCCACGCCGAGCTTTGCAAGGGCCGCTGCGGTATTGGCACTGGTGCCTCCTCCGCCAAGCCCGGGCATCAGGGCACTGTCCTCCGGCGGCCTGTCCGTATCCGCCAGGATAGCCGTAAGGGGCACGGTCACATCCACACAGGCATCGCCTATGATTATGGCTTTTCCAAATCTATCATGCATTATGAGCTGCCTCTACGAAGGCCTTTACCTTTTCAGGATCCTTTCCGTTGCCGAGGGAGTCTGTCTCCGCACTGCTGAGGTTGGTCCTGGTACAGCTGTCCACACCATAAGGGTGGGTCATGTGTATGGCCTCTGCCACGTTGGAGGCATCCAGGCCTCCCGCCACTATGCACTTTACGTCCGTGGCTTCCACTATGGCCCGGTCTATGCTCCTGTCATGCTCAGCTCCCGTGGCTCCTATGCCTATGGTGCTGGTGGGCTCCTTGGTGTCTATAAGGAAGAAATCCGTTACCGGCTCATATCTCCTGATGAGCTCCTCTATCTTCGGCCACTGCTCCTCATAGGGGACCCCTGCGTAAACAGGCAGTGCCTGCATGATCTTAAGTCCGGGATAGGCAGCCCTGATCCTCTGTATGTCCTCAGGACTTATGTCCTCTATATCTCCGGAAAGATGATACACATCCGGAGTATAAAGGGACAGGTCATGAAGTATCTCATCCACGTCACTGGCTATGGTAAGGCCAACCCTTACCACCCTTTCGGGCAGCTGATCAAATATGGCCTTGGCCTGGGCACAGCTCTTCTGCTCGGGCCCCAGGTGCTTGACCTCTCCGTAGGCCATGCCTATATGATCCACCCCGAGTTCTGCGCACATGAGCGCATCCTCAAGATTCCTTATGCCGTATATCTGTGTGATAACATCTGCCATCTTATCTCACCCTGGACTCCGCAAATCTGATGATCTCTGAAAGTCCTGCAAATTTCTCTGTCCTGCCGTCCCTTACGCTTACAAGGGTAGGAGCCTGCATGATGCGGAGGGCCCTTGCGGCATCAGCATTTTCCTCTGCATTCACCACCTGGTACTGGATACCTGAAGCATTAAGCTGCTCCTTGGCAGCCTTGCAGTTGGGGCAGGTGCTGGTAGTGAAGAGATAAACTCCGTCATGGAGCACTCCGCTCCTCATTGCCTCCGCATCCTTCTCCCTGGCAGATGCCACGATCTCCTCGGCCTCCTTATGGAGCTTATGCCTGTGCTCGTAGGAAGCAGTCACGTCATATTCCTTCCTGTCCTTGTACTCCTGGGTCTTTCCGTCATTCCAGTTCTGTACCGGCCTGTAATATCCGGTGATACGGCTGTAGACCTCTGACTTCTTTCCGCACTTGGGGCAGGTGAAATGCTCTCCGGCGATGTATCCGTGGTCAGCACATACCGAGTAGGTAGGGCTGATGGTGTAATAAGGCAGTCTGTAATTTTCTGCTATGGTCTTTACAAGCTTTGCCGCAGCCTTCCAGTCAGGAAGCTTCTCTCCAAGGAAGGCGTGGAATACGGTGCCTGAGGTGTAAAGGGTCTGAAGCTCATCCTGTACGTCCAGGGCATCGAATATATCAGCGGTGTATCCCACGGGCAGGTGTGAGGAGTTGGTATAGTAGGGAACTCCGCTTGCCTCATTGGCCGTGATGATATCCGGATAATGCTTCTTGTCATGCTTTGCAAGTCTGTAGGAAGTGGACTCTGCAGGAGTAGCCTCCAGATTGTAGAGGTCTCCGTACATCTCCTGATAGTCGGAGAGCTTTTCTCTCATGTGGTTAAGCACATCCTTCGCAAACTTCTGGGTCTCGGGATGGGTAAGATCCTTCCTGAGCCAGCTGGCATTGAGTCCGGCCTCGTTCATGCCCACGATACCGATGGTGGAGAAGTGGTTGTTGAAGGTTCCCAGGTATCTCTTGGTATAAGGATAGAGCCCTCTCTCAAGCAGCCTGGTGATGACCTCCCTCTTCACCTTGAGGGAACGGGCCGATATGTCCATCATGTGGTCAAGTCTCTTGTAGAAGTCTGCCTCATCCTTGGCAAGGTATGCTATACGGGGCAGGTTGATGGTAACGACGCCCACGGAGCCTGTGCTCTCTCCTGATCCGAAGTATCCGCCTGACTTCTTCCTGAGCTCACGAAGATCCAGTCTCAGTCTGCAGCACATGGAACGGACATCTGAGGGCTCCATGTCTGAATTGATATAATTTGAGAAATAAGGAGTTCCGTACTTTGCGGTCATCTCGAAAAGCAGCTTGTTATTCTCGGTCTCTGACCAGTCGAAATCCTTGGTTATGCTGTATGTGGGGATGGGATACTGGAAGCCTCTGCCGTTGGCATCGCCCTCTATCATGATCTCGATGAAGGCTTTGTTGACCATATCCATCTCCTTCTTGCAGTCCTTGTACTTGAAGTCAACGGTCTCTCCGCCGATGATGCAGTACTGCTCAGCAAGGTCTGCAGGCACGGTCCAGTCCAGGGTCACATTGGTGAAGGGAGCCTGGGTGCCCCATCTTGAAGGGGTATTGACTCCGTAAACGAAGGACTGTATGCACTGCTTTACCTCCTTGTAGCTGAGGTTATCTATCTTTACAAAGGGTGCAAGATAAGTATCAAAGGATGAAAATGCCTGTGCTCCTGCCCACTCATTCTGCATGATGCCGAGGAAGTTGACCATCTGGTTGCAGAGGGTGGAAAGGTGCTTTGCAGGGGAGGAGGTTATCTTGCCGGGGATACCTCCCAGACCCTCCTGGATAAGCTGCTTCAGTGACCAGCCTGCGCAGTAGCCTGTCAGCATGCTCAGGTCATGAAGGTGGATATCCGCATTCCTGTGGGCATCCGCGATCTCCTTGTCATATACCTCGGAGAGCCAGTAGTTGGCAGTCACTGCTCCGGAGTTTGAAAGGATGAGGCCTCCCACGGAATAGGTAACTGTTGAGTTCTCCTTTACTCTCCAGTCATTGACCTTAAGATAATTATCTATGACGTCCTTATAGTCAAGTACGGTCTGGGATACGTTTCTGATGGACTCATGCTGCTTACGATAAAGGATGTAGGCCTTTGCCACGTCGGTATAGCCGGCCTGCTCCAGCACATGCTCAACTGAATCCTGTATATCCTCGACTCCGATCTTTCCCTCGGACATCTTATTCTGGAAATCCGCCGTCACTCTGAGGGCCAGAAGCTCCATGATATCATTGTTATATTCCTTTCCCGTGGCCTTGAAGGCCTTCTTCATGGCGTCGCTTATCTTCGCCAGATTGAAATCCACGACGCTTCCGTCTCTCTTTATGACCTGCATCATACTCCGTCTCTCCTTACTTTATTTCTTAAAATTACTTCCGCATATATGTATGTATTCACGGCGGTCAGGTCACCGTCATGTCTGCTCACAAATATCGGTGCAGGAAATATTATATATAAACTGTTATCGGAATTCAAGCCAAAATACAAAAAAGCACAATATATATTGTGCTTTTTTTGTATTCTTTACAAGATATAGTATTTACGTTTATATCCTAAAAACTTGGCGGAGGCCCCAAAAAAGGGCCTGAAATGGGCCTTCCTGCCTTTTCTCTTACCTTGTCTTCAGGAATTCCAGTTCCTTTTCTGCATCCGCATCGTCAGGGTATACCTTGAGGTATTCATTGAAAAGGGCATAGGCCTCTTCATAATTCCCAAGATACTCCGCGCACACGGCTTTGTTGAACCAGCTCAGTCTTCCTGCCGCCGTCCCCTCCATGGAGGCATACTGGGAAGCCAAGTCATAAGCTTTCTGGTATTCGCCGGCCTCTATATCGCTCACCATGGTACTGAGGGCATCAAGGCTCCCGAGCTCCTCAAGGATATCCTCATAAAAGCCCTGGCCCTCCTCATCACTGTCCACATTGAGAAGTGCCTCATAGGTGGTCCTGGCCTCGTCGAATTTGCCCTGCTGAAGCTCACACTCTGCCCTGTACCTGAGTATATCCGTCTGCAGGTCAGACACCCTGCCCCACTGGGCCTCAAGGGCCTCATCAAAGAGCCTTTCGGCTCCCGCATAATCTCCTGAGTCAAAGGCTGCGATAGCCTCGGCACGGAGCTCATGTATGTCCCTTCCTCCATTGCAGCCTGAAAGCAGCAGTGTCATACAGGCTGCGGACAATATGATCCTTTTTATCAAAAATCCGTATCTCATAATTCCGGCATTATCTCAGAGGGTGACTTTGCAGCAGCTCCCTCATCAGTGCTTCCTATACCTCCGTTCCTCAGCTCCTCGGTATCATCATCCTCCGTGATACCGTAGCGCACGAAGATGCCCTGGGCCAGAGCCTGTCCCTTTGATATGCTGAGTACGGCTCCGCTCTTGCTGTCATTGGTAAAGCGTATGAAGATATGTCCCTCATTATCGCTGTAATAATAATCGCTGTCTATGACTCCCACCGTATTGTTCAGCTGAAAGCGGTACTTGAAGCCCAGGGAGCTCCTGGGAACTATGAGGAGCACCGCATCCTCATCCATACGGCAGCGCATGCCGGTGGCTATCTTGATCTCCTCTCCCGGACCGAGTTCGAAATCCACCGGCGAAAAGATATCATAGCCGGCTGACCCCCTGGTTGCCCTCCTGGGGAGCTTAAGCTCTTCATATACCGATCCGGCCTCCTCTGAGGATACCCCGCAGAGGGCGGTAAAATCAGAGATCCATCTCTCTTTGCTTACCTTGAAAAATCTTGCAACTCTCTCCATAATTTTCAGGTCTCCATCTCTATGGTCTCAGCACTTTTTTCAGACTCCTCAAAGCTCTGAAGTTCAGCCTTTACTTCCTCATCTATCTCCGCTTCAAGCTCGGGGCCCGGCTTGGGGAGCGAATCTTTGTCCTTAAGGTCAAAGCGGCTGTAAAATTCATCCGTGGGCGCAAAAAGCGCCGGTCTTCCCGGAGCATTGAGCCTTCCCGTCTCCTCCACCAGTCCGAAGTCTATCAGCTTATTGACCGCATGATCTGACTTGACTCCCCTGATGCTCTCTATCTCGGCCTTCGTCACCGGATGCTTATAGGCTATGATTGCCAGGGTCTCCATGACCACCTCGCTCAGCACCGGCTTACGCTCAAGCTTCAGCACATTCACAAGGCCGGGGTAATATTCCTTCCTCGTGCACAGCCTGTACTTGCCGTTCAGTTCCTTTACGCAAAGTCCGGAGTCCATGCTTTCATATCTTTCAATAAGCAGCTCCGCCGCATGCTTTGCCGTCTTCTGATCACAGCCGCAGGCCTTTCCTATCTCCTGAAGGCTCACGGCCCGTCCGAAGGCAAAAAGCAGTGCCTCAGCCGTATTGATATATCGCCTGAGGTCCTTATCCTCCTGGTCCTCAGTCATGCTTATCTGTCCGTATATCTCCATTGCGCTGCATTCCCATCCGGATATCAATCGTCCTCTATATCCTCAAGATCTATGGAGGTCCTGTCTATATCCTCAGAGGCCTCCACCTCTATGTCTCCGCAGGTATCCTGCTGCTCCACCCTTATGGCTCCCACCTTCATGAGCTCAAGCATGGCAAGGAAGGTGACTACCACGGCTTCCCGGTCAGGTTCTCCCGAAAGCAGGCTCCTGAAGGAAAATCTCCTGTTCTTCCTGGCATATCGTATCAGTGAGCTTATCCTGGTGCCTATGGGCATGCGCTCCCTTCTTATGACTCCGAAGTTTTCTCTCCTTACGTCCCTGCGGTATTCCTTCCTGCGCATGACCTCCAGGAACAGCTTTCTCAAGCTCTCCGTATCCACTCCGCAGAGCAGCTCATCTAGATCCACCGGAGGCACATAATCCGATACCTCCTTCGGAATATCTTCCTCATCCCTGTAAAGAAAGGCTGAGGCCTCGTCCTCCAGCTCCTCCAGCTCTGAAGCGATATATTTGAAACGTCTGTACTGTATGAGCCTGCGGACCAGTTCCTCCCTGGGGTCCTCCTCTTCCTCTTCTTCACCGCTCTCCTCCGAGGGAAGCAGCATCCTGGCCTTGATATCAAGAAGGGTCGCAGCCATCACAAGGAAATCCGACATCACATCCAGGTCCTCGGCCTGCATCATATCCAGATACTCAAGATACTGCCTGGTGATCTCTGCTATGGGGATATCATAGATATCTATCTTATCCTTCTCTATCAGCTTCAGCAGCAGATCCAGGGGACCGTCAAAATTCAGTTTTTCAAGCGTATAGCTCGGTTCTCTGTCTTCAGACCTCATAACTCATCATAATCAGGGGCTGATCCTCCGCCCATCGGAAGGATATCTATCACACTTATCTCCGGCCGATCGAGGAGCCTTATCTTCACGCTATGGGTACCAAGGCCGCGGCTCACCACCATCCTGGTCCCATCCTCCTCAAACTCTCCGGCACATTCCTTTACAAAGAACTGAAGCTGAGGAGTCATAAGCCCTCCGGCTCCGGGGATCCTTATGGTGCCTCCATGGAAATGTCCTGAAAGCACCAGATCCATATGAAGGCGTGAAGCTTCCTTAAGATAAAGGGGACTGTGCATCAGCAGGATGGAGAAGCGTCTTCCCGAAAGCTCCTCCGCCTCCCTCATGGCCTGTCCCAGCTTATTTTCAAGATATCCTTCAGGCATGGTTTTTTTATTGCCAAATCCCGGCTTCTGCCTCATATAATAGTCCATCTCCAGCCCGACGCCGTATATGTCGAACTCATCCACTTCCTCGGTGATCCTGCTTTCCTTGAAAAAGCTCACCATATCATCGCAGATGTACTCAAGATTGGGATTCTGGAGCAGATGCTCCATGAATATCTGATAGTCTTCAGGAAACCTGTTCCTGAACCTCAGCTCATGATTGCCTTCAGCGTATATGACCTTATATCTTTTTGCGAGCTCTTCACAGAGATGTATGCAGGCTGAGGTCCTGGGCGGATCCTCATGTATCTTCCCGCAGGTTATCATATCTCCGCCGATCAGTATGCAGTCAGGTTCAAGGCTGTCTATCTCCGATATGAGCTCTTCATTTTCCTCTCCGAACTCATGGCTGTGCATATCGCTCAGAAAGATGAACCTCGCTCCTATCAGTGCCTTATCACTTTTGATGCTGTAAAACTCAGTCCTGAAATGCCTCTTCTCCCATTCACTCCTGAGATACAGGATAAAAAGGATGCAGAGCATCAGGATGATGATGCCGATCAACGGCCCCGCTGGGTGCATATGTCCTCCCTGGTCCAAAAAATATCGCCGGAACGGCATACAGACCTAAACTGCCTTTCCGGCTCTCAGCTTCCGGGGTTTATCCCCTTTCATGCTCCCAAGCGGAATCGAACCGCTATCTACGGCTCCGGAGGCCATCGTTCTATCCATTATACTATGAGAGCCCGAAGTCCCGGTCCTCCCGGAACATCTTATGGATTTTATCATATTTTCAGTTCTTAGTAAAGGAGCGGTCCTAAAATGCCGCTCCCATGATACTGCAGTATATCTATCAATGCTTGAAGAATGTCCCCAGTATATTCCTTCCGAGGCTCGCTCCCAGATTGCCGCCGAGCTTCTTTCCGAACTTTCCTCCGAAGGTGCTGCTTCTCCGCAGCCTTCTCAGCCTTTTCCTTTTCTTTCTCGGCCTTCTCCTGGGCCTCAAGCTCCTCTTCCTTAAATGATTCAGCCAGGACCTTCAGGGTTATGGTCTTACCTGTACCTGTGGCTCCGCAGATAAAGCCATGCCTGTTGGCCATCTCCGGCCTCAGGTATACCTTCTCGGAAAGGTCCTCTCCCTTTTTGACAAAATATATCTTTCCGTCGCTAAACATAAAAACTCCTTAAAACTTAAATCACATTAACGCCGACTATAAGATTTTAAGATACTTTATGCTTGACTTAAACTTTTTTCTTCGAAATATGTCTATCCATACGCTCTATCTTCAATGTATATCCCATCGGAACAAGTATCCTCAGCAATGTATTAAGCTGAGGGGAATGCTCCGCCTTCTCTATCCGAGCGACTGCAGGCTGCTTCAGGCGGCAGAGCTCTGCCAGCTGCGCCTGTGAAAGCTCCTTTTCTTCTCTTATCCTGACCATGGTCCTTATGATCTCTTTCTCCATGGATATCATAAGTTCATCTTCATCATTAAGCTTAAGTTCTTTCCTGAACTCATCCCATGTCCTCGTCATTGTTCTCTCCTTTTCTTTCCTTATACTCCTTCAGCCTTCTTTTTTAAATCGAGGATATAATCCTCAACTTCCCTTACGCCGGATGCGCTTTCATAGAAAATGATCCTATACAATGATCTACTCCTTTATAGCATAATATGAGTCAGTATTCAATATCAAATTTGTTATTGACCACTGATATACCTGTTTTAAAGGACATCACCCCAAAGACCCTATTGCATTCACAAAAATCCTGGAGAACCAGACCCGAAGATTTTCAGATGCCTGAGCTTAGAAAGAGATCAAGGCAGCGGATGATATCAGATATGAAAAGTAAAAGATAAGATACCGTGCAGAAAAAATTTTGGATGATGTCCTAAGGACTAAAAGTTATTTATATTTAGATTAAGTGAATTTCTTGTCCTGATCAGGACCTGAAAAGAAATTTAGAAATCAGAGCGGCCAAGAAAGGCCGCTCTGCAAACGATCAGCTATCAATAATTTACTATCTTACCGAAGTCTGCCTTGAGGGAAGCTCCTCCGACCAGTCCTCCATCTATGTCGGGCTGTGCAAAGAGCTCCGAAGCATTGCCGGCATTGACTGATCCGCCATACTGTATGCGGATAGCCTCGGCAGTTGCCTCATCATAGATCTCGGCTATGCACTCTCTGATGGCCCTGCAGACCTCCTCAGCCTGCTCAGTGGTAGCGGTCTTGCCTGTGCCTATGGCCCAGATAGGCTCATAAGCGATGACAGTCTTTGCTGCATCTGCTGCAGTTATGTCCTGGTAACCAACCTTTACCTGCTGACGGATCCAGTCAAGGGTGATGCCCTGCTCCCTCTGCTCAAGGCTCTCGCCGCAGCACATTATGGGAGTAAGTCCATGCTCTATGGCCTTCTTCATCTTCTTATTGACATCCTCAGAGGTCTCCTTGAAATAATCTCTTCTCTCAGAATGTCCAAGGATGACATACTTAACGCCTGCATCTACCAGCATTGCAGGGGAGATCTCACCTGTATAGGCTCCGCTCTCCTCAAAATACATGTTCTCGGCACCGACCTCAATGTTGGTACCCTCGCAGGCCTTTACTACAGGAACAATGTCTATGGCGGGAACACAGAAGACTACGTCAACAGCCTCATTCTTTACGAGGGGCTTGAGCTCCTCCACAAGCTTTACCGCTTCGGAGGGAGTCTTGTTCATCTTCCAGTTACCGGCTATGATCTTCTTTCTCATATCAAAAACCTTCCTTCTGAAGATATCCGTGATATCTGCCCTTTTTCTTCCCTTTAATACAGGCCGGGCAGATATCGGGATACTGTTTTAACTGCTATCCTTCGTTATGAAGCTTACTTATCCTGAACTGCAGCTACGCCGGGCATCTCCTTGCCCTCAAGGAACTCAAGGGAAGCTCCGCCGCCGGTGGATATGTGAGTCATCTTATCTCCGAAGCCAAGGGTATTGACTGCTGCTGCAGAATCACCGCCGCCGATGATGGTGGTGGCATCTGTCTCTGCAAGAGCCTTTGCAACTGCAATGGTTCCCTTTGCAAGCTGAGGATTCTCAAACACACCCATGGGTCCGTTCCATACTACGGTCTTGGCGTCCTTTACGGCTGCCTCATAAAGCTCCACGGTCTTGGGTCCGATATCCAGTCCCATCTGATCTTCGGGCATCTTATCTATGTCCACATAGTCTACCTTGATCTCTGCATCTATGGGATCAGGGAAGGAAGCTGCGATGGCTGTATCAACAGGAAGGAGGAGCTTCTTGCCAAGCTTCTCAGCCTTCTCTACCATCTCCTTGCAGTAGTCGAGCTTGGTGTCATCCACAAGGGACTTTCCAACGCTGTATCCCTTTGCCTTTATGAAGGTATAGGCCATGCCGCCGCCGATGATGAGGGTATCACACTTCTCAAGAAGGTTGGAGATAACGTTGAGCTTGTCAGCTACCTTTGCTCCGCCAAGGATAGCCACGAAGGGCCTCTTGGGATCCTCAACGGCATTGCCGAGGAAGCGGATCTCCTTCTCCATCAGATATCCTACTGCTGAAACGGGCGCATACTTTGCAACTCCCACATTGGAGCAGTGAGCCCTGTGAGCTGTTCCGAAGGCGTCATCCACATATACATCACAGAGGGAAGCCAGCTCCTTGGAGAAGTTGTCCTCACACTTTGTCTCTTCCTTCCTGAAACGGGTGTTCTCAAGGAGCACTATGTCTCCGTCCTTCATAGCCTCAACAGCTGCCCTGGCATTGGGTCCTACTACCTCGGGATCTGCTGCAAACTTTACCTCGCAGCCCAGGAGCTCTGAAAGCCTCTTTGCCACGGGAGCCAGAGAGAACTTATCCTCGGGACCGTTCTTCGGCTTTCCGAGATGTGAGCAGAGGATGATCTTTCCTCCCTCAGACTGAAGCTTCTTGATGGTGGGAAGAGAAGCAACGAGTCTGTTCTCATCAGTGATCACGCCCTCCTTCAGGGGCACGTTGAAATCGCATCTTACAAGGACTCTCTTGCCCTTTACGTCGATGTCATCTACTGTCTTTTTATTTAATGTAGCCATGTCCTTATCCTTTCTGATGTCTTATAAAAAAGGCCCGGCCCTACAAGGGCAGAGCCTTTTTGTCATCAAATATCAGATTTTACTTTACGAACTTCTCGAAGTACTTGATGGTCCTTACCATCTGAGATGTGTAGGAGTTCTCGTTGTCATACCATGAAACTACCTGTACCTCATAGGTATCGTCATCGATCTTTGTAACCATGGTCTGGGTAGCATCGAAGAGTGATCCGTAGGTCATGCCGATAACGTCGGAGGAAACGATGGGATCCTCGTTGTATCCGTAGGTCTCAGGGATCTTCTCGGAAGCTGCCTTCATGGCTGCATTGATGCCCTCTACAGTGATGTCCTTGCCCTTAACTACTGCGAAGAGAAGGGTGGTGGAGCCTGTAGGAACGGGAACACGCTGTGCAGCACCGATAAGCTTGCCGTTCAGCTCAGGGATAACAAGGCCGATAGCCTTTGCTGCTCCTGTTGAGTTGGGAACGATATTAACTGCTGCTGCCCTTGCACGGCGAAGGTCGCCCTTCCTGTGAGGTCCGTCAAGAACCATCTGGTCTCCTGTGTAAGCATGGATGGTTGCCATGATACCGGACTGGATGGGAGCATAGTCATTAAGAGCCTTTGCCATAGGAGCAAGGCAGTTGGTGGTGCAGGATGCAGCGGAGATGATGTTATCCTCAGCTGTAAGGGTCTCATGGTTTACATTGTAAACGATGGTAGGCAGATCGTTGCCTGCGGGTGCGGAGATAACTACCTTCTTAGCGCCTGCATCGATATGAGCCTGAGCCTTTGACTTCTTTGTGTAGAAGCCTGTGCACTCAAGAACTACGTCTACTCCGAGCTCGCCCCAAGGAAGCTTGGAAGCATCGGGCTCCTTGTAGATCTTTATGGTCTTGCCGTCTACTGTGATGCTGTCCTCGCCTGCGCTTACCTTGTCAGCCAGAGCGTAACGGCCCTGTGAAGAGTCATACTTAAGTAAGTTTGCAAGCATCTTGGGATCGGTAAGATCGTTGATAGCTACGATCTCAGTCTCCTTGTCCTCGAACATCTGACGGAAAGCCAGACGGCCTATACGACCGAATCCGTTGATAGCTACTTTAACTGCCATGTCTTTAATCCTCCTATACATGAACTGTTTGATTTAGCCTTGAGCATAAACTATTTTAAAAAAGTTTTGCAACACAAATAATCATAACCTCAGAGCGGTTTTTTTTCAAGTAAATTGTTGTTAAGGAAATGTCAGCTTTGTACTTTTTATGTATTTTCGTCCCTGACATAACCCGCAACATTGGTAGCATGGTCACTTACCCTCTCAAGATTGGTAAGTATATCCAGGAATACCACGCCGGCCTGAGGATTGCACTCGCCCTTGCTGAGCCTCTCTATATGCTTCTCCCTGAGCTCATCAGTGATGTTGTCCACATTTTCCTCTTCGCTGCGGCACTGCTTCACAAGCTCCAGATCTCCGGTCTTCTTGGACTCGACTGCCAGATCAAAGGCCCTGATGGCCGCATCATTGGCAAGCATTATATCCTGTACTCCGGTCTTGGAGAAGGTGATGCCCTTGTCTACCACATAATCCGCAAACTCGGCCAGATTGTTGGCATGATCGCCCACACGCTCGAAGTCGCTGATGGTATAGAACAGGTTATTGACATGCTGCTTCTGCTTTTCCGTAAGCTGCAGCTTATTGACCTCTATAAGGTAATCCGTGAGGATGCCGGCCATCTGGTCCATGGTCTCCTCCTCGTACTCGACCTCTGCCGCCTTATCCTTGTCAGATTCAAGGATGGCCTGCATGGCCTTTCCGATCTGGGTCCTGGCCTTCTCGCCCATGTTGATGACCTCATCATCAGCTGACTGGATGGCTATGGCAGGCGTGGTGCCAAGTATACGGAGATCCAGTCTCTTCTTCATGTCCCTGGCCTCGCCCTGATAATTTTCAAGGGTCTCCACGGAAGCGGCCTTTTCTCTGATCATCATTCCGGAAAGCTTGACAAGCTGATTGGCCATGGGATACATGATGATGGTGCAGAGCACATTGTAAACCGTATGGAAGATGGATATATCCACTACAGTCATCGGGGAATTTGCAAACTCCGGCACCAGAAGCTGGATTATAAACATCACGATACCGAAAACAACTGCACCTATCACATTGAAAAGTATGTGTATGTTGGCCGCCCTCTTTGCCGTGGTGTTGGTTCCGGCAGAGGATATGAGGGCCGTCGCACAGGTACCTATGTTCTGTCCGAGGGTGATATATACTGCTGCTGCCTTGGTCACCATGCCGCCCATGGCAAGGGACTGAAGTATGGTGACTGAAGCAGTGGATGACTGGATGATGGCGGTAACGACGGTACCTGCCAGTATGCCGAAGATGGGGTTGCTTCCAAGGACCCTAAAGATCTCTCCGAAGATGGGGAGCTCGGTATAGGGCTCTACTCCGGCAAACATCATATTAAGGCCTACGAACAGCATACCGATACCGGTAAGGACCTCTCCCAGCAGATTATCCTTCTTGCTCTGGAACAGCAGCATATATGCGCCGACGCCAAGGAGCAGGGGTGCAAAGAAGCTGGGGCTGAATATCTCCATGACTCCGCCCACATCTACCTGTATGAGGGAAACGAACCAGGAGGTGACTGTGGTACCGATGTTGGCACCCATGATAACGCCGGTGGCCTGCATCAGGTTCATAATGCCGGCATTGACAAGACCTACCACCATGACAGTGGTAGCTGAGGATGAATGGATGATGGCTGTGATAAGAGCACCGACGATGACGCCCATCAGCCTGTTGTCCGTAGCTTTTCCAAGATAATAGCTGAGCTTTGAACCCGTCGCCTTCTGAAGTCCCTCAGACATGATGTGTATGCCGTAAAGGAACAGGCCGAGTCCTCCTACAAGGTAAAAAATATTACCAACGACTGTCAGATCCATATTTACTCCTAAAGCTTTTCCATATTTTACAAAAACTATACGCAGTTTTTACCAATATAACACAAAAAGGGACAGGCTCACAAGCCTGTCCCGGGATGTTTTTCCAAAAATGGCATTAAGATTTCGTAAAGATTCAGGATGTCTGAAGCTCCTCTTGAAGATATCAGCCGATCAGCTCTGCAAGGTCCTCAGGACTGTGTATCTGCAGGTAGAAGGTCTTCTCCATATCGGAATTGCGGAGGCCCTGGTATCTCATCTCTATCTCTATGGATGAAAGGGAATCACTGTAAAGCCTGTCCCTCTCCTCCAGGTTCTCCACATTGGTCTCATTGAGTATGGGATACCAGGTATCCATATCCGTAATATCGCCCTCATCATACTCCATAATGGTCTCCCTCATGGATGAAGTGTTGTCTTCATTTTCATATATAAGGGCAACTGTCATGGAGAGATCCTCCATGGATACTCCTGCCTCAGCACCGCTCCTTATGGATATGCGGAAGGAGGAATCCGGTGTCACTGCATAGCCCGGCACATAGCTGATACCCGAAGAGGGATGTCCCGCATAGCAGAGCCTCTCGCAGCTCTGGGTATCCAGCTCTATCTCAAAGGGGAACTCCCCCGAGGCCTTGTCATAGGGTGCCGCAAAGGCACTCAGGCTCAGCATGAGACAAAACACCAATATAAATACCGGCATAAGGCCGATTGTATGATGATACTTCTTCACAGATAAAACCTCTTAAATCAGTATAAAGACCATCTCCGGGAAAATGCCGCAGTAAACACGGGGATCTTCCCTGTCTGTTTAATCAGTCTATCATATAAAAATAAACATAATTACTGAAAAAACCTTACAAAATCCTTACGAAGAAAATATCCGCCGGAGGGTCTCCCGATGGCATTTCCCGTCATCGTCCTCTCCGGCGGCATATCATACGATCCGTTCTGCTGTCTGATTCAGGCTCAGTCAGCTATCACCTTTATGAAATTCTTCTTTCCTCTCCTGAGCACCAGTCCCTTTGAGAGCTCTTCCTTTTTATACTCCTTCTTGGGATCGGTGACCTTCTCATCTCCTGCGGTCACTCCGCCCTGCTCCACATTCCTTCTGGCATCTCCCCTTGAGGAGCAGAGGCCTGAAGCCACAAGCAGGGTGACTATGTCCACGGAGCCCTCCTTCATGTCCTCATCGCTGAGCCTGAGGGTAGGCATATGCTCTGAGTCTCCGCCGGAAAATACCGCCCTGGCTGCGGACTGGGCCTTCTCTGCCTCTTCCTCTCCATGGACCAGCTTGGTAAGCTCATAAGCAAGGATCTCCTTGGCCTCATTGAGCTTTGCTCCCTCCCAGGACTCCATGCTCTTTATCTCTTCCAGAGGAAGGAAGGTCAGCATCTTGATGCACTTGATCACATCCGCATCATCCACATTCCTCCAGTACTGGTAGAAATCGTAGGGTGAGGTCTTGTTGGGATCCAGCCATACGGCGCCTGAAGCAGTCTTGCCCATCTTCTTGCCCTCGGAATTGAGGAGCAGGGTGATGGTCATGGCGTGGGCGTCCTTGCCAAGCTTCTTCCTGATAAGGTCAGTTCCTGCCAGCATATTGGACCACTGGTCATCTCCTCCGAACTGCATATTGCAGCCATAGTCCTGATAAAGCCTGTAGAAGTCATAGGCCTGCATGATCATATAGTTGAACTCAAAGAAAGTGAGGCCCTTCTCCATACGCTGCTCATAGCATCTGGCTGCCAGCATATGATTTACCGAGAAGCAGGCTCCTATATCCCTGAGGAACTCTATATAGTTGAGGTCCAGGAGCCAGTCTCCGTTGTTGACCATGATGGCATCATCCTTGCCGTCGCCGAAATGTATGAACCTTTCCATCTGATGCCTGAAGCACTCACAGTTATGGGCTATGGTCTCCTTGGTCATCATCTGGCGCATGTCAGTACGTCCCGAAGGATCTCCTATCATGCCGGTGCCGCCGCCCACCAGGGCTATGGGCTTGTTGCCCGCCATCTGCAGCCGCTTCATCAGGCAGAGCGCCATAAAGTGGCCTACGTGCAGGCTGTCCGCCGTAGGATCGAATCCGATGTAAAAGGTGGCCTTGCCCGCATTGACCATGTCCCTGACCTCTTTTTCGTCAGTGACCTGGGCAAGGAGGCCTCTCTCTATAAGTTCCTCATATACTCCCATTATCTGTTCCCCTTGCTGATTTACTTTAAGACGTTAACGCGTCTGCTTATGGTTCCATATCTTAACCCAAAAAGGCCGTAAGTGCAAGCATATATCTTCCCCCGGGCCCCGGATATGGCCTTATCTCACATGATTCTTCTCGATATAGTTCATGTAGGTATCTACCATAAGGGCTATCTTGAGGGTCATCGCATCATCAAAATTCCTTATATTGAGTCCCAGGGTCTTTTCCAGCTTATCAAGCCTGTAGACCAGGGTATTCCTGTGTATGTAGAGGTTCCTTGAGGCCTCGGAGATATTGAGGGAATCCGCAAAGAACTGATCTATGGTCTGTATGGTCTCCTCATCCAGATCTTCGGGATCATGATCGCCGAAGACCTCATTGATGAACATCCGGCAGAGGGTTATGGGCAGCTGATAGATCAGCCTTCCTATGCCAAGCCTGGAGTAGGACATGATCCTGAGGCTGCTGTAGAATATCCTTCCCACGTCCATGGCCAGTCCTGCCTCCTTATAGGAGCGGGAAAGATCCTTGAGCTCCGGTGCAGGATTGCCGTAGGATATGCAGGCATTCTGCATGCCCTCGGTATTTATGACATCAAGTATGTTGGCTGCTATCGCATTGAAATCGGTCTCATCCTCTCCCTCTGCGATATTCCTTATATAGATCACGTGCTGCTCATCCACCTTGAATACATAGCCTCCGGCATTTTCCCCATAAAGAGGCCTCAGTATGTCAAGTATGGTATTGTCGCTGTCATCCTCCACGTTGATGATATATACGAGGCGCGGAGCCTCATTGTCCACATGGAACTTCTTTGAACGCTCAAAGATATCTATCTGGAGCAGGTTATCCAGGATCACATTCTTGAGGAAATTGTCCTTGTCGAACCTGTCCTTGTCTGAATTGACCATGCTCTGGAGCTGGAAGGCAGCCAGCTTCAGGAAGACCATGGTCTCATCACCGGCTCCGGTCCCCGCAAGCACATATGCTGCGGCTCCCTTGTTCTTTATCTTGACAAAATGGATGCCGGACATGCTCTGGGTATCCGCTTCCGACTCTGCAAACTCCCTGGACCAGGCCTCGCAGCGCTCATCAGGCTGTTCAGTAAAGCATACCAGCTTTCCGTCAGGCTCAAACAGATAGAGGTCTATCTTGGCGATGGCCTTGATACCCTCCAAGGTACTCTTAAGTATAGTATTTGATATCATCTTACACCCCTGTTCTCATGTGCAGATCCCTCCACTGACCCCTGAGGGACATGCGCAAAATCATCATGTATATGATACGCCAAAATATCTTCTTAGTAAATATAACACAAAACCTGAAAGTCTTCTACAAAAAGAGGGGATAAGATTTATATGACTTTCACAAATAAGCAGTATC
>CALWMV010000010.1 GCA_944382125.1 uncultured Lachnospiraceae bacterium
CAAAGACCATCATGCTCACGGGAGACAGTGAGGCGGTGGCATCCTTTACGGCAAAGGAGCTTGGCATAGACGAATATCACAGCGAGCTTCTTCCCGGAGATAAGGTGGAGCTTGTGGAGAGGCTGATATCGGAGAAGCCTGCCAGGGCAAAGCTTGCCTTTGTAGGAGACGGCATCAATGATGCACCGGTGCTTTCCAGGGCCGATGTGGGCATAGCCATGGGAGCTATGGGCTCCGATGCTGCCATAGAGGCTGCGGATGTAGTGCTTATGGATGATGATCCTATGAAGATAGTAAAGGCCATCAGGATAGCGAAGAAGTGTCTTGCCATAGTAAGGGAAAACATAGTTTTCGCCATAGGCATAAAGCTTATCTGCCTCCTGCTGGGAGCCCTTGGCATAGCAAACATGTGGCTTGCCATCTTTGCGGATGTGGGAGTCATGGTCATAGCCGTACTCAATGCGGTGAGGGCCCTCTTTGTAAAAAAATTATAAAGCCTTGCAGTGTCAGGGGACCGGACTTCTGATACTGCAGCGATAAAAAGCCGTGAAAGCTCTGAACTCCAGGGTGCATCATTATATCAGGAGTTCAGAGCTTTCTGTTTTTTGCAAAAAAGCATGTGCTGAGAGCTGTCAAAACCTCTGCTGTCTGACTGCCGCCCTGCGATGTCAGTCAGCAGAGGTTTTGCGGGTAAAATGTAAACACTTTAGTTATTACTATACAGAAACAAAAAAAGGTTGTATTATTTCTGTTATGAGTACATCAGGTGAAGCAAAAACACATAGAAGATCGTGGCCCATATTCCGCTTCCTTTTTTCAAGGATAACCCTGCTTATAATATTTCTGCTTATACAGATATTCATACTCTGGGGTGCCTTTGAATTTTTGAACGATACACTGGCTTATGGCTTTTTCATAGCCCTCTCAGCCCTGGAGCTGCTATATATACTTAATCAGGAGGGAAGCTCTCTTTTTAAGATATCCTGGATAGTGCCGATCATACTTTTCCCTGTCTTTGGGGGACTGTTTTATGTCTATATCAGGCTTCAGACCAGGGTCAAGAAGATGAGGCACAGGCTGGACAGGGAATTCCTCATGTCAAGAAGCGAGCTGATACAGGAAAGGGAGGTAAGCGAAAGCATAAAAAAGCTTCCGGAGCCGGAGCTCTCCTCGATCAGCGGATATCTTTACGGCTACTGCGGATTTCCGGCCTATGATGATACGGAGGTCAGGTTCTTTCCCATGGGAGAGGATTTCTTCCCCGTACTTATAGAAGAACTTAAAAAGGCCAGGAAGTTCATTTTCATGGAATATTTTATCGTGGCCAAGGGCAGAATCTGGGATGAGGTGCTGGAGGTGCTCAAGGAAAAGGCCAGGGCCGGAGTTGAGATAAGGTTCATGTATGACGGCACCAATGCCATCAAAAATGTGCCCTTCCGCTATGATGAAAAGCTCAGGGAGGCAGGGATAAACTCCAAGGTTTTTTCTCCGGTGCTGCCGGCTCTTACTAGCTATCAGAACCACCGGGATCACAGGAAGATCTGTGTTATCGACGGAGTGACCGCATTTACAGGAGGGCTGAATCTGGCAGACGAGTATGCCAATATAGGCTCTCCCTATGGCGTGTGGAAGGATACTGCAGCCATGTTCAGGGGAAAGGCAGCCAATTCATTTACAATGCTCTTCCTGCAGATGTGGAACAGCACAAGGAACCTCAGGGGAAAGCAGGAAAAGGGCAAGGACTATGCGGCTTACAGCTATGCGGCCTGCAGCTCCTGTGATGAGGGACGGGGCTCTGAAGACAGGCAGGGCTTTGTCATCCCCTATGGGGACAGCCCCCTTGATAAGGAAAATATAGGACTCAGCGTATACCTCAGCATCATCAATGAGGCCAGGGACTATGTACACATCATGACACCCTATCTGATACTGGATGACCAGACCATGACAGCCCTCTGCTATGCGGCAAAGAGGGGAGTGGATGTCAGGATACTATTCCCCCATATCCCGGACAAGCCCTATGCCTTCTGGCTCGGACACACCTATTACAGGGAACTCATAAAAAATGGTGTAAGGATCTTTGAATATGTGCCAGGCTTCGTCCATGCCAAGGAATTCATCTGTGACGGAAGGAAGGCCGTGATAGGAAGCATCAATCTGGACTTCAGGAGCCTTTATCTTCATTTTGAAAATGCGGCCTACCTCTATGATGTGCCGGCCATAAAGCACATGGAGGAGGATTTTCAAAATTGTCTTTCTGACTGCATAGAGATAGACATGGAGGCCCTCTCGTCCATGCCGAAGCTCCAGATGTTCCTGGGATCAGTCCTCAGGGTATTTGCACCTCTTTTCTGATTTTTCCATAATTTAATCACAGGCTGAACACAATTAAGGCTTATATTTATCCCGTACTTTTGATAAGTACGGGATTTTTGTTTTGAAATACGGATAAAGGAAATAATGATCGGGGAGCTGTCAAAACCTCTGCCGCCTGACATCGCAGTGCGGCAGTCAGTCGGCAGAGGCTTTGCAGGTGAATTGAAACATTAAAGTTATTTTGGAAAATAAGCTAAGGATGAGGACGGATATGGGATATCTGAAGGAAAAGGAAGACAGGAAGGATAGCCGGAGGGAGGAACGAAGTAAGATGAACAGAAGCATATATCTCAGGAGCGGGATGTATGCCCTTGCGGGAGGAGCATTGTTTTCAGTATTTGCGGCTCCGGTGATGAATGCCTATGCAGTGACCTTCTCCAACGCGACCCAGAGCTACAGGGATCAGGTCATCTCCGTATGCGGCATAGCTGAGAGCACCGATCCCGGAAGATATGTGACCCGGTCTGAGTTTGCTAAGATGGCTGTTTCGGCGAGCCGCTGGAAGGATACGGTCTCTGCGGTCAATACAGTGGCTGCGGCCAATGATGTTCCGGCCTCTGAGTCCAATTCAGGCTATATAAGGGCGGCTCTCAGAAACGGGCTGATGCGCACCAGGCTTGGCGGCAATTTCGCTCCGACGGAGACGGTGACTCTCAATGATGCGGTAAAGGCCTGTCTTACCCTGCTTGGATATACGGATGAGGACTTCGGATCCGATGTGGCAGGAGGAAGGCTCAGCATGTTCAGATCCCTGGATCTGGATGATGGGCTCAGTGCTCAGAATGAGTCTGATCCCCTTACCGAGAGGGACTGTATCAATCTTTTCTATAACCTTTTAAAGACCAATTCAAAGGATTCAGGCTCCATCTACGGAAGCGTGCTGGATGTCAGCCTTTCCTCAGACGGAGAGATAGATGCCACGGACCTTATGGAAACGGAGATGGAGGGCCCCATCCTGGTCAAGACCTATGGTCAGCTGGAGAGCGTGCTGCCGTTTTCAATGAAGGAGGCAAGACTTTACTACAATGGAACGGACTCCGGCAATTATTATGCGGCAGAGCGTTATTATTCCAGCCAGATCCAGAGGGAGGGATGGCTGATAGTTTATTACAGTGAAGCCCAGAAGACGGTATGGGCCTACGGAGCTGATGACGGCAGCTCGGATCTGCCTTATTACTGCGTGGCAGGAAGGCTCAATGCGGTCTATTATGACTCAGCTAATATAGTTTCACCCTCCTCGGTATCCGTGGGCAATCAGGAATATGAGCTGAGCGGCTCCGATGTCAAGTTCATGTTCTCGATAAACGGAGACATAGAGGTGGGCGATGAGGTCATACTTATAGTCCAGCAGAATACTTCCGTATCCTCGGATGGAACTGAGGAATATGTCTACTACTGCACGGGAGTCGTAAGCTACAGTGATCTTACAGGCACTACCACAGGAACCACACTGGTGCAGAATCCCGGATACTATAATGCCAACACCGGAGAGTCAGTGAACAGCTTTGGAGACACTTCTTCACCGGAGAGCAATGCAGGGCCGGAGAGCAATGCGGGGGCTGAAGGCGGAAATAAATGAAGAGATGAGGAGAGATGCTGAAAATGAGCGCGATCGATGAAAACAGGGATGAAAATCAGGGACAGAAGGTCTCTCCGGAGGAAAAGCAGGCCTCTCAGAACATAAAGCAGGCCTCTGAGGGATCAAATGGACAGCCGGAAGCGGGCGGCCATCTGAATACAGAAGAGAAAAAAAAGAAGAAAAAGAACAAGCGTGAGAAGCAGCGCTTCAAGAAGCGTATCATCATAGCTGCGGTCCTGATCATCATAGCTGTGATAGTCGCAAGGGTATATATTGTCAAAAAACAGGCAGAAGAAGCTGCTGCGGCTGCAGTGAGCACTGCCAATATAGGGACGGTCATGAGGGGAAGCATACAGGATGAGCTGACCTCCTCCGGTTCCCTTGAGGCGGGAGATACCTATACCATCACATCCCTTGTGGAGGGAGAGATCATAGAGGCTGATTTTGAGGAAGGCGATGAGGTGACTGAAGGACAGGTGCTTTATCGCATAGAGGCTTCTGACGCCCAGAGACAGCTCAATACCGCGGAGAGGGATTACAACAATACAAAGGAAAGCTATGAGAAGTATCTGCCCCAGTATGAGGGAGGCATATACAGAGCAACTGAATCAGGCTATGTGACCGATATCACCATGAAGAAGGGAGATACGGTGGGAGGCCAGAACGGGACCTCCATAGCCACTCTCTACAATGATTCCGCCATGGAGCTGAGGCTTCCATTCCTGAGCATAGAAGCAGACCAGATCCCCGTGGGAGCTGATATCATAGTAAAGATCAATGACACGGGTGAGACCATACCCGGAAGGGTGACCGATAAGAGCAATCTGGAGGAGACCCTTACGGGAGGCACTCTGATAAAGTATGTGACCATCATAGTATCGAATCCGGGAGGACTTACGGAGAGTGATACGGCCACGGCCCAGTACGGGGATATATATTCGGCAGGGGATGGAGCCTTCACCGCCTATCAGACAGACAGCCTTAGATGTGAGCTTCCTGTAAGTGTTGAGATCGCAGAGGTCTTGGTAAAGGAAGGACAGTATGTTTCAAGCGGCACACCTCTTTTCAGGATGACGGAGGATTCTCATCAGGACGCAGTGAATCAGTTGGAGGATGAGCTTACATCTGCCCAGGATAATTATGACAAGATGCAGGATGATCTTGCAGAGTATACTATCACTGCTCCGATTTCCGGCCAGGTGATATCAAAGAACGCCAAGGTGGGCGACAACATATCACGTTCAAGCGGTTCCACAAATACTGAGCTGGCTACCATTTATGATCTTTCCGAGCTTACCTTTGAGATGAGCATAGATGAGCTGGATATCAGTGATGTTGAGGTGGGACAGGAGGTAGAGGTAACGGCGGATGCATTTCCCGGAGTGACCTACAGAGGACATGTCAGCAATGTCTCCCTCAATGGCTCCTACCAGAGCGGTGTTACGACTTACCCTGTCATCGTGACTCTGGACAATATGGATGGCCTTATTCCCGGCATGAACGTGGACGGAACCATTATACTTTCTGAGGCGGAGGATGTGCTCTATATACCTTCAGGCGCCCTTCAGAGGGGAGACGTGGTCTATGTAAAGGATGACTCCCTAACAATGCCTGATATGTCTGCCATAAGCGAGAGGGCCCTCTCAGAGGTGCCTGAAGGCTTTACGGCAGTAAAGGTGGAGACCGGACTTGTGACGGATGACTATGTGGAGATAGTTTCAGGCCTTTCCGAGGGTCAGGAGATATATGTGAGTGAGACCGAAAGCAGCGGAATGGGCATGTTCGGAGGCATGACCATGACATTCAGCGGCGGCCCCGGAGGCGGAGGTCCCGGCGGAGGCGGAGGCATGAGGAGATAAGGCCATGAGCATTTTCAGTAAAAAAACAGATACTGAGCTTACGGAAGCTGAGTCCGAAAGGACTGAAGCAGCTGAAAAAGGCCGAAGCAATGTCATGGATGACGGCTATGACGATGACGGAGTGGCCCCGGGAGAACCGCTCATAGAGCTTATCGACATACATAAGATATATGTTATGGGAGGAGAGGAGGTCCGTGCCAATGACGGGATCACCCTCACCATCAATAAGGGCGAGTTCGTGGCCATAGTCGGAAAGTCCGGCTCAGGCAAATCCACCCTCATGAATATCATAGGAGCTTTGGATGTTCCTACCTATGGAGAATACATCCTTGCCGGTGAGGACACCTCCGAGATGACGGATGACGAGCTCTCGGAGATCAGGAACCGGAGGATAGGCTTTATCTTCCAGCAGTACAACCTGCTTATGAAGCTGAACCTTCTTGAAAATGTGGAGCTGCCCCTGCTTTATAAGGGCTATGGGAAGCGGGAAAGGGAGGAAAAGGCCATGGAGGCCCTGAGGCGAGTGGGTCTCGAGGATAAATGGCGCAACACTCCCCATCAGCTTTCGGGAGGACAGCAGCAGAGGGTATCCATAGCCAGGGCCCTTTGCGCAAAACCCTCAATAATCCTGGCGGATGAGCCTACCGGAGCCCTGGATTCAAAGACCTCAAGGGATGTCCTGGGACTTATCACGGAGCTCAACAAAGAGGGCAATACCATAGTCATGATAACCCATGATCCTTCCATAGCCATGTATTCAAAACGGGTGGTGGAGATCATGGATGGAAAGATCATATTTGATGGAGATGTAAACGCTTATGCCGATCACCGAAAGCTTCAAAATGGCAATTAAATCTATATGGAGCAATAAGATGCGCTCCTTCCTGACCATGCTGGGCATCATAATCGGCGTGGCGGCAGTCATCATCCTGGTGTCTGTGGTGAACGGCTACATGTCCACCATGATAGAGAGCTTTACCAGCATGGGAGTTGACAGGATCAATGTATCTGTGAACAACATGAGTTCCAGAAGTCTGGATCCCGATGACATGTATGAGTTCTTTGATGAGAATTATGAGCTTTTTGAAAATATGACTCCCTCGGTAAATGTATCCATGCCCCTCAAAAACGGCAATGATACCATGTCCTCCACTTCCATAGGAGGCTACAGCGAGGACTATATAGATATAGTTGACTATGATATAGCATATGGCCGGAGCATAAGCTATGCGGACTGCGAGGCCGAGAGGAGTGTGGCGGTGCTTGGCTACTATACAGCCCTGGAGCTTTTTGACAATGCCAGCGATGCCGTGGGGCAGAAGATAAAGATAGGCAACAATGCCTTCAATGTGATAGGCGTCATAGAACGTCAGGATGAGGATGAGCTGGAAGAAGGCGGTACGGATGACTTCGTATGGCTTCCCTATTCAGCGGCAGCGAAGATGAACTTCAGCAGGAATATTTCCTCATACATAATCACGGTAAGGGATACCGATGATTCGGATGAATGTACGGATGCGATAGAGAGCTTTCTCTTTGACATTTTTAAGAGCGATGATTATTATACTGTAGTAGCAAATTCATCTCTGTTGGATGAGATGAATGAACAGATAGGTATGCTTTCCATGATGCTTGGAGGCATTGCCGGCATATCCCTCCTGGTTGCAGGAGTGGGTGTCATGAATATCATGCTGGTCTCCGTTACCGAGCGTACCAAGGAGATAGGTATCAGGAAGGCCCTTGGAGCCAAAAAGGGCGTAATCATGCAGCAGTTTGTCATAGAGGCTGCGGTGACCTCCTCCATAGGCGGAGTGCTGGGCATAATAGTGGGAGCTCTGGGCACATCGGCCGTAGGTACGGCCATAGGCATAAATGCCGTGCCGACCATGGGTGCTGTTGCGGTGTCATTTTCCGTATCAGTAGGCATAGGACTTTTATTCGGATATATGCCTGCAAGCCGGGCGGCCCTCTTAAATCCCATAGATGCCCTGAGGACGGATTGATGGCGGAACGATGGCGGGGACAGAGCTCTTATCCATGGATATGGCGGCTTGAACAGTATAGTTGTGAGTACAGGGATATATGGGCGCTGAGGTTAAAAAGGAACTTAAGTATTTTTACATAGATGGAAGACCGGGATGGGATCAGGAAAGATTTGAGGATCCCGATATGAACGGAGGAGGCTGCGCCGCGGTGACGGCCTGCGACCTCTGTATCTGTCTGGCCAGAGACAAGGGTCTTGGGGAGCTTTATCCCTTTGACCCTTTTAATGTTACCGCGAAGGATTATGTGGCATTTTCAAAGATCATGAGGCCTTACCTTTATCCCAGGAGCCGGGGAATAGATACCCTGGGACTTTATCTTGCCGAGCTTTCAGCCTACTGGAGCGACAGAGGGGCAAGGTATATGAAGGGAGAGGAGCTTCCGGGTGAAAGTGATGTGAGAGAGGCCAGGGAGCTTATAGTCAGCCAGATCGAAAAGGGCATACTGGTGCCCTGCCTGCTCCTTAAGCACAAAGATCCGGTCTTTGATGATTTTGAATGGCACTGGTTCAATATCTCCGGATACGAGATGAGGGAGGATGGTTTTTACATAGAGGCCGTGACCTATGCCGATACCCACTGGTTTTCCCTTGAAAGGCTCTGGGACACGGGCTATGAGGAAAAGGGAGGACTTGTAAAGATCAGCTTCGGGGAAAATAGGGCGAATAATAGGAACGAAATTCCTTGACGCTCATTTTTTATGAGTGTAGAATAAGCTCTGAATGACAAAAAGTGAGATAGAAGGTTTATTTTAAGAAAGGAAACAAGATGGAAACAGGATTCGGTACGTTTTCCAAGCCTCTCGTAAGGCCCTATAAGACCTACAGCATGGACCTTTGCGGGAGAAAGCTCTCCGTGGACATCGGGAGAGTAGGCGCCCAGGCTAACGGCGCGGTACTTATGCATTACGGCGACACTACGGTGCTGGCTACGGCTACGGCTTCAAAGGAGCCGAGAGAAGGTATAGATTTCTTCCCCTTAAGCGTTGAGTACGAGGAGAAGATGTATGCAGCGGGCAAGATCCCCGGAGGATTCAACAAGAGAGAGGGCAAGGCTTCAGAGCATGCCATCCTTACCTCCAGAGTCATCGACAGGCCCATGAGGCCCCTGTTCCCCAAGGATTACAGGAATGATGTGACCCTCGATGATCTGGTGCTTTCCGTGGATCCGGACTGCCCTCCCGAGGTACTGGCCATGCTGGGATCCTCTCTGGCTGTATCCATATCAGACATACCCTTTGACGGACCCTGTGCAGCCACCCAGGTCGGCATAGTAAACGGTGAATTCGTATTCAACCCCACTTCAGTACAGAGGATGGTATCCACCCTCAACCTGACCGTTGCTTCCACCCGTGAGAAGGTCATCATGATCGAGGCAGGAGCGGATGAGGTCACTGATGAGGTCATGATCGATGCCATATATAAGGCTCACGAGATCAACCAGCAGATCATCGCATGGATGGACGAGATCATTAAGGAGGTCGGCAAGGAGAAGCACAGCTATAAGTCCTTTGCAGTGCCTGAGGAGCTCTTTGATGCCATAAAGGCAGAGGTACCCTCCGAGGAGATGGAGGAGGCTGTATTCTGTGATGACAAGCAGCAGAGAGATAAAAATGTTGATGCTATCACCGAGAGGCTCAAAGAAAAGTTTGCAGATAACGAGGAGTGGCTCAATAAGCTTCCCGATGCGATCTATCAGTACGAGAAGAAGACTGTCCGCAAGATGATCTTAAAGGACAGGAAGAGACCTGACGGAAGAGAGATATCCGAGATCAGGCCCCTGGCTGCAGAGATAGATGTAGTGCCCAGAGTACACGGCTCAGGCATGTTCACAAGAGGACAGACCCAGATCCTCAACATATGCACATTGGCTCCTCTTTCCGATGCCCAGAAGGTAGACGGACTGGATGAGACCATAACCCAGAAGAGATACATGCATCACTATAACTTCCCTTCATATTCCGTAGGAGAGACCAAGCCCTCCAGAGGACCGGGAAGACGTGAGATAGGTCATGGAGCCCTGGCTGAGAAGGCCCTGGTGCCCGTGCTTCCTACTGAGGAAGAGTTCCCCTATGCCATAAGGACAGTATCCGAGACCCTTGAGTCCAACGGATCCACATCCCAGGCATCCGTATGTGCTTCTTCCCTGTCCCTGATGGCTGCAGGCGTGCCCATCAAGGCAGCCGTAGCAGGAATAAGCTGCGGACTTGTGACCGGAGATACGGATGATGATTACATCGTCCTTACCGATATCCAGGGACTTGAGGACTTCTTTGGAGACATGGACTTCAAGGTAGCAGGAACCAGGAAGGGTATCACGGCCATCCAGATGGATATCAAGATCCATGGACTTACAAGGCCCATCGTGGAGGAGGCCATAAAGAGGACCCACGAGGCAAGGCTCTATATCATGGACAATATCATGGATCCTGTTATAAGCGAGCCCAGGAAGGAGCTCTCCAAGTATGCTCCCAAGATCAGCTCCATCAGCATCGATCCTTCCAAGATCGGTGATGTGGTTGGAAAGCAGGGCAAGACCATCAACAAGATCATTGAGGAGACCGGCGTAAGCATAGATATAGATGATGACGGAAGAGTATCCGTATGCGGTACGGATCAGGAGATGATCGACCGCGCAATCGAGATCATCGAGAGCATCGTTACCGATATCGAGCTCGGCATGGTCATGTCCGGCAAGGTAGTCAATATCCTCAGCTTCGGAGCTCAGGTGGAGCTTGCTCCCAACAAGAAGGGACTTATACACATCTCAAAGCTTGCAGACCGCAGAGTCGGAAAGGTAGAGGATGTGGTGAAGCTCGGCGATGAGGTCACAGTCAAGGTCATAAAAGTAGACCAGAGAGATGGAAAGATCGATCTCTCCATGAGGCCCTCTGATATCAACAGCAACAGGATCCCCACGGACAATGATGACCGCAGGGAGCGCAGGGATCGCGGTGAGAGAAGAGGAAGGAACTTCGGTTACGGAAGGTCTGACCGCGGAGACAGAGACCGCAGAGAAAACAGAGATTACAGGGAAGACAGAGACTTCAGAGAAGAGAGAGACTTTGGCGATGACAGAGATCTCAGAGACGAAAGAGACGAGGACTGATAAGGTTTTAGCCTATGAAGTTTAGACTTTCTGCAAAAAAAACTGTTATAGCATTACTTGCTTTAGCCATGGGAACTGCTCCCATGGCTAAAGCTTATATCACAGCATTGGCCGTAAGCCCCGGCTATGTCAATTCGGGCCCCGGAGTGGGACTGGGCATGGGGACAGCGGATAATCAGAGCACGGAGGAGGCAGGCGGAGCATCTCTCGATGCCTATGCCTACCAGAGCACCGGAGGGACCGCCCAGGGAGCCATGACCATCAGCACGGATATCCCTTCGGGCTGTGTGGATTCCTGCAGCATGGAGGTGTCCGACCCGGTGGTGGCAGACGAGCCCATGTATACCTATGATATACTTGTGGAGGATATCACCTCCCTGCAGAGACGGTATCCCGGCAGATTTACGGCCAGGGTGATAGGCTCAAGCGCGGATGGCAGGAGCATATATGAACTGGTACTGGGAGATGAGAAGGCTGCAACCCATGTACTTATAGATGCATCCATCCATGGAAGGGAATATATCACTTCCAATCTCTGCATGAAGCAGCTTGAGTATCTGCTTTGCTATTATGACAAGGGCTGCTTTGACGGAAAGCCGCTCAGGCAGTGGTTCAGTGAGGTCTGCCTGCATTTTATCCCGATGGTGGATCCGGATGGAGTCAGCATAAGCCAGTTCGGACTGGATGGACTGAAGAGCGAGGAGCTTAAGGAGACTGTCAGGAACGCCTATGCGGCAGATGCTGCGGCCGGTTATACCGGGCTAGATCTTCCGACCTATCTTCAGCGCTGGAAGGCCAATGCCAGTGGAGTGAACCTCAATCAGAACTTCAATGCCATGTTCGGAGTCGATATCGTCAATGCTGGAGGTCCTTCATTCAGCTATTATCCCGGCCCCTATGCGGGCTCCGAGCCGGAGACCAGAGCTCTCACTGCCCTTTATGACAGCCGTATCTGGCGGGCAGTGGTCAATTATCATGCTCAGGGACAGGCCATCTACTGGGACATACAGAACAATAAGATGAGGGAGCACAGCCGCGACCTTTCCAATAATCTGATGATGCTGACCGGCTACAGGAAGGCGGTAGCAGGCGGAGGCGGAGGCTTCAAGGAATACGTGCAGCTCTGCGGAAGGCCTGCAGCCTCAGTGACCATAGAGGTGGGCCTGGGGACCTGCCCGCTGCCTTCGGATCAGCTTCCTGCAATATGGGCACAGAACAAATTCGTGCCGCTTTATACAATGAAATGGGCATATGACAAATTTGTCGTTAAGGGGGACAGATAAGATGAAGATCCGTACACGTTATGCGCCGAGTCCTACGGGACGTATGCATGTGGGCAATCTGAGGACTGCGCTTTATGCCTACCTCATAGCCAAGCATGAGGGTGGAGACTTCCTGCTTCGTATCGAGGATACGGACAGAGAACGTGAGATGGAGGGAGCGGTGGACATCATCTACCGTACCCTGGAGGAAACAGGCCTTAGGCACGACGAGGGACCGGATATCGGAGGCCCCGTGGGTCCCTATGTCCAGTCAGAGAGACAGGCTCAGGGCATATACCTCGAATATGCAAAGAAGCTCGTGGAGAAGGGTGAGGCATATTATTGCTTCTGTACTCCTGAGAGGCTCAAAACCCTTACAAAGACGGTGAATGGGGAGGAGATAACCCAGTATGACAAGCACTGCCTTTCTCTTTCAAAGGAGGAGGTAGAGGCCAATCTTGCTGCGGGCATGCCTTATGTCATAAGGCAGAACAACCCCAGGACAGGCACGACGACCTTCCATGATGAGCTCTACGGAGACATAAGTGTGGACAATGCCGAACTGGATGATATGATCCTGATAAAGTCAGACGGCTATCCCACATATAATTTTGCAAATGTGGTAGATGATCACCTGATGGGCATTACTCATGTGGTAAGAGGCAATGAGTATCTGTCCTCAGCTCCGAAGTACAACCGCCTTTATGAGGCCTTCGGATGGGAGGTGCCGGTATATGTCCACTGTCCGCTGATCACCGATGAGAACCATAAGAAGCTTTCAAAGAGAAGCGGACATTCTTCCTTTGAGGATCTGGTGGAGCAGGGCTTCATCCCCGAGGCGGTAGTCAATTATGTGGCCCTCCTTGGATGGTCGCCCGAATCCGAGAGAGAGATATTCTCCCTTTCAGAGCTTGTAAAGGAATTTGACTTCCACAGGATCTCAAAGTCGCCGGCGGTATTTGACATGGTAAAGCTCCGCTGGATGAACGGAGAATACATAAAGGCCATGGACTTTGACCGCTTTTATGCCCTGGCAGAGCCCTTTCTTAAGAAGGTCATCACAAAGCCTCTGGATCTCAGGAAGATCGCTGCCATGGTCAAGACCCGTATAGAGGTGCTGCCTGATATCGAGGGACACATAGATTTCTTTGAGAAGATGCCGGAGTATGACTGCTCTATGTATGTCCACAAGAAGATGAAGACCAATGAGGAGACCTCCCTTAATGTGCTTAAGGAGGTAAGGCCTCTGCTTGCGGCTTCGGAGGACTTCTCAAATGACGGACTCTTCAGCCTTCTCAAGGCTTATGCCGATGAGCACGGCTACAAGACCGGCTATGTGATGTGGCCCATACGTACAGCCCTTTCAGGAAGAGAGATGACTCCTGCCGGAGCCACCGAGATCCTGGAGGTGCTCGGAAAGGAAGAGTCCTTAAGCCGCATAGATGCAGCGATAGAGAAGCTGGGAGGCTGAAGGATCGGAAGTAGGTCTGCAAAGCCATACAGATATACTTTAAACAAAACGAATCATAGTTTTATGAACTGATTTAAAGGGACAGCTTATGCTGTCTCTTTTTTTCCGTATAAAAATGTATATTTACAGACAGAGGTACCATAGTAGATATTTTTGGAAACAGTCAGGAAACTTTTGCAAATATAATGGCTGCGATAGAACAGATAAACTCAAATGCCAGTGCTGTAGTGGCATAATATAGTATAATATGCCTGTTAGCAGCATTAGTTAATTATTAGCAGGCGATCATATAAACTGCTTGAAATCTGATTTCAGGCAGTTTATTATATATTCAAATTCTTTATCTGATGGATCTATTCTGATCATTTCTCCAAAGGAGCAGCAATGAAACAATTCAATAAGGAACAGCTTAAGGCCATCCGTCACGGAGACGGTCCCATGATGGTGCTTGCAGGGCCCGGAAGCGGTAAGACCACCGTACTTGTAAACCGGGTGCTTTATCTCACGGAGGAACTTAAGATACCGGAAAAGAATATACTGGTCATCACCTTCACCAGGGCTTCGGCAAAAGAGATGGAAGAGCGTTATCTCAGGGAAAAGGCCATGAAGTCCAGAATGGAAAGTGAAAACACCGGAGCAGAAAGCTGCGGCCAGAGGAACCGCGGCCCTGAAATCGGACGGGGATACTGCGGCCCGCGGAAAAGTGACCTGAGAAGCTGCAGAGGGAAAGCCTTAAAGAACGAGGCTGCTTTCGGCACCTTTCACTCTGTGTTTTTCTCCATATTGAGGGACAGGCTCGGCTTCAGAAATGAGGACGTGGCAGAGGGAAAGGCCTGTATGGAGCTCATGTGGAAGGTGCTCTGCAGTCCGGGCATCAGGGATCATCACTTCAGCACGGATATGGCAGCCCTGTTTTTAAGTGAGCTTGGAAGCAGGAAAAATGGCGTGATTCACAGGGACTACCCTGTTTCTGAGGAAGTGTTTGCAGAAGTGGAGGAGGCCTATGAGACTGCCATGAAAAGGCGGGGGCTTCTGGATTTTGATGATATGCTGATAAAACTCCTTATCCTCTTAAGGCGGGACCGGGAGCTTCTTTCGGCACTGAGAAGCAGATACCGCTATATAATGATAGATGAATTCCAGGACATAAATCCTACCCAGTATGAGATAATAAGGTTGCTTTGTGAGCCCCTCAGGAATATATTTATCGTAGGAGATGATGATCAGAGCATATACGGCTTCAGAGGTTCGGACCCTGGGATCATGCTGCATTTTCCGGAGGATTTCCCTGAGCTTGATACGGTGACCCTTGGCATCAATTACAGATCGGAAAGCAGGATAGTAGAGGCGTCCCTCAGGCTCATAGAGCATAATAAAAGCAGGTATAGAAAGGATCTTCGGCCCTGCCCTGAAAAAAGCGGCAATGGGAGGGGGATTATAAGCATAAGGGAGGCTGCGGATGAAAAGGAGGAGGCCAGGCTCGTGGCCTCGGAGATCAGTGAAAGGCTCAGGTACGGAGGTAAAGTGCCAAGCATAGCCGTGCTTTTCAGGGTACACAGGGCAGCAAGGGAGCTTATGAAGGAGCTTGAAGGGCGGGGGATCAGTATAGGAGGCAGCAGAGGATCGGAGTTTATGACCTTACAGAGAGGCGGCAGGGGACCGGAGCTCATGACCTTCCATGGAGCAAAGGGACTGGAGTTTGACATAGTATATATCATCTCGGCCAATGAAGGGATCACTCCATGGAAGCTTGCAAAGGACGGGGTCCAGCTTGAGGAGGAACGCAGGATGTTTTATGTGGCCATGACAAGGGCCAGATCCGAGCTTCACATTTTCAACACAAAGCTGCTTTATAGTAGGACACAAAAAAGGACGGAATATATAGATGAGCTCAGTCCGGAGGGTTTTGTAAAGGCGGTACGCCGCAGGCTTAGGCTTCTTGAAAAGGGACTGAGAGATCTGACAGGCGGGAGGCTCTGAAGATATGAACAAACTTAAGATACTTGTGGTGGATGATGAGATAAGGATGAGAAAGCTTGTAAAGGATTTTCTTTCTGCCAAGGGCTTTGAGGTCATTGAGGCTGAGGACGGGGAGCAGGCAGTGGACATATTCTGCAGCAATAAGGATATCGCCCTTATACTTCTGGATGTCATGATGCCGAAGATGAACGGCTGTGAGGTGCTTAAGACCATCAGGAAGATATCCAAGGTGCCCATCATCATGCTGACCGCAAGGGGTGAGGAACAGGATGAGCTCCAGGGCTTCAAGCTGGGAGTGGATGAGTATATCACAAAGCCCTTCTCTCCCAAGATACTTACTGCCAGGGTCGATGCGATACTTCGCCGCATCCACAGGACGGAGGATGATATCCAGAAGTGCGGAGACATAGAGATAAACAGGGGAGCCCATACGGTGAAGGCCGGAGGACAGGAGATAAGCCTGAGCTTCAAGGAGTTTGAGCTTCTGGATTATTTCATGCAGAATAAAAACCTGGCCCTGAGCCGTGAGAACATACTCAATAATGTATGGGACTATGACTACTTCGGAGATGCCAGGACCATAGATACCCATGTAAAAAAGCTGAGGGCCAAGCTGGGCCCTGCCGGTGATCAGATAAAGACCATCTGGGGCATGGGCTATAAGTTTGAAGGATGATATGAAGCATTCCATAAGGATAAGATTTACATTGATATTTGTCGGCATAATGGTATTCCTGCTTGCACTGATGTATGCAGTCAATACCTTCTGTCTTGCTGACTATTATTTTGATGAAAAGGTGGATTCCCTGGAGTTCACCTATGATGCCATAGACGAGATTGTGGAAGTGGCTGACCGTCAGGGCAAGACCATCGTGGATCTGGTGGGGGACGAGTTCGGGCAGAATGTGACGGATTCGCCCATAGTTTCTATGTTCAGGAGCCTCAATGACCAGTCCAATATAAATGTGGTCATGATAGATAAAAATGACAGGGCCTTCGTTGCTGCCAGCCGCGAGGGAGAATGGATGGAGCGCAAGCTCCGCTTCTTCATGGAAAATAAAGAGGATATGCTGAAGGGTGAGATACCGAATGCCTTGATCCCGGATAAAAGCGATGATGATTATTCTGCCGGACTTAAAAGCTTTATAGCAGGCTTCCTCCGCAATATGGGCTATGAGATAACCGTATGGGGAGATGAAGGTGAGGGGGCACCCAGGATAACCACCATAAAAAGCTATCCTACCCATGTGGTACAGCAGAACTATGACAGAAGATCGGGCGGGCTTTATCTTGAGAGCTGGGGACTCTTCTCTGATGAGGAGACCATGTTCATAATGTCCATGCCCCTGGCCCATATAGAGGACAGCGTGAAGATAACGAACCGGTTCCTCCTTATGGTGGGCATACTGGTGCTGGTACTGGGCGGCATAGTCATATTCTTTACGACCGGAGCCATAACGAAGCCCATCAACCGCCTTGCTTCCATATCAAAGAGGATGGCGGAGCTGGATTTCGGCATAAGGTATGAGGGGAAAAATCAGGATGAGCTGGGGATACTGGGTTCATCCATGAATGATATGTCAGAGCAGCTGGAGAAGACCATAGCAGAGCTTAAGACCGCCAACCTGAAGCTTCAGCAGGATATAGAGGAGAAGACCCGCATAGATGAGATGAGAAAGGACTTTATCTCCAACGTATCCCATGAACTGAAGACTCCCATAGCCCTTATAGAGGGTTATGCCGAGGGACTTACTGAGGGCATAGCAGAGGATGAGGAGAGCAGGAAGTATTACTGCAGCGTCATCATGGATGAGGCCGTAAAGATGAACAAGATGGTAAAGCAGCTCACCTCCCTTACTAATATTGAATTCGGCAATGACAATGTGGAGATAAAGCGCTTCGACCTGTCCTCGCTGATAAGGAGCATAGTAGCTGCACAGAAGGTAAATTCTGAAGAAAAGGGAGCTCTCGTGGAGGATCATTTCCCGGATGACATATGGGCCTGGGGAGATGAGTTCAAGATAGAAGAGGTATTTACCAATTATTATACCAATGCCCTTAATCATATTGACGGAGACCGCCGCATCATAATAAGCGGAGAGCCAAGGGGCAAAAGGATCCGTGTGTCCGTATATAACGACGGCACAAATATCCCGGATGAGGATATTCAAAGGATCTGGGAGAAATTCTACAAGGTGGATAAGGCCAGGACGAGGGCCTACGGAGGAAGCGGCATAGGCCTCTCCATAGTGAAGGCCATAATGGATGCCCATGGCCAGAACTGCGGAGTTGAAAATCGGGAGAAGGGCGTGGAATTCTGGTTTGAATTGGAGCTCGGAGGTGAGGAAGAATAAAATGCTTCGGCCAGTGGCCTGCTGATAAAAGGCAGCCGCTGGCCGATGATAGAATTATGATTTATCTGTCAAAGCTTCTGCATAGGACATCGCAAGGCGGCAGTTCTGTGCAGAAGCTTTGCGGATCTGATGATCAGGCGGCATGGCATAATGCCGGATGCCTGAGATAAGTACATAAAAAAGGAGCTGCTGCCCATGGATGAAACTCATCTGTTCTGCAGCAGCTCCTTTTTATATCATCAAGATATCAAAGGGTATCATCGGATACAGTTGCACTTTCGTGCTTCTCCTCATCATCAGAAGCCTCTGCCTCTGCTTCGGGAGCCTCATCATCTGCGGCCTCAGCCTCCATGAGCTCCTCGTCCTCGAAGAGATCCTCAGTCTCATCGGACTTCCACATGCCGCTGAGCTTCTCTGCAGCTTCGGAAATGCTGTCGGCTATATCGTCCTTCATATCCTTG
The DNA here is from genome assembly GCA_944382125.1 of uncultured Lachnospiraceae bacterium. GTDB lineage: Bacteria > Bacillota > Clostridia > Lachnospirales > Lachnospiraceae > Avilachnospira. The sequence goes on from CALWMV010000010.1 coordinate 18,493, forward strand.
AAGTTGCCGAGCACCTCTTCCTTTGCAGCCTCGGGGTCTTCGTCATACTTGGCCTTGATGTCCTTTACCGTATCCACGGTGGTCTTGCCGGCAACCATGGCCACGCTTCCGGCATCCTTTGCCATACGGCCTGCAGCCTTTGCAAGATCCCCTGCAGCCTCCTTTACTCCGGAGCCTGACTTTATGGATACATAGGTGCGCTTTGCGGCGTCCTTTGCAGACATGGAGCTGTCCTTGAGATTATAGAGGTCAGGCTGAGCAGCCTCCTTGAAATCCGTATAATCCTTGAGATACTTGACAGCTACGGCTGCAACTGCGGCCACGGCTGCCAGACTGAAATATTTACCAAATCCGCGTTTTGACATGATATATTACCTCTCTTGATAATTATTTGCTATCTGTTTATTTATCTTTATGCCTTTATCTGCTGCTTACATTCCGAGATCTGCCGGCCCGAAGGCGTAGGGATACATATCCTTGAGCTTGAATACCTTATAATCATCGGCGGAGCGCCCGAGTATGATATCGAACTTTTCCGGATCACAGAATTCCTGCATGACCTGACGGCATACGCCGCAGGGGCCGCTGCTGCCATAGTTTCCGGGAAGCTTGCCTTCATTTTTGAATTCATCGCTTTCAAGCATCTCTTCAGAACAGCCTACCACGGCTATAGCAGCAAAATCCCTGTATCCCTCGGATACGGCCTTGAATATGGCGCAGCGCTCGGCGCAGATGGTGGGTGTGTAGGCTGCATTTTCAATATTGACTCCCTGAAATATGGTGCCGTCACTGCAGAGCAGGGCAGCTGAACAGTGGAAATGCGAATAGGGAGCGTAGGAATCCGGCAGCTTGGCGATGGCCATCTCCAGGAGTTTTCCGTAATCAGTCATAATAACCTCCTTTTATCCCGGCAGAATATCCTGACCCCGCAAGCCGGGAATGAATATATCATATAGTGAAAACCCATAGTTTCCGATGATAGATAAAAACCCAAGGTGCCGTCGGTTTATAAGTGACTCCCAGCTAAAAGCCAGGGTGGGTCTTCTCGGAAGCTGCTTCAGCCATCCGCTCGGAGCGGCCCGACATCCACGCTACAATACCGAAGTCCCTTATGTCAGATTGTGGAAGTAATTAAATAAACCAAACGCACATCTCAGGCTGATTAAATCATAGCATAATTCAGGCCCTGATACAAGGAAAAAACAAGAATGAGGACCTGACGGAGAGGGCCGGGATCACAGTCAGGATGGGACTTTATAGTTTTTTTATAAATATATTAGCACTCAATGCTTGACACTGCTAACATCAGATGTTACAATATCCCGCGGATAGAGAAAAGCAGGGCCGCAGGAACAGAAAAAAGGATACGGCATGCGATATAGATCTCGATAGTTTAAGGAGGTTTTTATAATGAAACTTGTACCGCTTGATGATAAGGTAGTGCTTAAGAAACTGCAGGCAGAGGAGACAACAAAGTCAGGCATAGTCCTCCCCGGTCAGGACAAGGAGAAGCCCGGTCAGGGTGAGGTCGTAGCGGCAGGCCCCGGCGGAGTGGTTGACGGCAAGGAAGTTAAGATGCAGGTCAAGGTCGGAGATAAGGTCGTTTATTCCAAGTATTCCGGAACTGAGATCGAGATAGATGAAGAGAAGTATCTCATCGTAAAGCAGTCTGATATACTTGCTATAATAGAGTGATCGCCATCACAGAGTGACAGGCTGTATGTTCAGAGCATATAAATAAAGAAGTTTAATATTTTTGGAGGCAATAGATATGGCAAAGGATATCAAATACGGAGTAGACGCCCGCAAGGCTATGGAAGAGGGTGTCAACAAGCTTGCAGATACAGTAAGGGTGACCCTCGGACCCAAGGGACGCAATGTAGTCCTTGACAAGTCCTTCGGAACTCCCCTTATCACCAACGATGGTGTTACCATCGCCAAGGAGATAGAGCTTGAGGATGCATATGAGAATATGGGTGCTCAGCTCGTCAAGGAGGTCGCTACAAAGACCAATGATGTAGCCGGTGATGGAACTACCACAGCTACCGTTCTGGCTCAGGCCATGATCAACGAGGGTATGAAGAATCTGGCAGCAGGTGCCAACCCCATCGTTATGCGTAAGGGTATGCGTAAGGCAGTTGATGCTGCAGTTGCGGATATCGAGAAGTCATCCCAGACCGTATCAGGCAAGGATCAGATCGCAAAGGTAGCAGCTATCTCAGCTTCCAGCGATGAGGTAGGCGAGATGGTGGCAGATGCCATGGAGAAGGTCTCCAAGGATGGTGTCATCACCATAGAGGAGTCCAAGACCATGAGGACAGAGCTGGATCTCGTTGAGGGCATGCAGTTCGACCGCGGATATATCAGTGCTTATATGTGCACGGATATGGATAAGATGGAGGCAAATCTTGACGATCCTTATATCCTGATCACCGATAAGAAGATATCCAATATCCAGGACATCCTTCCTCTGCTTGAGGAGATCGTAAAGATGGGAGCAAAGCTCCTGATAGTTGCCGAGGATGTGGAGGGCGAGGCCCTTACCACCCTTATCGTCAACAAGCTTCGCGGAACCTTCTCAGTAGTAGCTGTCAAGGCACCCGGATACGGCGACAGACGTAAGGATATGCTTCGTGATATCGCCATACTGACAGGCGGACAGGTCATCTCCGAGGAGCTTGGCCTTGATCTCAAGGATACAACTCTCCAGATGCTTGGACGTGCAAAGTCCGTAAAGGTCACCAAGGAGGATACCATCATCGTTGACGGCCTTGGAAAGAAGGAGGACATCCAGTCCAGGATCGCTCAGATCAAGGGACAGATAGAGGAGACCACCTCTGATTTCGACAGAGAGAAGCTTCAGGAGAGGCTTGCAAAGCTGGCAGGCGGCGTAGCAGTCATCAGAGTCGGCGCAGCCACTGAGACAGAGATGAAGGAAGCAAAGCTCCGTATGGAGGATGCCCTCAATGCCACAAGGGCAGCCGTAGAGGAGGGTATCGTTCCCGGAGGCGGAACCGCCTACATCCACGCTACAAAGGCCGTAGCCGAGGTGGTAGCAAAGCTCGAGGGAGATGAGAGGACAGGAGCTTCCATAGTTCTCAAGGCTCTGGAGTCACCTCTTTACCGCATTGCCGAGAATGCCGGTCTTGACGGAGCAGTTATCGTCAACAAGGTAAAGGAAAGCAATGAGGGAACAGGCTTTGATGCAGCTAAGGAGGAGTATGTGGACATGATCGCAGCAGGCATCATCGATCCTGCAAAGGTCACAAGATCAGCCCTTCAGAACGCTGAGTCAGTGGCATCCACCCTTCTTACCACAGAGGCAGCAGTTGCCATCATAAAGGAGCCCCAGCCCGTAGCAGCTCCCAATCCTGCAGGCATGATGTAAGGCTTCAGTACTGAGACGGGATATGTTACAGCAGATCTCAGTATGGAATTGAACTGAATCAGGATCCCCCTGCGGTGGGCATGACCCATACGCAGGAGGGTCTTTTTTTTGACTTCCTGTAAGATTGACATGTTTATGTCAATCTAATATAATAAACTTATTCATAAAGCGGGCATCTGCACCGCTTAAGAGGGACAGGAAATGGATCAGAAAGAAAAGAAGATATCAAAGGCGATCATTCAGAGACTTCCCAGATATTACAGATACCTGGGTGAGCTTATGTCCATAGGAGTGGACCGTATCTCCTCGGGAGATTTTTCAAAGCTCATGGGAGTGACCGCTTCCCAGATCAGGCAGGATCTCAACAATTTCGGCGGATTCGGACAGCAGGGCTATGGCTACAATGTCGGGAACCTTTATGAGGAGATCGGCAAGATACTCGGCATAGACAGGGTCCACAACATTATAGTCATCGGAGCCGGCAACTTCGGAAAGGCCCTGGCAGGATACTCGGATTTTGAAAAAAGGGGATTCCGTATCAAGGCCCTGTTTGATCAGGACAGTGAAAAGGTAGGCAAGGTCTACAGCGGCATAGAGACCCTACCCATGGAGAGACTTAAGGATTATATAAAGGAAAACAATATAGAAATAGCTGCCCTTACGGTACCGAAGGATGCGGCCATAGAGCTGGCGGTCATACTCAAGGACACTGGCATAAAGGGCATCTGGAACTTTGCCCATACCGATCTTGAGGTTCCGGATTCCATAGTAGTAGAGAATGTACACCTTTCCGAGAGCATCATGAGGCTCAGCTACAACATGAAGAGCAGGAGCGAAGAGGCCTGATGATCTACGGGGTCGGAACGGATATCACAGAAATAAAAAGAGTCCTTTCAGCCTGTGAGAAGGAGCATTTCAGGAACAGGATATTTACGGAACAGGAGCTTCTGGAGGCTCAGAAGGACAGGATGAGGCTGGCTTCGGATTATGCAGCTAAGGAAGCTGTGGCGAAAGCCCTGAGGACAGGCTTCAGAAGCTTTTCCCCGGGAGAGATAGAGTGTCTAAGGGATGAGCTTGGTGCTCCCTTCATAGTGCTTCATGGCGAAGCAAAGAGGCTTGCCGATAGTCTTCGGATAAGCCGGATCCATGTAAGCCTCAGCGATACTGATGAAACAGCTCTCGCATTTGCAGTGGCAGAGATTGATTAAATGGCTTTTTGATGCTAAAATATATCAGTTATCCCAAAACTTAAGAAGCATTGATTGGAGTTATGATATGTCAGGACATTCTAAATTTGCAAACATAAGAGCCAAGAAGGAAAAAAATGACGCTGCAAAGGGCAAGATCTATACCATTATCGGAAGAGAGATAGCCATAGCAGTCAAGGAGGGCGGACCTGATCCCAATAACAACTATAAGCTCAAGTTCGTGATCCAGAAGGCCAAGGCAGCCAACATGCCCAATGATACCATAGAGAGGGGCATCAAGAAGGCAGCAGGCTCAGGAGAGGGAGAAAATTATCAGCAGCTCAGATATGAGGGCTACGGAGTCAATGGAGTGGCCATCATAGTGGAGACTCTGACGGACAACAAGAACCGTACCGCAGCCAATGTCAAGGCGGCTTTTTCAAAGGGACAGGGCTCCATCGGAAGCCAGGGTTCAGTATCATACATGTTTGACCGCAAGGGACAGATAATCATCGACAAGGAGGAGTGTGAGCTCTCCGGAGATGACCTTATGATGATAGCCCTCGATGCAGGAGCAGAGGATATCAAGGAGGAAGAGGACAGCTTTGAGATCATAACCGATCCCGATGATTTTGATAAGGTGCGTATGGCCATGGATGAGGCCGGAGTACCGGTGGCAGAGGCGGAGATCGCCATGATACCCCAGGTAACTGTATCGGTTACCGATGAGCAGGCTGTTAAGAATCTCAGACGTACCCTTGATCTGCTGGATGAGGACGACGATGTTCAGCAGTATTATACAAACTGGGAAGAGGAAAATGACTGATATAGCTAAGGCATTTATACCGGGTCGCTCAGGCGGCCCGATATTTGAATCAAGGCGGAGGTGATTTATGGGAAGAGGAGGACGGATAGGCAGAGCTGGCGGAGGATCGAGAGGCTTTTCCGGAAGAAGCTCTTTTTCTAGGGGCTTTTCATCCCACAGGCCCTCCATGAGGGGACGGGCGCCCCATCCCACAGGCTGGAGCACGGGGCGGAACGGAGCCCGCATAGGCTCTGACAGCTACGGAAGCCCCGGAAGGTCGGGAGGATTTCCCCTGTGGCCCTTCCTGCTTACCCAGAGACGGCCTACGGTCATCATCAACAATAATTATGATGATCAAGACCGGAGAAGCTGGCAGGAGCAGAAAAACCAGGATATTTATCAGGATACCGGCACTGCACCTTCAATGACAGGACAGGGAAATAGTGGAGGCATATCTTCCGGAACTTACGGCGGCGGCCAGGAAAACAGGCCGGGAGCCAATCAGCCAGGCGGTCAGGGAGGCACGACCGCAAAGAGCAGGCCGCCCCTTTCGGATCCTTCCTTCATAGTTATCCTGGTGATAGCCCTTATAGCTGAGATATTCCTTATCAGCAGTGTGTTCGGAAGTTTTTTCGGAGCAGGGAGCACGCCCAGGGAGCGCCTTTCCGCAGACCTTGTGCATACTTCTCAGAGCTGGTATGAGGACAGGCTTGGATGGATATATGATGAGGACGAGCTCCTTTCCGGCATGGAGGATTTTTATGAGGAGACCGGAGTCCAGCCCTATCTGCTTATATGCGATAATATGGATGGCTATGGCTATGAGCTTCCGGATGAGCTTGCAGAGGAGTATCTGGCGGAGCTCTATGGCAGTCTCTTCAGTGATGAGGGACATATGATTTACGCCTTCATGGAGTACATGCCCTCCTACTATATGACCTTCATATATACAGGCAGTGATGCTGACAGAGTCATGGATGCGGCGGCCAGGGAAGAGATGTTTGAGATCACGGACAGGCTTTATTATGATGAGGATCTGACGGACGAAGAGTTTTTCTCAGAGATCTTTTCCGAAACGGCGGATGAGATCATGAAGGACGGAAGAGGTGCCGGACGTTATGTGATACTCCTGCTTTCGATAGCGATACCGATAGCCATGATCTGGGAATTCCTGAGGCGCAAAAAGAAGTATGAGACCGAGGAAAGAAAGAGAAGGGTAAAGGAGATACTGGAGACACCGCTGGAGCCCAGTCAGGATGAAAAGGAGCTCAGGGAAAAATACCTGAGGCCCGGAGAATAAGTAAAGAAAAAATAATCATAAATGCAAATGTGATCAAGGAGGAACATATGGCTGGAATATTTGAGAGGATGGCAATGATAGCCAAGGCTAATGTCAATGAGCTTCTGGATAAGTTCGAGGATCCGGAGAAGATCGTGGATCAGGCCATCATAGACGCCACAGAGGAGTATGCAAGGATCAAGGAGGAGGCTCTCTCCGTACTTGCCAATGAAAAGCTTGCAAAGAAAAAGCTGGACGGACTTGCTGCAGAGATCACGGAGTGGCATACTATAGCTGCTTCAGCCCTCAAGGCAGGCAATGAGGAGGATGCAAGAAAGGCCCTTGAAAAGGAAAATGAGGTCAAGATTAAGCATGAATCCCAGAACTCAGCCTATGAGAGCGCAAAGAAGGCCTCTGAGAAGGTAAGGGAGAAGCTTGATGAGATGGAGGAGGAGATCAATGCCATGAAGCAGAAGGCCTCCGAGATCAAAGCCAAGGCCGTGACCGCAAAGGCTGCCAAGGCTGCTGATTCCGTCTCCAGGATGGGCATAGACCAGGGTGCCTTTGAAGCATTTTCCCGTATGGAGGAGAAGGTGGATGAGGAGCTTGCCAAGGCTGAGGCTGCAGAAAGCATGGCCCTTGATAAGGCTTCCGAGGAGGCGAAGGATCTCCGTGAGAAGTATAAGGCCGGAGCTGCCGACGTAGACAAGGCCCTTTCAGACCTTAAGAAGGAGCTTGGCCTTTGATATCTGATGCCAGGCCCTGGATGATATCAAAGCATTATTTTGCTATTGTTTAAAAGAAAGTATTAAAAATGTCTGCCAAAACTGTCGGCACAGGACATCGCAGAGCGGCAGTCCAAGACGGCAGTTTTACAGACATGAATATTCTTGAAGCAATAAAAAAGCCTTTGGATCTCTCCAAAAGCTTAATTATCTTATGTCTCAGGCAGTCTTGATGGCTGCTCTCTGAACCTTTCCTGACCTTAAGCATGAGGTACATACATACACTCTCTTATTACCTGCTTCAGTCTGAACGTTGACCTTCTTGACATTCGGCTTAAAGATCTTATTGGATCTTCTGTGGGAATGGCTTACCTTGTTGCCGAAAAGCACTGACTTCCCGCATACTTCACACTTTGCCACGGATTGCACCTCCTTACTTAATTTTGACGCAAATGATATATTAGCAGAAAGCCCTTTAAAATGCAAGCTTTTTATTCACTTTTACTCTGATTTATGTTAGAATGCGGTTAACACGGGGATATTGCCCCCTCAATCATCCAAAATGGAGGAATATATGAGAGGAAGGATAAGCAACAAACTGGGAGATGTCAACATCTCCGAGGATGTTATCGCTACTTATGCGGGATCTGTAGCTGTTGAGTGCTTCGGAGTAGTCGGCATGGCTGTCATCAACATGAAGGACGGTCTGGCATGGCTCCTTAACAAGGACACCCTCAACAGGGGCGTCAGCGTCACGATCAAAGACAACGAGGTGTCTCTCAGCATGCATATCATAGTAGCTTATGGTGTCAGCATATCTGCAGTGGCGGATAATCTCATAGAAAATGTCAGGTATAAGGTCGAGGAGTTTACCGGCATGAAGGTCGGCAGCGTCGAGATATTCGTAGAGGGCGTAAGGCCGATAGATTGATCAGGGAGGATACCCACAGTATGGAAAGCTTAAATGCTGATGTGCTCAGAAAATGCTTCATTGCCGGGGCAAAGAATCTGGAAGCTAACAAAGAGTATATAAATGAACTTAATGTGTTCCCTGTACCGGACGGTGACACGGGAACCAATATGACCATGACCATCATGTCGGCTGCAAGGGCAGTGGATGCCGTTGAGGAGGTATCCATGGCTTCAGTATGCAAAGCCATCTCCGGAGGCTCCTTAAGGGGAGCGAGAGGCAATTCCGGCGTCATACTTTCCCAGCTTCTGCGCGGCTTCTGCAAGGTCGCAGGAGAATATGACAGACTGGATGCGGATGTGCTCTCAGAGGCCTTCCAGCGTGCCAGTGAGACGGCGTATAAGGCAGTCATGAAACCCAAGGAAGGTACCATACTTACTGTGGCAAGGGGCATGTCTGAAAAATATGTCGAGCTTGCTGCTTCAGAAAAGGATATAGTTGAGCTCTTAAGGCTTACGGTAGAGGAGGGCGACAGGGTGCTGGATTCCACTCCTGAACTGCTTCCTGTCCTTAAGGAGGCAGGAGTGGTAGACTCGGGAGGCCAGGGACTTATGACATTCCTGAAGGGTGTTCTGGCTGCACTTCAGGGCAAGGAGGTGGACCTCAGGCTCGATACCTCGGCACCTTCAGCAAACTACAGCCTCAATACCGAGAGAAGGCCCATATCCACGGATGATATCAAGTTCGGCTACTGCACCGAATTCATAGTAGAGGGCAGCAGGGAATTTACCGATGAGGAGGTAAGCGGACTTTCCTCATACCTTGAGTCCATCGGTGATTCCATAGTCTGTGTTGCGGACGGAGAGATCATAAAGGTCCATGTCCACACCAATCATCCCGGACTTGCCTTTGAGAGGGGCCTGGAGCTTGGAGCCCTGTCACGCATGAAGGTAGACAACATGCGTGAGGAGCATGAGGAGAAGCTGATCAAGGATGCTTCAAAGATAGCTGCCATGAATCAGCTCAAGAAGGCTTCGGAGAAGCTTGACCAGAAGCCGGTGAAGCAGGAGCACAAGGAGTTTGCCTTTGTGACCGTATGTGCCGGCGAGGGCCTGGCAGAGATATTTACCGGACTTGGAGCCAGCTATGTGATAGAGGGCGGACAGACCATGAACCCTTCCACCGAGGACATACTCAATGCGGTGGAGCTGGTCAATGCGGACAATGTCTTCATCCTCCCCAACAATAAGAACATCATCCTGGCTGCCGAGCAGGCTGCAAAGATATATAAGGATGTCAATATCTTCGTCATACCCACGAAGACCATCCCCCAGGGCATCACGGCTCTTATCAATTATTGTGACGGCATCGATGCCGAGGAAAATGTCAGGGCCATGACAGAGAGCCTTCAGACCGTAAGCTCAGGACAGGTCACCTATGCCGTAAGGCATACCCAGGTGGACGGCAAGGAGATCAACGAAGGCGATATCATGGGCATAGGCGACAGGGGCATCCTGGCAGTGGGCCAGATACTCAATGAGACAGCCCTTGATCTTATAAAGGAGATGTCTGACGAGGACAGTGAGCTGGTGACCATATACAGAGGTAAGGATGTCAAGGCTGAGGATGCAGAACTCCTCTGTGAGGACATAAGGAAGGCCCTTCCTTCGGTGGAGGTGGAGCTTCAGTATGGAGGACAGCCGGTATATTATTATATCGTCAGTGTGGAATAAGGACTGAGAAAAGAGATATTCCCTTTCAGACGGGATATGGATAATGCGAGGGGGATATCTTCATCAGACAGGATACGGACTTTGAATGACTGAGTTGACAAAGCTTAAAGGCATAGGAGAAAAGACTGCCGGGGCGCTTTCGCGCCTCGGCATTTCGTGTGTTGAGGAGCTGCTGAGATACATCCCCAGGGATTATGAGGAGTTTGAGGCCCCGAAGGCCATATATGAGCTCAGGCCGGGAAGGACTGAGGCCGTGGACTGCATACTGAGATCGGATGCATCGGTCAACAGATATAACGGCATGACCATAGTCAATGTCAATATATCCGACATGGCCGGGAGGCTCCAGATCTCCTGGTACAATATGCCCTATATCAGACAGAATCTGCGGGCCGGAGCCCATTATGTATTCAGGGGCAGGGTGTACGAGAAGAACGGCCGCCTCATCATGGGACAGCCCAAGCTGTATCGTCCAGAGGATTTTGAAAAGGGCTATCAGGGCAGGCTCATGCCTCTTTATCATCTGAGCTCCGGCATAAGCAACAAGACGGTCATGAAGGCCGTGGCCGAGGCCCTTGGAAGTGAAGCCATGAACAGTGCTGGTGCGGAGTTCCTGCCTGAAGAGCTCAGGAGGAAAAATGGCCTCATGGATGAATCAGAGTCCATAAAGCGGGTGCATTTTCCAGGGAGCAGGAAGGAGCTTTCAGAGGCCAGGAGGAGACTCTGCTTTGATGAGCTTCTGCTTTTCTTCCTTCTTCAGAAGAAAAGGAAGCAGCTCTTTACGGATAAGACATCGGAATATCGCTGCAGGCCGGAGCTTCGCTTTCTTAAGATGACGGCAGACCTTCCCTTTGAGCTTACGACGGCCCAGGCCGAGGCAGTAAAGACCATCAGCAGGGATATGAGCTCCGGAAGGGTCATGAACCGTCTGCTGGAGGGAGATGTGGGCTCCGGTAAGACCATAGTGGCCTTCTTGGCCATGGCATATGCGGCTTTCTGCGGATATCAGGCTGCTATGATGGTGCCTACTGAGGTGCTGGCAAAACAGCATTATGAAAAGCTCCTTGCATTGATAGAAAGACAGGAGCTTCCGCTCAGGCCGGTCCTTCTCTGCGGTTCCATGACAGCCTCGGAAAAGGAAAGGATATACGGGCTGATACGGAGCCATGAGGCAGATATCGTCATAGGCACCCACGCCCTGTTCCAGGAAAAAGTGGAGTATGACAGCCTTGGATTGGTGGTGACGGACGAGCAGCACCGTTTCGGGGTATCCCAGAGGGAGGCGATGAAGCAGAAGGGAGGGCTTCCCCATATGCTCTTCATGAGTGCCACCCCCATACCCAGGACCCTTTCCATGATACTTTACGGTGACATGGATGTATCAGTGATAGATAAGCTTCCTGAAGGCAGGCTGCCGATCAAAAACACGGTGGTGGGACCCGGATATCGAAGGAATGCGTATAAGTTCATCTATGATGAGATAAAGAAAAAACACAGAGCCTACATAGTTTGTCCTGCCATAGATGCGGGAGATGAGGACACAGGGGAAGGGGGCTCAGGAGAAAGGGCCGGATCAAAGCTGATCCGGGAAGGCGCAGCCTCAGGAGGCTTTGCCGGAGCCCAGGAGCTTGAAAATGTAGAAGACTATGCCGCAAAGCTTGGACGCATCTTCCCGAAGGAGGTACGAATCGGAAAGCTCCACGGAAGGATGAAGTCCCAGGAGAAGGAACAGGTGATGCAGGACTTCAAGGATGGCAGGCTGGACATACTTGTGTCCACCACGGTCATAGAGGTCGGAGTCGATGTTCCCGAGGCCACGGTCATGATGATAGAAAATGCGGAACGTTTCGGACTTTCCCAGCTTCACCAGCTTCGGGGCAGAGTGGGACGCGGACAGGCTCAGTCCTACTGTATCATGATAAACACCTCCGATAAGGAGGAGGCAGCGGAACGGCTTGGCATAATTAGGGATTCCAATGACGGCTTTTTCATAGCCTCCGAGGATCTGAGGCTCAGGGGACCTGGCGACCTCTTCGGAGTAAGGCAGAGCGGTGAAATGGGCTTCGAGATAGCTGACATATACAGAGACCAGGCTCTTCTTGGACCTGCCGGGGATGCGGCAGAGGAGATACTTGCCTCGGATCCTGATATAAAGGCACCAGGCCATGAGGGACTGGCAAAAAAGCTTTCCCTCTATATGGAAAAAAGCTACTATGTATGACAGAAGCCATGCATGCAAGGAAGCGGGGAGGCCTCTTCAGACGACAGCAAGGGCAGAGACTCATTGAGCGCCAGGCTTCTTAAGATGAAAGGAAACAGACAGGAAGAAAGACATGAGAGTGATCGCAGGAACAGCAAGGAGCATACCCCTTGTGGCTCCGGAGGGAAAGGATACGAGGCCTACCACGGACAGGATCAAGGAAACTCTTTTCAACATACTTCAGAATGATATAGCAGGCTGCAGCTTTTTTGATATATTTGCAGGCTCGGGAGCCATAGGCATAGAGGCCCTGAGCCGGGGCGCAAATCATGCCTATTTTGTAGATAACGGAAGACAGGCCATAGAGGCGATCACCGCCAATGTGAGGAAGTGTCATTTTGAGAACAGGGCAGATATACTGAAGTCTGAGGCAGCATTTGCAGCGGAAAGGCTTATGACAAGGCTTCCCGGAGGGGAGCATAAGGTGATATTTCTGGATCCTCCCTATGATAAGGGGCTGGAATTCCCTGTGCTTTCAGCACTTAAAAGGAGCGGAAGGCTTGCAGAAGAGGATATCATCATAGTTGAGACCTCCCTGAGGGCGGATACGGAGCCATTTTCAGAAGCAGGCTTTGAGATAGTGAGAGAGAAGAAATATAAGAACCAGAAGCACCTCTTTCTGAGGGAAAGGAAAGCATGATGAGGACAGCCATATACCCGGGCAGCTTTGATCCGCCCACCTACGGGCATCTGGATATAATAGAGCGTGCATCGAAGCTTTGTGACGAGCTTATCATCGGAGTACTTAAAAATAGTGCAAAAACTCCGTTGTTTTCGGTGGAGGAACGTGTTAATATGTTAAAGGTAACGACCAGAGACATAGCAAATGTCAGGGTCGAAAGCTTTGAGGGACTGACGGTGGACTTTGCAAAACAGAACGGTGCCACCATCATAGTCAGGGGACTTCGGGCGCTGACGGATTTTGATTATGAGCTGCAGCTCAGCCAGATCAACAAGACACTTTGCGAAGATATAGAGACTATTTTCCTCAGCACCAACCTGAAGTACAGCTTTCTTAGCTCCAGTACGGTCAAGGAGGTGGCTTCATACAGAGCGGACATCTCAGGCCTCGTGCCTCCGTACATCCAGGAGCTTGTTGAGAAGAAAATGAAGGAGAGACAAGACTGATGAGCAGGATCGAGCAGTTGATAAATGAGATAGAGGAATTTATAGATAGCTGTAAGTACCAGCCCCTTTCCAATTCCAAGATCATAGTCAATAAGGAAGAGATGGAGGAGCTCCTTGTGGAGCTTCGCATGAGGGTGCCTGATGAGATAAAGAAGTACCAGAAGATAATCAGCCAGCAGGAGGCCATACTTGCGGATGCCCGTACCCAGGCCCAGAACATGATAGCTGACGCCAATGCCCAGACAGAGGAGCTTGTCAACGATCATGAGATCATGCAGAGAGCATATCAGAAGGCCAATGAGGTAGTGGAGGATGCAAGGCGTCAGGCCCAGACCATAGTTGAGGATGCGGTAAAGGATGCCAACAACATCCGCCAGGGAGCAGTGACCTATACCGACAACATGCTTTCCTCCCTTCAGACCATCATCTCTAACACTGTCAATGAGAGCAGACAGACCTACGAGACCTTCTATCAGCAGCTCCAGAATACCTATGAGGTATGCTCCCAGAACCGCAGCGATCTTGCAGGCGGCATAGGGGAGCAGGATACCTACTATGAGCAGGATGCAGCTGAAGGCACAGCTAATAACTAAGTCATCTGATATCCGAAGGACATCGAGTATAAAGGTTCAGTACAGAAAACATAAGACATGAGAAAAAAGGTCGTAATGATCACAGGCGCCTCATCCGGTATGGGCAGGGACCTGGCTCTGGCCATAGCAAAGCGCTATAAGGTGGAGCCGGAGTTCTGGCTTGTGGCAAGACGAAGACAAAGGATGGAAGCTCTTGAAAAGGAGCTTTCAGCTTATGGGCTCTCCTCGAGGATCCTGGATCTGGATCTCAGGGAGGACAGCTCCTTTGAGATCATCTCTGCCATGCTTAAAAAGGAGAGACCGCGCATCATGATGCTGGTAAATGCTTCGGGCTTTGGAAAGCTCGGGGCTTTTTCTGATATGGATGAAAAGGCAGTTTCTGACATGGTGGAGCTGAACTGCAAGGCCCTTACCCGCATGTGCAGGATATGCATGCCCTATATGGCGGCCGGATATGGGCACATCATTAACTTTGCCTCCGCCGCTTCTTTCGTGCCCATGCCAAAATTTGCAGTATATGCAGCCACCAAGGCTTACGTGCTGAGCTTTTCAAGGGCTCTCAATGAGGAGCTTGAGGGAAGGGGCATAACCGTGACCGCAGTATGTCCGGGACCGGTAAAGACGGAGTTCTTCGACATAGCTGAGGAAAAAGAGAGCGTGCCCTTATATAAGAAGTTCTTCATGTCATCCTCAAGACGTGTGGTAAAGAAGGCCCTTAAGGATGCCCTGCTTTCAAGACCGGTATCCTGCTATGGCATAAGCGTGGGCTTCCTGAGGCTCGCTTCAAAGCTTCTTCCCTCTGACCTGATATTTGCAGTGATGAGGAAGCTCGGACAGTTCTGATATTTCTCTGCATCCCGAAAAGCAGCACATTGATGCTGATGCCGGGGTGCATCATTATCGTCATGATTTAGCAGCAGATGAAAGAGATACGCATAGAAAAAAAGGACGCAGGACAGCGTTTGGACAAATATCTGGATAAACAGTTTCCTGGATGGGGCAGAAGCCTCATCTATAAATTTCTGCGGAAAAAGACCATAAAGCTGAATGGGGCTAAGGCCGCCTTCAATACCATGATCGCAGAGGGGGATATATTGTCGGTATATGTATCCGACGAAAGCCTTGCAAAGCTTGCAGAGAGGAAGGATGCGGCGGAGGAAAATGTAACTGGCAGCGGGAGGAATACTGATCTCGGAAAGGCTGCCGGAGCAGCAAAGGAAAGCTGCGATGGAAAGGCGGCAGGCTCAGGAGAGGGCGTAAAGGGAGAAAAGAGCAGGAAGCTAAATGCTGTCCCGGCAATCTCCGATCTTTCGAAGTTCTGCAGCATAGTATATGAGGATGATAATATCATACTTGCGGATAAGAGGGCGGGAGTGCTCTGTCAGAAGGCAGATCCATCTGACATAAGCCTCAATGAGGCACTTCTTGAATACTGCGGGGGGAAAGATGACTCTGGCTTTGCTCCCACCGTATGCAACCGCATAGACCGAAACACCACGGGGCTTGTGAGCTTTGCAAAAAACTACAGGGCTGCAAGGGAGCTTTCGGAGCTCTTCAGAGACAGAAGGGCCGAGAAGTATTATCTGGCTGCGGTCAAAGGGCGCGTGGATGCTCCGGGACAGGACAGAGCCTTTATAAGAAAGGATGATAAGACCAATAAGGTGAGCATAGGCCTTCGGGAGGAAAGAGACGCAAAGCCCATAGATACAGCCTGGGAGCCTCTGGCCGTAAGGCCTTGGAAGGGAAGGGAGATAAGCCTCCTTCGTGTAGAGCTTATCACCGGCAAGTCCCATCAGATCAGGTCCCATCTTGCCTATCTTGGACATCCGCTCCTTGGAGATGAAAAATATGGAGACCGGGAACTAAACAGGCTCCTTAAGAGGGATACGGGCATAGCCCATCAGCTCCTTCACGCTTACGAGCTGAGATTCCCCGATACGGCGGAAGGAGAACTCACATACCTTTCGGGAAGGAGCTTCCTTACCGAAGTCCCGGGGAGATTCCTTACACTGTTTCCTGATATGAAGCTTTAAGCTGTCGTGAAATTTCACGGCAGCTTTTTCTTTTGCGGATAACTGGCGGATGTTGATAACTTCTGATTGACACCGGGGGGTATTTTATAATAGAAACTATAGTCATAGACGGAGTAGAGCAGACAGAAACAGACATCCATAAGTATCTGAGAGCTATGTACATAGGTGATGACGATGAAGCCTCAGCGGATGATTCAGAACCTGGAAAGTACACTGTAAAGATCGTACTGACTGATGATGTAGAACTGCCAGATACAGAGACAAGCGGACAGAGTGCTGCAAGGGAGGCTCAGACCGATGGCATATATAATGCCAGATTACCTTATGCAGATGATCATGAAGTATATATAAACGGCAGAAAGGCCGAGTTTGCGGATGCTGAGCTCATAGTAAGACATGTATCTGATCCTGAAACTGCCAGGACTGATGCCATGTTTTGTGATTATGCCGAAAATCTGCTTCGGATATTTGTAAGTATTTCCGATATTAACAAAGAGATGAGGCTCTGATAA
>CALWMV010000011.1 GCA_944382125.1 uncultured Lachnospiraceae bacterium
AGCAGGGCTGGCAGTAATTGCATCTGCGGCAGAAGTTCTCTCCCAGCTCTCCTCTTACCTTGTCAAAGCCCTGCTTTTCCTCCTCGGTAAGGGGTGACTCATCCAGCACTGCCTCTATGTTCTGCTTTGCCTCCTCAACGCTGTACATGCCCGGGATGACTATGGTCACATCAGGATTGGCGCAGATATATCTGAGGGCCAGCCTGCCGTCCTCTATGGCTCCTCCTGCCAGAGGCTTCATGTCTATGAAGCCCACATTCTTCTCTGCAGCCTTCCTGATGAGCTCGGTTCCCTGAAACTCTACTATGTTGTAGGGGAACATGATGGTCTCTATCTCGTCAAGGGAAAGGCCCTTTTCAAATACTTCAGTAGAGTGAGCAGTAAGTCCGATATGGCCTATCTTTCCTTCGGCCTTTGCCTCCCTGAGAGCCTCCATGGCTCCTCCCTCTGAGAGTATCTTCTCAAGATTCTCCATGCTGGGGTTATGTATCTGATAAAGGTCAATATAGTCTGTTTTGAAATTCTTAAGGCTTGTGTCTATGTCCCGTGCCATGTCCTCCTTTGTCACGGACATGCTCTTTGTGGCTATGATGAAGCGATCCCTGTGACCCTCCATGGCCTCTCCCAGCAGGGCCTCACTTACGGTATATCCTCTGGCGCTGTCCACATAGTTGACTCCCTGTTCCATCAGATACATCAGAAGCTCCTTTACCTCCTCAGCACTGTTCTTCTGGATGGGGATACCGCCAAGTCCTATTTTTGATACCTTAAGCCCTGTCTTTCCCAAAGTAACATACTTCATACAGTCACATACCTCCTACATTTATTTTCAGGTCCCTTTTACGGGCTTATCTGCCCATGGGACAGATACTTTGCTTTATACATATCTCTTCATCTATGCCGTAAATCAAAAAACCGCCGACATACTCTATAAATAGTACGCCAAGCGGCTTTTTACGTCAATGAAAAATACTCAATATTTCAAGCTGAAGATCTGACAGCTCAAAATCTTATGACCGTAAGATCGATGCCAGGGCATCAGGGCCAGATGACTGACTTTACGGCATCAGTATTTTCTTCGTCACCGGCTGTCTTCTTTACGACCTTCTTATCCTTTTTCTTCCATGCATGCATGGCCAGGGATACCGCGATGACACCGTAGCATATGAACATACGGATGTACTCACTTATCGCAGAGTCTCCGATGATCTGGGTGGCCGCAAGGGGTGCGACCACAAACAGGGTGTGGAACAGCACGACGCCTATGATCGCCTGTCTGTTATTGGCCTTCTGCACGCTTGCTCCGCCGACCAGCAGGGCTGCAACCGCATAAAGTCCTACGTTGGACTGCTGCTGCACAGTGTTGAAAGTACCCAGGTTCTGAAGATATATGAGCTGTCCCCAGGCAGCAAGCACTGTGGATATGCAGGTAGCCGTGATACGTATCTTGTCCACATTGATACCTGCGGAACCTGCCACTATACGGTTCTGTCCCACGGTCCTCATGTCCTGTCCGAGCTTGGTATCAAGTATCCAGTTATTAAAGAAGCAGAACAGGCAGATGACTGCATAGGTACATGCAGAGATGCTTACGCTCTTAAGTATGTCCCTGATGGCAGGTATATAGCTGAGAGCAAGGACTGCGGCGGTAAGCACTGCCGTCTTAACGAGCTTGTCCTTCGTTATGTCCCTCTTAAGGGCAAACTTCCTTATAACGAGGGAAAGAAGGTAAACTATCATGGCTATACGGAGTGTATCGCTCAGTATAAGCCTTGTGCCTCCGATCATGGCGCTTATGCCGGGCACTGCCATGAGCACGAAGGAAAGTACCAGACCTATGGCTGAGGCAATGATCTTGCCCATGCTCTCCTTCTTATCAACAGTCATGTTCTTTTTGCTTCCGAAGACGATATTGATAAGCTGAACAACTATTATGAACAGCATCAGTATGCGGAATACCGTTACAAAGCTTATATCATCCAGAGCATACTTTATGCTGTCTGAAAGATCAAAGGCATTTCTGAGTCCGAAGCCTCGATCCAGCAGGTTGGGATCATCGTAGGGGATAAGTCCTCCTATGATGTAGAGGGTGAACAGTCTGTATACTCCGTCTGCGAAGAATCCGAGCACCAGACCGGTGATCATCTCTGATCCCTTGGTCTTGTTGAAGAGTATACCCAGAAGCCATCCGAAAAGTATGGCCATGGGTGTTGCAAACAGGGCGCAGAGCATGAAGCCTCCGATGCCCGTAAAGCCCCAGTGTACCACAAAAAATATGGCGATCTGGGCTGCTATCGCACCTACTACTATACCGAAGTTCATACCCAGTCCTGCAAGGCAGGGGATGATCAGGGCAAGTACCAGGCAGGCGTTCCTTCCGAATCTGGAAAACACCTCTGAGGCGATATAGTTGAGGGAGGTGTTCGATGCGGCTATACAGCCGATGCAGAGCACCGTAAAGAGTATTATGACCTTGTTCTTGAACAATACGTTCTTAGCGTAGCTGCCGAAGGAGATCTTTTTCTCTGTATTATTCTTCATTTGAGGAACCTCCCTTCGCCTTTGTAAGTGCATAGAGGATAACGCCATTCTGTATTATCTGACGCATCGTATCTGATATATCCGTACCTGCAAGGAGCTTATTGGATACGGGAGGTGTGAACATCAGGAGTCCCTGGAACAGGAAGGTTCCTATGATCACGTGGCTTATCTTGGCCTTGGATGTGGTTGCTCCTCCGATGAGGATGGCTGCCACGCACTGGAAGCCCATCTGAAGAGGCGCAGTATAGGCCTGAAGTATGCCGAAGCCCTGGGTATATACGACTATTCCGATGGCACCGAGGACTGTGGAAATGGCTATGCCCTTTATACGCATCTTATCCACGTCTATGCCGTTGGCCCTTGCAAAGCTGGGATTGGATCCTGCTGCAGTCATGGCCATACCTGACTTGCTTCTGAAGTAAAGGAATATAACCAGACAGCAGAGCAGGAAAAAGATAACCAGTCCCGTAGGGATGTATACTCCGCCTTCTCCTCCGAGGGAGAATCCGAGGAAGTCATTAAGGACTCCTCCGAAGCTTGAATCCATGCTAAGTGAGTTACGCACTCCCGATGCGCCTATGGGCCACTTTATCTCACTGTTTGTGAAGGGTGCCCTGAACCATACTATACACATAAGATATATGAAGGAATATCCTATGTATGTGGTCACGGTCATCTCAGAGCCCTTGACGCTGTTAAGTATCTTTCCGTAGGCCACACCCACGAACCAGGCAAAGAAAGCACTGCTTATCATGGCAAAGATGATCGCTGCCCAGGGTCCGAGCCCGGGGATGATGGCATTGAACATATCGGTTATGCCGAACTCTATTGCCAGCAGGCTTCCCAGAAGTCCGCAGACTATACCAAGGCTTATACCGAAGTTGGGTCCGATACCGCACTTTATCGAAGGGACCATGGCAAGCACCAGTATGCCCCACATTCCCCAGTACTTTATCGTACTTCCTATGTAGGAATTGACATTGATGTCATTGACATATGCCAGTAAAACTATAAAAAGGAAGAACAGGATTATGATAAGGCGGGGCAAATTGACACGCTTTAAACTGTCCTTAAGCTTCTCCATTATCCGCACCTCCTACTTTTACTCCGGACATGGCCAGGCCGAAGTCCGCATCGCTGTCCTCAGGCTTAAGTATACCTGAGATCTTGCCGTCAGAAACTATAGCTATCCTGTCGGAGAGGCTGCGGAGCTCATTGAGCTCAGAGCTTACAACTATGATGGTCATGCCGTTCTCACGATTAAGCTTGACCAGGAGCTCAAGCACAAGCTTCTTTGCTCCGATATCTATACCTCTTGTAGGCTCGGATACCACCAGAAGCTTGGGAGCAAGGGTCAGGGCCCTGGCCAGACATACCTTCTGCTGATTTCCTCCTGAAAGGCTTCCAACCAGCTGCTCAGGACCGACACATCTGATATCGAGTTCCTTTATCATGTCCTCTGCATGTTTCTTTGCAGCAGCGGCATCATACTGGGTGAAGAAGCCTACCTTCTTCATGAATTTATTCTCCACCTGGGTGGCAGTGAAGATGATGTTCTGCTCTATGGACTCCTCAAGGAGCAGGCCCACGCCCTTCCTGTCTTCGGACACGAAGACCATGTGCTTTGAAAGAGCATCGCCGAGCTTCTCGGGATCTATCCTCTCCCCATCAAATTCGATGGTACCTGAGGTTTCATAAAGTCCCTGTATACCATTGGGTATGCCTATCTTGCCCTGTCCGGCAAGTCCTCCGATGCCGAGGATCTCTCCTCTTATAACATCCAGATCCACACCTCTTACGGTCTCTCCTGGCATATCCACATGATAGTCACGGAGCTTCAGGATAATATCATCCTTATCAAGCTTCCTGTCTCCGCCGGCGTTGTCCACCAGCTTCTCCACCTTTCTTCCGATCATCATCTCTGCGATCTTTGCGGCGGTGGTATCCTTGGTCTCAAGCCTGTCTATGAAGGTTCCGTCACGAAGGATAGTTATGCTGTCAGCCACCTCGATGACCTCGTCTATACGATGGGTTATGAAGATGATGGCTATGCCCTTTCCTGCTATGACCTTCATGGTACGGAGCAGTCTCTCGGCCTCAGACTCCGTAAGCACGGCTGTGGGCTCATCAAATATGAGGAGCTTCATGCCGGTCTTGTCTATCTCCCTGGCGATCTCGATGAACTGCATGTAGCCGACGGGAAGGCCTCCAACCATGGTGTTCTCATCTATGCCGAGGCCTATGGTATCCATGGCACGTCTCGCATCCTTTGCCATGGTCCTGCGGTCCAGCTCCTCCAGGGACTTTCCAAGTATGGCACTTGCCACAGTAGGAGTGGTTACCTCTCTTCCAAGCTTGATGTTTTCAGTTGCGGTGAATCCCGGTATGAGCATGAACTCCTGATGTACCATGCCTATGCCGCACTCCATCGCCTTCTGGGGTGAGTCGATCTTCACGGGCTTTCCATCGATCTCGATGGTTCCCTCATATCCTCCCGTATTCCATATGGCCGGCATACCGAAGAGTATGTTCATCAGTGTTGATTTGCCGGCGCCGTTCTCTCCCATAAGAGCATGGATCTCTCCCGGCTTTACCTGCAGGCTGACATTTTTCAGCACCTTATTGCCGGAAAACTCCTTGGAGATATTATCCATTTTAACTACGTATTCCGAACTCAAGTTTACCTCCATCTTTCTGGGTACAAAAGCAGAACTACTGTGTCTCATTAAACGCATATAATGCGCCCGCCGTTCTGCCACGCGGGCGCATTAGCTTAAGCCTTATATGACTCTGTTCTGTTCAGATATCAGAAATCATAGAACGGGCAAAGTATCAGATAGAAGTTATCAAGCTCTCCGTTGGAATCGGAATAGTTGGTTATCTGAGTCTCCTCGCCGCCGATCTTCTTGATCTCCTCAAACAGGGCTTCCTCGTTGTAGGTGGATCCCTCGTCAGGAGTGATCTCGCCCTCGCAGTACTTGATACCGTACTCAACGCCGGCCTCGATCATAAGCATGTTGATGGGAACTGCCCATGATGACATCCTTCCGGTATTGCCTGCCTCTGCAACTGCTGCAGTGATCTGATCAAGCATATACTGTACATCACCCTCGTGTCCCTCTGTTGAGATGTTGAAGGCTGACGGATATCCGTGATAAGGGCTCGGGCAGCACTGCTGAGGATATATAGCTCCGGTCTCAGCAACCTGCTGGATGAGCGGTGTCTGCATTGAGCAGTTGGTTGCGAAGAATGCTGTATCCTTGCCGTACTGCTCTACAAGTACAGGGATGTTCTCTGTGATCCATGCCTGTGCTCCGGTAACGCCTGCGTCTCCTGTAGGATCGGGAGCTGTTGCATCAACGAACTCAATTCCGAGCTCCTCACAGGTCTGCTTCATAAGGTCACGGCGGGCACCGATGGTAGCATATCCAAGGTGACGCTCGAAGGATATATGAACGAAGGTCTTTGCACCCTGCTTAGCTGCCTGCTCGGGAACTGTGCGTCCCATGGAGAGCTCGTCTACCAGCAGACAGATATCAGCTGCCTCAGCGATAACGCCGGGATCCTCTGCGCAAACTCCGCAGATGAACAGGATATCGTCACGGGTCTCCCTTACTCTCTCTATAGCAGCGGTAGCACCGGGAACTGCCTGAACGAATACTATAACCTTAACTGCAGGATCTGCAGCCATACTTGTAACTACGTTGATGGTCTGCTCGGTCTCAGTTGAGAAGTTGTCAGGATATGTAGCGGTAACTATCATATCTCCGTACTTTTCCTTCATCTGAGTAGCCATCTGGTACTCTTCCTCACCCTGAGATACCGTACCGGTGATGATACCGATCTTGTAATCTCCGGCTGCTTCCGCACTGTCGCCCTCGGCGGAAGTCTCAGCTGCTGCCTCGGTAGCTGCTGCCTCGGTCTCTGTGGAAGCTGAGCTGTCACATCCTGCAAGCAGGCTGAGAGACATCGCAGCTATAAGAGCGATACTGAGAAACTTTTTCATAATCTGTCCTCCTTGTTATTGATGGCGGCCGGCAGATATGCCGCCTATTGATCAAAGGATCCTTTCGTCTCCCCAAATCTCAATATAGTAACTTATTTTACGTCAATCCCCCGAAAAGTCAATAAAAATCTCAAAAAAATATGCCTGATATATCAATCTTATATATCAGGCTGCTTTATCATAGTAAAACATTGCTGTAAAAATACTTTAAAACTCTGATCTCTGTCTCACTATCTCATAGCAGAGCACTCCGCAGGCGACTGAAGCATTGAGGGAGTCTATGTCTCCTTTCATGGGAATGGAAGCGATCATGTCGCATTTCTTCCTCACAAGCTCTGACACGCCACGGCCCTCGTTGCCTATGACAAGGCCGATGGGGCCCTTTAAGTCCAGCTTATACATGATCTCCCCGCCCATATCCGCACAGGCGAACCAGAGGCCCCTCTTTTTGAGCTCTTCTATGGTCCTGGAGATATTCCTGACCTTGGCGACAGGAGTATAGTTTATGGCTCCCGCAGAGGCCTTGGCAACCACCGGCGTCAGCCCCACTGCCCTGTCAGCCCTGATGATGACTCCATGGGCTCCGCAGAGATTGGCCGTACGTATGATGGCACCCAGATTGTGAGGATCCTCTATCCCGTCAAGTATGATGAGGAAGGGGGGCTCTCCCTTCTTTTCCGCCTCCGAAAGTATGTCCTCCACCGAGGCATAATCATAGGCAGCACAGAGGGCTATGGCTCCCTGGTGCTTTCCTGTCTCCGACATGGCGTCAAGCCGTTCTTTCCTGACATAGCTCAGTTTAGTCTCAGGATGCTTCCGAAGTTCCCTCAGTATGGTATCAAAGGCATGCTCTCCGCCGCCCTCAAGAAGAAAGAGCCTGTCCACGCTTCTTCCTGATCTGAGGGCTTCGGTGACCGCATTCTTTCCTTCCAGCTTCTGTTCCGTATATCTCATAAGATCTCTCCTCTGTGTGCAGATTATATCCTATGGTAGCATATTTTCCGCCGAAAAAGAAGCCGATATCATCAAAGGGGAGCCGCGTCATTTCATCTGATCTGCTTTCCGGTGCTGCCGCTGCTCCCGTCTTTTCCTCTTCAGCCTCCGAATATACGGTTCAGCTCTTTTATGGATTCCTCATCCGCAAAGGCAAGTATATACTGTCCGGCTCTTATCACGGTCTCACCGTGGGGGATCATCATGGTCTCATCCTCATAGACCGCTATCAGCAGGGACTCCGCAGGGAGCTTGATCTGGGACAGGGGCTTATCCACGCATTGCGAATGATAATCCACGTGTATGCGCACTATGGAGTATTCTCCCTTTGAAAGCCTCATGAGGGTCATGATGGACTGATAGTTCATCTCATCGGCTATCATGTGTCCGATTATATCAGCCTGATTTATCTTCACGTCCACTCCCATACCTGAGTTGAAAAGCCACTCATTCCTGGGATTATTGACACGGGCGATGACCTTCGGCACATCATATTCAAATTTGGCCATCATGGCCGCCGTCAGATTGACTTCGTCAAGACCTGTTGCACATACCAGGGCATTGCAGTTCCTGGTGCCGGCCTTTTCCAGCACGGATACGTCAGTACCGTCCCCTATGAGGATATTTTCCTCCTTAAGGCCGTTTTTCCTGAGGGCCTCAAGGGCCCTGTCCTTATTTTCTATAACTGTCACACTGTGTCCGTTCTCAAGGAGCAGCTCGGCTATGTATCCGCCTATCTGTCCTCCACCTACTATGATTATCTTCATACTGTGGCCTCCTTAAAGCTGCAGCTGTGCCCTGGCCTGAGCCATGTATGATCTGCTCACGGTCAGATAGAGTACGTCGTTGTATTCACATCTCATACCGGCCTCCGGCATCATGGAATGACCTCCCCGCTCTATGGAAACGGGCTGCATCTTCCCATCCACGATAAGTGAGGAAAGCTCCGTACCGTCCAGGGCTGCATTGACCCTGATCCTGATGAGCTCCACATCGTCATTTGCCATCTTCCTGATCACTCTGATGCTCCTGTTATCCTCCAGGAAATCCATCACATTCTCCACTCCGAGCCTTGTGATGGATACGGTATAAACACCCATGGATTCAAACATCCTGGCCCTTATGGGATCATACATCCTGGCCACCACGGTGGGCACATGGAACACATTTTTGGCCACTATGACCGTGACGGCATTGATGGCATCGCTGTTGGTGCAGCTTATAAGCACATCCGCCGTGGCTACTCCGGCTTCTATCAGCACATCCTTGTCATAGCCCATGCCGCAGATGGTGCGTCCGGTAAATTCCTCGCTCAGGGCATGGAAGCTCTCCCTGTCCGTGTCCACTATCGTAACATCATGATTCTTCCTCGTCAGATCCTCTGCGGCCCTCACTCCGAATTTGCCGCAGCCTACGATTATTATCTTCATTTGCCTTGCTCCTTTCCTGCCATATGCCTGCGAAGAAAATGCTTCCTTGCCTCTTCGATACCGAAGCTTATGAAGGGAACACATATCAGGTACAGCCACTCCAGCCCTCCTATGGGTGCCGTATTGAACACCTCATTGAGGAAGGGGATGTACATGAGTGCAAGCAGTATGAGCACCTCTATAACAAGTCCGAGATTGATATAATGGTTGGTGAAAAGTCCTCTCCTGAGCACTGACTCAGTATCGGTCCTGTTGTTCATGACCATGCCCATCTGGGAAAATACCACTCCGGCAAGGGCCATGGTCGTAGCCTGGGCATAGACCAGACTTCCCTCTGCGGCTATGGGGCCTGCGGGCCAGCCATTAAGGATATTTGCCAGGAAATAGCCTCCCAGTGAAAATACCGTTCCGATAAGACCATACCATATAAATCCTACGAAGAACACATTTTTATTGAGCAGCCTCTCATTTCTGGATCTGGGAGGACGCTTCATGACGCTTGCCTCCGAGGCCTCTGCTCCGAGTCCCAGGGCCGGCACCATATCCGTGCCTATGTCTATGGTGAGGATCTGAAGTATGGTAAGGGGAAGGGGTATGGCTCCTCCTGACAGCAGATATACCACTGAGGCCGCTGCCTCAGGAGTGTTGCTGTCGAAGATATATCTGAGAAATTTTCGTATGTTGTTATATACGCTCCTTCCCTCCTCTATGGCCCTGACGATGGTGGCAAAGTTATCATCGCTGAGTATCATGTCAGCGGCCTCCTTGGCCACATCCGTACCGGTGATGCCCATGGCTATGCCTATGTCGGCCTTTTTCAAAGCCGGTGAGTCATTGACTCCGTCCCCCGTCACTGCAACTATGTTGCCCATATCCTGAAGCATGCAGACTATACGGTACTTCTGTTCCGGAGCCATACGGGCAAACACCACCTCTCCCATAAGGGCCTTCCTGAGTTCCTCATCCTTCATATCGGCAAGCTCAGCTCCTGATATGACTCTTGCGTTCCTGCTCTCTATTATGCCTATCTTCCTTGCTATGCTTTCCGCAGTCAGGCCATAGTCTCCGGTGATCATGACCACCTTTATGCCGGCACTGCGGCAAAGGGCCACCGCATCCTTCACCTCTGCCCTGGGAGGATCCTGCATGGCCACAAGGCCCATAAAGGTAAGCTCCCTTTCTATATTTTCATTGTTGTATTCCCGCAGTGCCTGGGGAAGGGATCTGTCGTCCTTTCTGAGGGTGCGATAGGCCACTGCCAGTACCCTGAGTCCTTCTCTGGCATATCTGTCATTGGCAGCCATGATACGCTGCCTGTCCTCCTCTGTCATGGTACGGGCACTGCTTCCCTCAAAGCAGTTTTTGCAGAGCTCCATGACCTCCTTGGGCGATCCCTTTACGAAGGCTATCCTTCCGCCGCCCTCAAAGTTTCCCCGGAGCTGATGGATGGTGGTCATCCTCTTCCTTCTCGAATCAAAGGGAAGCTCCATGATACGGGGATATTCCATGGATACGGCTGCGGGATCGAGCCCGCCCTTTCTGGCCACTACGGAGAGGCAGGCCTCAGTAGGATCACCCAGTACCGTATATCTGTCTCCGCCCTTCTCCTTATCAGGAGGTATGAGCCTTGCATTGGAGCAGAGAGTGGCTCCGGAAAGCAGCATCCTTAAGATATTACTGCTCTTTGCCGTCACCGTCCTTCCCTGATCCGTTATCTTTCCCTCAGGGCCGTAGCCCTCACCGCTGACCTCCATCTCAGCCTGCATGGTCCATATATGGTTGACCGTCATCTCATTCTGGGTCAGGGTACCTGTCTTATCAGAGCAGATCACATTGGTGCAGCCCAGGGTCTCCACGGCAGAAAGCTTCTTTACCAGAGCATTTTCCTTTGCCATCTTCTGGACCGCAAGGGCCAGGGACAGGGTCACTGCAGGGAGCAGGCCCTCAGGGATGAAGGCCACTATCATGCCCAGTGAAAAGAGGAAGGCCTCCATCACCGGATCCTTTACTAAAAATACCGCAACCAGCAGTATAAGTATGCCTATGCTGATGGCTATGACTGCGATCTGCTTCGTAAGTATGTCCAGCTCCTTCTGAAGGGGCGAAAGGGATTTCTCCGTGGTCTGGGTAAGATCGGCTATCTTTCCGAACTCACTCTGCATGCCAGTGGAAATCACCAGGGCCCTGCAGGTACCGGCGGCTGCCGAGGTACCGGAAAATATCATATTTTCCGCCTCCAGATAGCTGACCTCCTCCCTCAGTCCGTCCGCACTCTTCCTTATGGGATTGCTCTCGCCCGTAAGGGTGGACTGATCAGCACTGAAGTCGCTGCTGCGGAGTATCCTGGCATCGGCACTGATCTTATCCCCTTCCTCGATGATCATGATGTCGCCGGGAACTATCTCAGCAGCCTCGATCTTGACCTCTTCACCGTCCCTCAGCACCCTCGCCGTGGCAGGAAGCATCTTACTCAAAGCCGATGTAGCCTTCTCTGCCTTGAATTCCTGGAAAAATGAAAATGCGCCGTTTATCAGGTTCACGCAGAATATGGCAATTCCCAGCTCCGGTGCTCCGGATATGATGGCCATTATGCCTCCTATCCAGAGGAGCAGGGCCATCAGACTCGTGAAATTGGCGATGAGCTTTTTTAGCATGCTGTCCTTTTTCTTTTCGGCAAGCTCATTTCGTCCGTATCTTTTCAGCCGCTCCGCAGCCTCCTCTGAGCTCAGGCCCTTCATTCCGGAATGAAGAAGTGTGCAGGCCTCCACGGGATCCGCTTTGAGTATCCTCTTTTTAAGCTCCTCCGGGGCAAGCTCTCCCTTTATCCTATCTTCCATATGATTCTCCTGTATCCTTCAAAAATAATAGGACCGAGGAAGTATATCCATCCCCCGATCGTCGGAGATTATATCATCATGGGATTAAAGAGCAGATTAAGATTAAGGTGAGAAAATAAAGACGGGATAAAGATATAGATGCTGCTGCGGCTCCCTTTGCAGTTCTCAGAAGGCCATAAAGACTGACTTTCCCCTGCAGGACTTCCGCTCCGGACTGCCGCTGTGCAATGTTCGCAGCAGAAGCTCTGCAAGAAAGTGCTTCGTAACTGAATGCTTTTTGAAGCGAGGGTTTATTGTAAGCAGTATTTTATATATGCAAAAACTCGGAGCTATATTAAGCTCCGAGTCATCTTTTATGAGAGCTGCTGACGGGAATCGGACCCGTGACCTCCGCACTACCAATGCGACGCACTACCGACTGTGCTACAGCAGCATGTTTTCAAAAAGAAAGCTCTTTCTTTTCAAAAGCTTTATAACTATATCATAAGCTTATTTTGATGTCAACTTATATTTTGGCTTTTCTCCATGTCCTGCCTGGGCTTTTCCCTCCGCCCGATATCCGGTATTTTCCCTTTGTCCGATAAAAATGCGCCTGCCTGAGCAGACGCAGATCATATCTGTATGATTTTATGTATCGGACGGTCCCTCAGGCTACCCTGTCACCGTTTTCAAGAAATAACGTTATCGCCCTTACAGCCTCTTCCTCATCGCTGCCCTCTGCCTCTATGCGGATCTCATCGTTCTGATCGAGGGGAATGGTCATCATGCCCATTATGCTCTTGGCATTGACCTTCTTTGTGCCGCATATAAGATGTATCCTTGAATCATACTGGCTGGCTACCTGCACGAGTATGGCCACCTTGCGATCCATCTCTTTGGGGAGATTCACAATAACGTTATTGCTTGTCATTACATGTTCCTCCTAGAATTAAACTCGATGCGGGTCCCGCACCGCAGGCTTCCCTGAGTCCATCTGCTATCCGGGAAAGCTTTCTGAGCCTGTGGTTGACTCCTGATCGGCCTATGTTCTCCGAAAGCTCCTCTGAAAGCTCCTTCAGCGACGCCGAAGGTCTTTCCAGCCTGAGCCTTGCAATCTCCTGCAGATTCTCCGGGAGTCCCGACAGCCCGATCTTCGATCTTATAAGCTCGATATCCTCTATCTGCCTTACAGATGCAGACACAGTCTTGGAGATATTGGCGGTCTCACAGTTCACCTGGCGCTGGATATTTTCCCTCATCTCCTTGAGTATCCTGACATTTTCAAACTTCATCATGGACTGATGGGCCGAAAGTATGCTGAGCATTGAAGATATGGCTTCACTGTCCTTCAGGTATACTACATAATGAGATTTTCTTTCAGTGATCTTAGGGATGATATCAAAGCTTCTGATTATGGCGCTCAGATCCTCTGCCTCCTGCTTTGTGCCGCACACAAACTCCAGGTGGTAGAACTTTTCCGGATTGCTCACAGAGCCCGAATCCAGAAACATGGCCATCAGATATTCTTTTCTGTATTCCGCCTCAATTCCATTTGCGATTTTACTATGCCTGTTTTTGAAAGTAAAGCACTTTTTTCTGATTTCTTCCTTAACCTCCGAAGAAAACGACATTTCAATTCCTCTTGATATCCCGATGTTCTATTTTGATGCCAAAGGAGGCATCCCTGCGCAGATGTCCGTAAAGCTGTTCCGCAAAGGTTACAGAACGGTGCCTTCCCCCTGTGCAGCCTATGGCTATCACCAGCTGATTCTTTCCCTCCGAGATATACCTCGGTATCAGGAAATCCACCATATCCTCCAGTTTTTTTTCAAAGGCGGGACCATCCTCAAAACGGAGCACAAAATCCCTTACCTCCTTGTCAAGGCCCGTCTTTTCTTTGAGCCCCTCCACATAGAAGGGATTCGGCAGAAATCTGACGTCAAAGACCAGGTCCGCATCCTCCGGGATGCCGTACTTGAATCCGAAGGACATGACAGTGACATAAAGGTTCTTGAAGGTCCGGTCCTCAGTGTATATCTCCATGAGCTCGGCTCTCAGATCCCTGGTGAGGAGCATGGAGGTATCCAGCACATAATCGGCCCGGTCGCGAAGCCAGGTAAGCTCCCTCCGTTCCTCCCTTATGCCGTCTTCTATCCTGCCATCCCTCGCCAGAGGATGGGTGCGCCTTGTTTCCTTGTATCTCTTAAGCAGGACCTTGTCGGAAGCATCGAGGAAGAGGATCTCATAGCTGATCCTCTTCCCGTCAAGCTCTCTGAATATATCCCTGAGTCCCGGAAGTTCCTCTCCGCTCCTGATATCCACACCTATCGCGATCTTCCTTTTATCGCTTTCGGAAGTTACGGCACCTGCAAATTTGGTTATAAGAAATATGGGCATATTGTCCACGCAGTAAAAGCCCATATCCTCCATGGATTTGAGGGCTACGGTCTTTCCTGCTCCGGACATCCCGCTTACTATGACAAGCTTCATAATTTGTTTGCTATATTGGCGTTTACTCTCTTGAACAGTTCATCGGCTGCATTATGGCCCATCTTCTTTGCCCTGTTATTGACAGCCGCACACTCGACTATGATGGCCAGATTACGTCCGGGGCGTATGGGGATCTCATGGCAGATGACCTTATTTCCCAGATATTCTGTATAATTCTCCGTAAGCCCCAGCCTGTCATACTCCTTATCTTTGTCCCAGTCTTCCAGCTTTATGACCATGTCTATGGGCTGGGTATCCTTTATGGCTTCAAATCCGAACAGGGTGCGGATATTGATTATGCCTATGCCCCTGAGCTCGATAAAGTTCTTGGTCACCGCAGGGGCAGAGCCCACCAGGGTCTCATCGGAGACCTTTCTGATCTCCACCACATCATCAGATACCAGCCTGTGGCCTCTCTTTACAAGCTCAAGAGCCGACTCCGACTTTCCTATACCGCTGTCTCCCACTATCAGTACTCCCTCGCCGTATACATCGACCAGTACCCCGTGTATGCTTATGCAGGGAGCCAGCTGCACCTTCAGCCAGCGGACGATCTCGCTTGAAAGGTCTGAAGTGGTCTTGGCCGAATTGAGGCAGGGAACATTATGCTTCCTGCAGCTCTCGAGTATGGCGGCACTGGGCTGATAAGATCTGGAAAATATTATGCACGGCACGCCGAAGGACGCTATGCGTTCAAAGCGCTCCGACACAGTCTCCTTATCCAGATGGCCATCGATATACTGCTGCTCCACATTTCCAACGATCTGGACCCTTGTCACGTCAAAGTGTTCAAAAAAACCCGTCAGCTGCAGCGCCGGCCTGTTTACATCATAGAAGCTTATGATTTTGTCTGACAGCTCGATCTCAGGCGTGAGATTTGTAAGCCCCATCTTCTCCACCAGTTTTTCTACAGTAGTTGTTGCCCCGCTCATAACTTTTCTCCTTTATGATTTTATACGGCAGCTCCTTACATCCTCTCCGGGACAGTCTCAGAATCTGCCAAGCATCTTCACCTCGGGCTCAAGCATGACCCCGCTGTGTTCAAATACCCTCTTCCTGACCTCCTCTATCAGTTCATATATGTCTCTGGCTGACGCATGGTCATAATTGATGATAAAACCGCAATGCTTTTCGCTCACCATGGCTCCGCCCAGCCTCAGCCCCCTGAGTCCGGCCTCATCAATGAGCCTTCCCGCAAAGTCCCCCTCAGGCCTTTTAAAGGTGGATCCCGCCGATGGGTATTCCAGAGGCTGTTTTTCCCTGCGCCTTTCCGTAAGCTCCTTCATCCTTGCCTCTATCTCCCCGGTCTCACCCTTTTTCAGCAGAAATGAAGCTCTCGCCACAGTATAACCTTCAGTAAGAAGGCTTGAAGTCCTGTAGCCGAAGCTCATCTCATCCCTGCCAAGTTTCTTCATCTCTCCGTTTTTCGTTATGACCTTTGCTTCAAATATGACATCCTTTATCTCTGAACCAAAGGCTCCGGCATTCATTATGCAGGCCCCGCCTACGCAGCCCGGGATCCCTCCAAGGGCTTCGAAGCCTGCAGCAGAGAATTTGAGGGCATAGCTGCCTACTGCCGAAAGCAGGCATCCGGCTCCGCAGTCAAAAAGTATGCCGTCCTCCCTCTCATCATCTATGCCAAGCATGGTAAAGCTGGTCCCATCATTCCTTCCCAGATCTATGACGGCTCCGTCAAAGCCCTCATCTGAAACAAGAAGGTTGGATCCGTTCCCGATAACGAAATAGGGTATATCATTATTATGAAAATATCTTATGAGTCCGGCAGCCTCAGTCTCATCCTCTGGTATGAAATAGTATGCGGCAGGCCCCCCTGTCCTGAAGGTAGTGTGAGCCGACATGGGCTCATTCTTAAGGATGTGCCCTTTCCTGATTATTTTTTTCAGATTATTTATATTCATATCTTTTGCAGTATAGCATAAAAGCTCCGTATATGCAAAACTGCCGGGACTGACTTTGGAGGGCCTTCGTCCTCCGGGATCAGCCCGGCAAAATGGATCATCTATATTATCTGTCTTATCTGCATTTTCAGAGCTTATGCCGCTCTTATCAGTTTTTGAAGCTGTGTATGGGTGCGGGTATCCTGCCCTTCCTGCTTATGAATTCCTCACAGGAGTATCCGTTCACCGGCATGACGGGTGCATAACCGAAAAGCCCTCCGAATTCCACGGTATCGCCTACCTTTTTCCCGACTGCAGGGATTATCCTGACCGCAGTGGTCTTCTGGTTGATCATGCCTATGGCAGCCTCATCGGCTATTATGCCGGAAAGGGTCGCGGCCGCGGTATCTCCGGGGACAGCTATCATATCAAGTCCGACGGAACATACACAGGTCATGGCCTCCAGCTTCTCAAGGCTGAGGGATCCCCTTTCTACCGCATTTATCATACCCTGGTCCTCACTGACAGGTATGAAGGCTCCTGAAAGGCCGCCCACATAGGAGGAAGCCATGATACCGCCCTTCTTTACCTGATCGTTGAGCAGGGCCAATGCCGCCGTGGTTCCCGGAGCTCCGGTAGACTCAAGGCCCATGGCCTCAAGGATATCTGACACACTGTCTCCTATCGCCGGTGTAGGGGCAAGGGACAGGTCTATGATGCCGAATGGCACTCCCAGTCTTTCGGAGGCCTCCTTTGCCACCAGCTGTCCAACTCTGGTTATCTTGAAGGCAGTCTTCTTGATGGTCTCACAGAGCACCTCAAAGCTCTCCCCCCTGCAGCCCTGCAGGGCAGCCTTTACCACTCCCGGGCCGCTGACACCTACGTTTATGACCGCATCGGGCTCGCTTACTCCGTGGAAGGCTCCCGCCATGAAGGGATTGTCATCGGGTGCATTGCAGAATACCACAAGCTTTGCACAGTGGGGGAATTCTCCGTCCTTTGTATTGGCAGCGATCTCCTTTATGATCTCGCCGCAGAGCCTTACCGCATCCATGTTGATGCCGGTCTTTGTGGAACCCACATTGACCGAGGAGCAGACCCTCTCGGTTGCGGGGAGGGCGTATGGAAGGGAGCGTATAAGAAACTCCTCTGCTTCAGTCATGCCCTTTGATACTATGGCTGAAAAACCGCCGATATAATTGACTCCCACTTCTTTGGCAGCCCGGTCCAGAGTCTTCGCCACCTCCACATAATCCTCAACGCTCCTGCAGGCTCCGCCTGCTATCAGCGATATGGGAGTCACGGAGATACGCTTATTTACTATAGGCACGCCGTAGTCCTTCTCGATCTCATTGCCGCAGGATACCAGATCCCTGGCCTTCGCAGTGATCTTATTGTAAATATTATCGCAGAGCACGGAGAGATCTCCATCCGCACAGTCCAGAAGGCTTATGCCCATGGTGATGGTGCGGACATCCAGATTTTCCTGCTCTATCATCTGATTGGTCTCATGGACCTCATAAATATTTATCAATTCATCCACCTCTCAGACTCTGTGCATGGAGGTAAATATCTCCTCACGCTGGCACTTTATGTTCACTCCCTTTTCCTCTCCGACAGCATCAAGGCCATCAGAAAGCTCATCAAAGCTTATGTCCGCCTTGCTCACATCCACGATCATCATCATGTTAAAGATGCCCTGGAGTATGGTCTGGGAGATGTCCAGTATATTGATCCCATGACTCGCAAGATAGGTGCATATCCCTGCTATGATGCCGACCGTATCCTTTCCGACTACAGTGATTATTACTCTGTTCATAATTCCTCCAATTTGTTTATTCCCCGGAAAAACTTAAGTCTGATATTCTAATTCTTCCAGGGTATACTAAAATCAGCCCGGTATCCCTTTATGATACTTGTGCCGATATTTTTTGCAATATCATATATATTGCGAAGCTCCTTTATGAGCAGGCTGTCATAAAAATCCGAAAGCTCTTTTCTGGTCCATCTTCCGGTCAATAACCTTGTTATCTTATAATCTCCAAGAAGCTTCCACATCATAAGCGAGGCAGCTACTGATATCGCCGTTATAAAGATGATATCCGTCATGTAATAGATATCAGGCGGTACAGCCAGGTTAAACTGGCTCCAGTTCATCCTGCCAAAGGCTATCATTATAAGATAAGCCGGTTTGAATCCCAGGAAATGAAGGCACATGACGCTCATCGTATTCCTTCCAAGATAGAGAAGGGGCTGTTTTATCCGCCCAAGGGCTGCCAGTGCCTGAGATATATGGATCAGGATCAGGATCCCGAACAGGGGCATGATCATATCAGCCATACCGTTGAACTTAAATGTAGGCCAGTTCATGGTATCGCAAAGTCCCATGTTCGTCATGATAACCCATATAGCGGCAATTATACAAGCCTTTAATACAGTCCATGACAGTTTTCCTTCTTTCAGCACATTTTTAAACATCCAGCCCAGGGCCATGTAATACTGCGCCTTCAGTGCCTGTACCCAGGTCGAAGGATCCATGGAAAGGGAAAGGAGGAACAGACAGATGCTCATGAGCATCAGGCAGGCTTTATTCCTTTTTGCAAGCCTGATCTCAATGTCAAAAAGGCAGGCAGCCCAGAACATCACCACCAGATACCAGGTAGCGCCGAACCACTCACAGTTAGTTCCTCCAAGGCGAAGCGCCTCCATTATCTTCCACTGAAGATCGGCATGATAGACACCGCTGCAGATAAAGCCTGCAATGCCAAGCTTCTCCAGTATATCTATCACTGCCAGTCCCGCAAGATTAAGGAAATAATAGGGAAGCAGCAATGTCAGTGTTTTTTTTATCACTGCCTCAAAGAGGCTCCCCTGCCCCTTGTTGGTATATCCTGATATAAAGAAAAATGCTGCTACATGAAATTGATAAACATAATCATTGAACCTTCCGGATACATGGGCGATAACGATCAGCAATATGGCCATCCCCTTGAAAATATCGCACCACTCTATCCGCTTTGTTCCATTCTTCAGCATCTGATCTAAAGTTTCCTTTGCCATGACCGTAAATGATATCCTTTAACCTTCCATATGCCCATCAATATACTTTATGGCCCCCCTGCCTGCATCTTCAATAAATACATGAAACAGCAGCGCCATGACAGCTGTCACCAGTCCTGACAATATCAGATCGATCAGGACTGCAGGCCCTAAGCGCAGCCCTGCAGAAAGAAGCTTTATATAGAGCCATGAGGAGAAGCTGATGATGACCGGCCAGTGCAGGACATAGAAAGGATACGCCAGCTTTCCGCCGAAAAGCATCAGTTTATTGCCAAGTATCTTTTCACTGATGGGGCTTCCTAAAACGGTAAGAAAGAATAATTCCAGATATACCGCAAACAGCATCCTCATGATCTTATTTGCATCATCGATATCCATCATGCTGATGCCGATAAAGGAGATCAGGAACAGGATGAAAGCGATAAACTTCCTGGCTTCAAGCCATCGGATCATGGCTCCGTCAGCATAGAGCTCTCCTGCTATCATGCCAAGGATAAAATAATTATAGTATGTATTAAAGACGAAAAGTATTATCAGGTATACGATGAAGCGCAGGGTGCGATCCCCCCTGCAGAGGCCTATGATGGCAAGCACCAGCAGACTACCAAGAAACATATATATCATGATCCGGAGCGGGCCTATATAGATGCTGTCTCCAGTAAGATAACAGGTAAATAAGGCCTCTTTGATGCATCCGGAAAGGCTGGGGACAAAATTATTGAAGGCCGCAAGGAATCCCTGTGAACCGCTCAGGGCTGCTGCTTCTGCATTGAAGAGAAGTCCGCAGGACATAAGGCCATATACCAGCAGATTGGCTGCAAGAACGGTGGGAACAAGCCTGAAGTAAAGCTTCAGCATATCCTGCCTTACATCATATGATCCCTTTTTGAAATACCTGCAGCTTATCAGGATCCCGCTGATTACAAAAAGTATCCTCACTGCGATATCCCCGGATGAAGTAAAGAGCCTCAGCGGAGTACTGTCTGTCCATAATTCAGTGTTCGGGAAAAAGGCGAGTCTGAAATGGCTCAGAAATACGCTTATGCATGCCAATATTCGAATACCTTCAAGACTTTTAAGCCTTTTGTCCATAACTAAATTCTCCATGATTCGTTCGGATATTGTACCATGTCTGGCCTTAGAATAAAAGCAGATCAGCTATTACAGTATAAAAAAATCCCCGGACATTGGTCCGGGGATTGATACAGCTCTTTCTGAGCCTGTTACTTTCTGATTCCAAGCCTTGCGATAAGTGTTCTGTATCCCTCAAGGTTCTTCTTTGCATAGTAGTCAAGAAGTCCTCTTCTGCGTCCTACCATCATCAGAAGTCCTCTTCTGGAGTGGTGATCCTTGGGGTTCTTCTTAAGGTGCTCGGTAAGCTCGTTGATCCTCTCTGTAAGTACTGCGATCTGTACCTCGGGTGATCCTGTGTCGTGCTCGTCACGGCCGAACTCCTTCATGATCTGCTGCTTCTTCTCTTTTGCTATCATTGTTCTTCCTCCTAAATATTATCGGGCTCCGCCCTTACTTACCTCCGACCATGTATGCGCAGGAGACGCGTCATACCCTGCCGGGGCGTATCTCACAAAACATACGGATTGTATCATCTATCCGCCGAAAATACAAGTGTTTTTTCGTCAGCATGCCTCCTGCCTTCCTGATAAACAGCGAGGAACTGCCTTGCTTCCTCCACATCTTTCCCGAGCAGCTGCTCCCTGAGCTCCTCTATGCCGGCAAATTTCTTTTCAGGCCTTATGAAGCGAAGGAGCTTCACCCTTATCTCGCGCCCATAGGCATCGCCCTCGTATCCGAAGACAAATGTCTCAAGCCATATCCTGCCCTTATAGATATCATCGGCGCTGACCGTGGGCTTCAGTCCCAGGTTGGCTATGCCGTCATAGGTCTCAGTTTCGCCTCCATCACGATCAAGGAAGGAAAGCCTCACTGCATAAACTCCGAAGGGCGGACAGATAAGCTCCTTCGGCATCTCCAGGTTCATGGTGGGGAATCCAAGCACCGAGGTGCCTATGTGCCTTCCATGCACCACGGTCCCTGTCACGCTCCAGGGCTTTCCGAGAAGCTGCTCTGCCTCCTCCATGCCTCCTACGGTAATGATGCGCTTTATCAGGGTGGAGCTTATGGCTTCTCCGTTTTTCAGTCTCAGCTTCTCCACCGGGATGAAATTATAACCGTACTTTTCCTTATTAGCCTCCAGGAAATGT
Source organism: uncultured Lachnospiraceae bacterium (assembly GCA_944382125.1). Lineage (GTDB taxonomy): Bacteria > Bacillota > Clostridia > Lachnospirales > Lachnospiraceae > Avilachnospira. The sequence goes on from CALWMV010000011.1 coordinate 21,457, forward strand.
ACATTGCCCTCCTTCTTATATCCGAAGGTCACATCCTCACCGGCCACCAATACCTTCATGCCATAGCGGTCCATCAGCATCTTCTTAAGGAAATCATCGGCGCTGACCGCCATAAGCTCCTTTCCGAGCCTGAGCCTGATCACATAGTCCATGCCCATGGAAAGAAGCTCTCTCTTTACCTCATCGCGCTGGATTATATATCCGTCTCCCAGGTCAAGCATTATGACACAGGTCCTGAGCCTCCTTCGCTGGGCTTCGGTCATCAGCTTCCGGAATATCCTCTCATGTCCCATATGGGCCCCGTCAAATTTGCCCAGGGCTACCGCACAGTCAGAAGCTATCCAGAGGACTTCCCCTATCCTGCCCTCATCTCTGAGCCTCTCGACATCAGACAGCTTCAGCGCAGTATCTATCCTGATATCTCCCACGGCAAGCCTTGTGAGCTCCTCCATACAGGCGCCGGGCCCAAGCCTGTCTCCCATATCACTGCAGAGGGTACGTATATAGGTGCCCTTTGTACAGGTCACTGTAAATGTGACTCTGGGAAGGCTTATGTCCTCGATAACTATGCTGAGGATCTCCACTGCTTTTTTCTTCCGCTCAACCTCTATGCCCTTTCTGGCATATTCGTAAAGCTTCTTCCCAGCCACCTTTCTGGCGGAATACATGGGCGTAAGCTGCATATATGTGCCGAGGAATGAATCGGCTGCAGCCCTTATCTCCTCATCGGAAAATGCCGGCACTTCCTTCTCCACTATGATGGTGCCGGTGATATCCTGAGTATCCGTGCTGACTCCCAGGAGCATCACGGCCCTGTATACCTTGGTGCCGTTCCCTATCCTGTCTATATCCTTGGTGGCTCTGCCGAGAGCCACGGGCAGCACGCCTTCAGCCATGGGATCCAGGGTTCCTGCATGTCCGATCTTCCGCATGCCGAGTATGCCCCTCAGCTTGGCGCAGACATCCATGGAGGTAAAGCCCTGTTCCTTATATATATTTATAAAGCCGTTGTAGGGGTTTTTATTCATGTCCGAGCCTTGCCCCTATCTCCTTTACAAGTTTTTCGATATTGCCTCTGAGATCCGGTCCCATGAAGCAGCCGGCAGCCCTTACATGGCCTCCGCCTCCGAAAAGTGCAGCCACCTCTGCCACATTGAGTTCGTCCGTATTGGATCTCAGGCTTACCTTATATGTCCTGTTTTTGCACTGATACATAAATACTGCTCCCAGAGCCCCTCTCGTGGTCCGGAGCTGATCTATGAATCCGTCCATCTCCTTTTTTGTCACTCCGTAAAGATCCATGGCAGCAGCATCTATATGTCCGATGACCAGCTTTCCGCAAAGAGCCGTCTCCATCTCCGAGAGCACCCTGCCCAGGGCTTCCTTCTGGTTTTTGGTCATGGAAAAGAAGGAATCATCTATGATCTCTCCGAAGTCTATGCCCTTTGCCATGCACCTTCCTGCCACCTCCATGGTGTGAGGTGAAGTGCAGCTGTATCTGAATACTCCCGTATCATGCACAAGTCCGGTATAGACCGCCTCTGCCGTCTCCCTGTCTATATATGACTCATCAAAAAGATCATATACAAGCTCAGAAGTCGAGGAGGCCTGAGGCACGATCAGGGATTCCTCTGCAAAGCCCTCATTGGTGACATGATGATCCACGCAGAGGGTCCTGCCCGCCTTTTTGAGCATGGGAAGGAACTTTCCAAGCCTTGAAGTATCTCCGCAGTCCAGGACTATGGCAAGATCGCAGCTTCTCTTCTCATCAGGCTCATGGCAGATCCTGTCGAAGCCGCAGAGATAGGCAAACTTCTCCGACGCCTCATCAAGATATACCCTTATATCGGTGGCTTCCCTGTTATTTTCATCTATCTTCTCTGCCGGGTCCTTTTCAGCTGAATTCTTTTCATCTGAAGGCAGACCTGCTGCGGACTTCCTGTTTTCTATATATCTTCTTACGGAAAGAGCAGAGCCCAGACAGTCTCCGTCCGGGCTTATATGTCCAAATATACAGACAGATGAGGCCCTGTCTATGGCCTCATTGAATATCTGTCTGAATTCAGTTCTGTCAGAATAATTCCTCATTCCTCACTCCGGGTCTCTTCACTGCTCTTAAGCAGCTCGTCTATCTTTCTGGACATCTCTATGGCATATTCTATGCTTCTGTCCGGTACGAACTGAAGCTCCGGGGTCTTCCTGAGATTGACGGTATGCGCCAGTTCTCTCCTTATGTAGCCCTCGGCATGCTTAAGTCCCTCAATGGTACGGTCAAGGCTCTGCTCGTCCTCTGACATGGTGGATATATGCACCTTGCAGAACTGCAGATCAGGAGTGACCTCCACCTTCGTTATGGAAAACAGAGGGTCTATCCTGGGATCCTTGACACCGTCTCTTATGATCACGGAGAGGGCACGCATGACCTCTCCGTTTATCCTGTTGTTCTTTATGCTTCCTTTTTTCATATTCCTCTTACTCAGATCTCTGGGGAGTCCTGGGGACCTCTACCATCTTATAGATCTCTATATTATCGTCCACCTCAAGATCTCCGAAGCCGTCAAATACCATACCGCACTCGAATCCGGTCTTGACCTCCTTGACCTCATCCTTGAATCTCTTAAGGGAAGCGATGTCTCCGTCAAATATCTGCTTGTCTCCTCTGAAGATCCTGGCCTTGGAGCCTCTCTCAACCACACCGTCGGTTACATAGCATCCAGCTATGGTGCCTACGCCCGAAGCCTTGAAGAGCTGACGCACGATGGCACGTCCTGTATTGCGCTCCTCGTAAACGGGAGCCAGCATGCCTGTAAGAGCTGCTTCCAGATCCTCGATGGCCTGGTAGATGACCTTATAAAGTCTGATATCCACATGCTCTCTCTCTGCCGTGGACTTTGCCACCGCATCGGGCTTGACATTGAAGCCTATGATGATGGCATTGCCTGCTGAAGCAAGGCTGACATCAGATTCATTGATATTTCCTACGCCTGCATGGATGACCTTGACAGCGACCTCTTCATTGGAAAGCTTTCCAAGGGACTGCTTTACGGCCTCAACAGATCCCTGCACATCAGCCTTGATGATGATGGGCAGTTCCTTGATATTGCCTGCCTTGATCTCGTCAAAGAGATCATCCAGGTTCATCTTCTGCTTGGTCTCCTCAAGCATGCGGTTCTTCTGCTCAACGATGAAGGTCTCGGCAATGTTCCTTGCTTCCTTCTCATCATCGCAGGCCATGAATACCTCACCTGCATTGGGCACATCATTAAGTCCGAGTATCTCAACGGGAGTTGAAGGGCCTGCCTTCTTTATCCTTACACCCTTGTCATCGATCATGGCACGTACTTTACCATGGCAGGCACCTGCCGCTATATTGTCTCCTATCCTTAAGGTACCCTTCTGTACAAGCACGGTCGCCACGGGGCCTCTGCCCTTATCAAGCTCTGCCTCTATGACTATACCCCTTGCCTTACGGTTGGGATTGGCCTTGAGTTCCAGCACGTCAGCCTCGAGAAGTATCATCTCAAGGAGATCCTGTATGCCCTCGCCGGTCTTTGCGGATACGGGCACCATGGTGGTGGAACCGCCCCACTCCTCGGCTATCAGGCCATACTCGGTAAGCTCCTGCTTTACCCTTGCTATATCGGCACCGGGCTTATCTATCTTGTTGATGGCAACTACTATCTCTACCTCTGCAGCCCTTGCATGGTTTATAGCTTCTATGGTCTGGGGCTTTACGCCGTCATCAGCTGCTACCACAAGCACTGCTATATCCGTAGCCTGGGCTCCGCGCAGACGCATGGCGGTAAATGCCTCATGTCCGGGAGTATCAAGGAAGGTTATCCTGCGGTCTCCCACCTTTACGACTGAAGCACCTATATGCTGAGTTATGCCTCCGGCCTCATGACTGGTGACATTGGTCTTCCTTATGGCATCGAGAAGGGAGGTCTTACCATGGTCTACATGTCCCATGACACAGACGACGGGGCTGCGGAGCTCCATCTTGCTCTCATCCTCCTCGTCCTCCTTGAGAAGCTCGGCGATGACATCCACCTTCTCCTCCTTCTCGCAGAGGATCTCATACTCCATGGCGATCTCCTCGGCCTCTTCATAGCTGAGATCAGTGTTGGGAGTCACCATCTTGCCCTGAAGGAAGAGCTTCTTTATGATCACTGAAGGCTGAAGCTTGAGCTTGTCTGCAAGATCCCTGATGGTAAGGGTCTCAGGTATGGTGATGACCTTGATATCATCCTCAGGCTTCTCCTGCTTGGGTTCGGGCCTGATAAATGCACCCTTCTTCTGAACTACTGCCTCGTCCTTATACTTATCCCTCTTATCGTATCTGTCCTTCTGATGGGCATTCTTATTTCTGCTTCCGGCATTTTTATTGGGAGCGGTATCAAAGGCAGGAGCCATGCCCCTTCCGCTGTCTCTGCTTCCGGGCCTCTGGCCGCCTGTACGTCCTCCGCCCTGATGCTGATCTGCACCGGGTCTTCTGTCAGAACGCTGTCCATCTCTCTGAGGCCTGCCCTGTCCGTTCCTGTCAGTCCTCTGTCTCTGGCCCTGGGCACCGCCTGCTGCGGCTCTTGCCTTCTTGTCTGCAGCCTGCTTTGCCTTGTTTGCCGCCGTAGCCTTGGCTATGATGGCAGCCACGTTATAATCAGCATAGGACTTTACTATCCTGATCTGAGGAGTCGCTGAAGGCACCTTGCCCACATCACTGAGGGTAGGTCTCTTCTCAGGCTTCTTCTCTTCAGAAGCTGCCTCCTTGGGCTTTACTTCAGCAGAAGTCTCTGCAGCCGAAGCTGCAGCTTCCTTTGATACCTCGGGAGCTGTCTCCTTCTTTGTCTCAGCCGGCTCTGCAGGTGCTGTCTTTACGGCTTCTTCTGCAGCGGGCTTTATCTCAGCCGCGGTCGCCTTTGCCTTTGTCTCTGCTGCCGCAGCCTCTGCAGGCTTTACTGCCGGCTTACTGTCCTCGCTGTGATCTGTTCCGAATACAGCGGGCTTGACGGGCTTGGTACCTGCAGGCAGGGGCCTGGGGCCCTTCCTGCGGAGCTGCTTTTCAGGCTGAGCCTGTCTTTCAGCACTTCCCTTTTCTCTTCTTGCAGCGGTCTCTGAGGCCACTCCTCTCAGTCCTCTCGGGAGTTCCTTGAGTCCCTGTGCATTCTGGGATCTGAAAACCACGCTGACCTTTTTCTTGCGGACAGGAGCCTGCTGCTCAGGTGCAGCTTCTCCATTTCCCTGTATATTCTTCTCGTTGTTTTCGTTACTCATTCACATTTCCTCCCTCGATCAGCTGTGATATCTTCCCGGCAAATCCTGCATCCTCCACCGATGCCGAAGACCTGAGCTCCTTGCCAGCCGTATGTCCTAAGGTCTCCTTGTCAAAATCACATATAAGCACAGGTACCTTCCTCAGTCTGCACATATCCATAAATCTCTTTCTGGTAACTTCAGATGCATCAGAGGCTATTAGGCAAAGCTTTGACCTTCCGCTCTTTACGGACTTCTCAGTCATAAATTCACCGGTCCTTAGCTTCCCCGCCCTCTGGGCAAGTCCGATCATCCCAAAAAGCTTCTTTTCTCTATCCTCTGCGGCCTTCGTCATTATTCGTTATCCGTGTCCTCCGGAAATCCCTCTTCCTCTGTATCCTCTGCGGCCTCTTCCATCTCATCAGCAGCTTCCTCATCTGCATACTCTTCATCTGCAAATGCCTCCGCATCCTCATCATAGGCCTCGTCATAATCCTCATCGTACTCCATCTCTCCGGAGCCTTCCATGATGATATTTCCGTTCTCGTCATATACAGGAGCGGATATGCCAAATTCATCAAAGAGTCCCAGTTCCTCAGCCTGAGTCTCTGACTTGATGTCGATCTTGAAGCCTGTAAGCTTTGCTGCAAGCCTTGCGTTCTGTCCTTCCTTACCTATGGCAAGGGAAAGCTGGTTATCGGGAACTATGACCTCTGCCTCTCTTGCATCTTCATCTGCAACTACGACTATTACCTTGGCAGGACTCAGGGCATTCTCTATAAGATATGCAGGGTTATCATCCCAGTTGATTATGTCTATCTTCTCTCCTCCGAGCTCATCAACGACGGAGTTGACCCTGGTTCCGTTAACGCCAACGCAGGCTCCGACAGGATCTACATTTTCATCATGGGAAAGGACTGCCATCTTGGTCCTTGATCCGGCCTCTCTTGCAATGGCCATGATCTCCACTATGCCGTCCCTTACCTCAGATGCCTCCTGCTCAAAGAGCTTCTTCACAAGATCAGGATGGGTACGGGATACGGATATCCTGGGCCCTCTGGGGTTGTTCTTGACCTCGAGCACGTATACCTTGATCCTCTGGTTGGGCTTGAGCACCTCGGTCTTTATCTGCTCATTCTCAGCAAGAATGGCATCTGCCTTGCCAAGATTGACGGATACGTTCTTTCCAAGGAATCTCTGTACCACTCCGGTCATGATGTCATGCTCATGCTCGAAGAAATCACGATAGAGGGAATTACGCTCCTCCTCCCTGATCTTCTGAACTATCACTCCCTTTGCGTTCTGAGTGGCTATACGTCCGAATTTCTGGGAATCTATGGGGATATCCACCTCATCTCCCAGCTTTGCATTTTTATCTATCATGCAGGCATCCGGAAGACTGATCTCCATAACCGGATCAGTTACCTCCTCGACCACGGTCTTCTTCTGGATGATGTTATATTCGTAAGTGTCCCTGTCTATATTTACTATGCAGTTATCAGCCTTGCCGAAGTGATTCCTGCATGCCGTAAGGAGTGAATCCTCTATGGCCTTAAGCAGTGCCTCCTTGGGGATATTCCTCTCCTTGCCCAAAAGCTCCAAAGCTTCCTTAAGTTCGTTGTTCATCTCTTACCTCTCCCTGATATCAGTCGCTTGCTCCTTCATCCTTAAGAAAGCCCCTTGAGCAGACCTCAAGCATATATGCTTCCTTGATGAAGTCCTCTTTATCCAGCCATTTACTGAGACGTCTGGAGACCTGAGCACAGTCGTTTATGCTTATCTCCCTTGTGTTTTCCATGGCCTCATCTGAAGCCTGATCAGACTCAGCCTCCTTTGCAGGATCCGAAGCGGCCTCCGCAGCTTCATCTCCGGCAGTCTCAGAGCCTTCCTTATCCAGAAGATCTATATAGACCCTCAGATAAAAATTGCCGTCTTCCTTTACAAATTCGGTCTTTAAAAGCTCATAGCCCTCTTTTGCAAGGAAGGTGTCCAGATAAGCGTTCACACGCCTGACATAATTATCCATCCGTGACCTCGCAGATATACTGACTTTTTGCAAACATTTGGGAGTGGACCTCTCGGCCCACTCCCTTATCTTTGCTTATACTATCATTGTTTTTCGCCATTTGCAAGTTTTTTTTCTATCGCCACGCCGTTTTTATCGCCCTTCGGCTTGGTAAAGCTTACGTACTCACATTCCTGGTTCTCACAGGCATAGAAAAGCCTTCCCTTTTTGGATCTTCTGACCACTATATCAGATCCGCATCTGGGGCACTTAAGCCCTATCTTTTCAACGAAGGGCTTGGTGTTCCTGCACTCCGGAAATCCCGGACAGGCAAGGAACTTGCCATGAGGACCGTACTTGATGACCATATTGCGGCCGCATTTGTCACAGATAACATCCGTGACCTCATCTGCGATCTTTACCCTTCCCAGATTTTTTTCCGCCTCATCCACCGCTGTCCTGAGATCAGGGTAGAAATTCCTTATCAGGGACTTCCAATCCGTCTTGCCCTCGGCCACGGAGTCAAGCATGTACTCCATATTGGCGGTGAACTGCTCATCAACTATCGAAGGGAAGGATCCCCTCATCAGCTCATTGACCGCAGTTCCAAGCTCGGTAACGAAGAGGTTCCTCTTTTCCTTGGTGATGTATCGCCTTGCCAATAGCGTTGCTATGGTAGGTGCATAGGTGGAGGGTCTTCCGATGCCGTCCTCCTCCATCTTCCTTACTATCGAGGCCTCAGTGTAATGAGCCGGAGGCTCCGTCTGATGCCTTACGGCCTCAAGCTTGTCAAACCTGAAACTCTTTCCTTCCTCCATAAAGGAAAGATCCTGACCATTCTCCTCTTCTTCTGAATTCTTATAAACTGATAAAAATCCATCGAATCTGAGCTTTGATCCTGAAGAAGTAAAGGTATGGGTGCCTGAGCTGAGCCTGACATTGGTGGTGTCATATCTGGCAGGAGTCATGCGGCTTGCGATGAATCGGTTCCATATCAGCTGATAAAGCCTGAACTCATCCCTCTGAAGCTGATCCTTGAGCTCCGTGGGCGTAAGGTCCAGATATGTGGGCCTTATGGCCTCGTGGGCATCCTGGACGTTCTGGGTATTCTTTCCAACGGGTCTTGTAAAGGATACGTACTCCTTGCCGTATCTTGAGGCTATGAAGCCCTTTGCGGCCTCAAAGGCCTCATCCGATATCCTGACGGAGTCCGTCCTGAGGTAAGTGATAAGACCTATGCTTCCGTGCCCCTTGACTTCAACTCCCTCATAGAGCTTCTGGGCTATGCGCATGGTCTTCTGGGGAGGCATGTTAAGTACCCTTGAAGCCTCCTGCTGCATGGTCGAGGTCGTGAAGGGAAGGGGTGCGTTCCTGAGTCTTTCAGAATTCTTCACCTCATCCACGGTCACCTCTCCCGCCTTTACCTCTTCGACTATGCTTTCTGCAAGCTCCCTGTCCGTAAGCTCGGTCTTCTTCCCGTTCTCGCCATAATACTGCACCTTTACGGACTTTGATTTATTCTTTATAGTGCCGTCGATAGTAAAATACTCTTTGGGGATAAAAGCAGCGATCTCCTCTTCCCTCTTGCATATGATATTGAGGGTGGCGGACTGGACCCTTCCTGCCGAAAGGCCCTTCTTTATCTTCTTCCAGAGCACCGGGCTTATGGTATAGCCCACAAGTCTGTCCATCACACGCCTTGCCTGCTGGGCGTCCACCAGGTTCTGGTCTATATCCCTCGGAGACTTGATGGCAGCTTTGACAGCATTTTTCGTGATCTCATTGAAGGTGATGCGATATACCTTCTTGTCCTGGGCCTTATCCAGTCCCAGAGCAGCCATCAGATGCCAGCTTATGGCCTCCCCCTCACGGTCCGGGTCGGTCGCAAGATATATCTTGTCAGCCTTCTTGACTTCCTTTCTGAGGGAGCTTATAAGATCTCCCTTGCCCCTTATGGCTATGTACTTAGGCTCAAAGTCATTCTCGATGTCTATGCCCATGGTGGACTTGGGAAGATCCCGTACGTGTCCCATGGATGCAGTCACGGTATATGTATTGCCTAAAAATTTCTTTATCGTCCGCATCTTGGCAGGCGACTCAACTATAACCAGATTCTGTCCCATCTGTCAGTAAACCTTTCTGTAATATGCTCCCTGGGATGATCGTGCCAGTCCCTTCGTCTCAAGTCCAAACAGAGCCTTCAGCAGCTCTCCCGCAGGCATATCCGCAAGCTCCATTATCTCATCTATGTGCTTTGCGTTAAAATCCAGACGACTATACACCATTTTCTCATTTCTTGCAAGATTGGACAGATTTTTTTGTTCCGGGCGAATCTTTTCGGCTTTGCTCCCCGCCATTTCACAGCCCGATCCAAGGGCCGAAAACAGGTCATCCATATCTGTCAGTATGTTTGCTCCATCCCGTATAAGCCCGTTGCAGCCTTCTCCCAGCTCATCCGTTATCCTGTGAGGCACGGCAAATACATCCCTGCCATAGGTCAGGGCATATTCCACCGTTATGGCAGTTCCGCTCTTCTTTCTGGCCTCGCAGACTATCACCATATCCGAAAGACCTGCGATGATCCTGTTCCTCGACACGAACCTCCAGGCTTCCGGAGGAGTATATGGCGGAAATTCCGATATGACCCCGCCTCTCCCTCCTGCCATAAGCTCATAGATGTCTCTGGAGGCTCCCGGATAGCAGACCTCCACTCCGCTTCCCAGCACCGAGAAGCTGTCATGGCCTCCTGCAAGGGCTGCCCGCTGGGCTGCCGAATCTATGCCCAGGGCCATGCCGCTTATGATCTGTACTCCCCCTGCAGAAAGCAGACCTGCTGTGTGCTCCGCCGCATAGACCCCATATCCGCTGCAGCGTCTTCCTCCTATGATCGCAGCCGAAGGGATCTCATCGGAAGGAAGCCTGCCCTTCACATAAAGCAGGCAGGGAGCGTCCGGAAGCCCTTCAAGTCTTTTTGGATAGTCCCCGTCAAGAAAGCTGATAAGTCTTATGCCCTTTCTCTCAAAGCCAGCGAGTTCTTCGATAAGTCTCCCTTCCCTCTCCTTCCTGCCATCAAAGTCAAAGCTCTTTTCCAGAGAATCAAAGCCATCAAGACTCACAAGCTCCTCTGCTTCCATAGCATAGGCCTCTGCAAATGAACCTGCTGCCTGATAAAGCTTCATAAGCCTGTTATTTGTCATGCCGGGAAGACAGGAAAGAAGATACAGGCAGCGTTTTTCCTCATTCATAGTCTTGCCTCCAGATCCCTGAGATTGACAGCCTCCATCACCTGTTCTTCACCTATGTTTTCCTTTCCATCAAGATCAGCTATGGTCCTGGCAACTCTGAGTATCCTGTGGTAGGTCCTTCCAGAAAGCTCCCTGATCCTGAATACCTCCCGGAGGAGCTCTGCTGCCGATCTTTCCGGCACACAGAAGCGTTCTGTCTCTTCTATGCCCATCCTTCCGTTAAAATCCACTCCCGGTATGTCCTTAAACCTTTCCTGCTGTATCTGCCTCACTATCTCCACCCGCTCCCGTACCTTTTCTGAATCCTCCTCACTGTCCTCTCTCCTGTCTGCTCCTGCAATATCCTCAAAGCAAAGGGGCCTTGCCTCAGCAAATATATCTATCCTTTCCAGTATCGGCTTTGAGAGCCTGCTTCTGTAAGCTCTGATCTGGGCCTCTGTGCAGGTACATCTGTTCTTAAGTCCCTTCAAGCCGGCCCTTCCGCAGGGACAGGGATTCATGGAGGCCACAAGGCAGAAGTCTGCCGGATACTCGAAGGTCCCTCTCAGGCGCCTTATCCTTATCCTTCTTTCTTCAAGAGGCTCCCTGAGCCCCTCCAGGACCTCTCTTCTGAAAAGGGGAAGCTCATCAAGGAAAAGTATCCCTCCAGTGCTCAGGGATATCTCTCCGGGTACGCCATTCATGCCTCCGCCAAGAAAAGCAGCCATGCTTATGCTGTGATGAGGAGCCCTGAAGGGCCTTTTCCCTAGGAGGGGCCTGTCCCTTGGGAGAAGTCCTGCCACACTGTAGACCATGGATATCTCTATATCCTCCTCTCTTGAAAGCCTGGGCATTATCCCCGGGAGGCAGCTTGCAAGCATGGTCTTCCCGGTCCCTGCAGGCCCGGAGAAAAGTATGTTATGTCTGCCTGCAACAGCTATCTCCGCAGCCCTTTTAAGATGCCTCTGTCCCCGCACAAGGGAAATGTCGGGAATACCTGTATCATTATCCTCAGGATTCAATAAAGAAAAGCCGTCTTCTATCGGATATCCGTCCCGGAATATACGGCTCTTAAGCTTTTTTTGTAGAAAAAATGTCTTTTCCGGTGAGTTCTTTGATTTCTTATCATTTTTTGACCCGTTCTTTTCCGGATCGATCCCAGATGATCCAGTCCTGGCCGGAGCAGTTCTTTCTGATCTTGTTTTTTTCAGAAAATCACAGACCTTACGAAGGTCTGAAAAGCCATAGATATCCACGCCTTCTGTTACTGCTGCCTCAGTGATATTGGCTTCAGGAAGCACAACTCCCTTTATACCCGTCTTTTTAAAAAAGCTGACTAAGGGAAGTACACCATTTACGGGCTTAAGACTGCCATCAAGGCCAAGCTCGCCCATAAAGGCAAGCTCATCACAGGCTCCCTGTTCCAGCTCTCCAAGACTTTCAAGCACTGCCATGGCTATCGGCAGATCAAAAAGCGTCCCGTGCTTTCTGTTTGATGCCGGTGATATATTGACAGTTATCTTCTTGGGTTTTATCTGAAAGCCGCTGTTTTTAATTGCATTTAGCACCCTGTACTGGGCCTCTCTGGTCTCAGAGGAAAGGGCTCCCGTCAGAAAAAATCCGGGGATACCATTCTGCACATCAGACTCCACCTGTGCAGCAAAGCCCTGCATGCCGATAAGGCCTGCACATCTTACACTTGCAAACAAAGCTGCTCCTTTCTTTGAATATCACTTAGATCATTGCATGAAATCAAAATCCGAAAATAATAAGAAAACAGATTTAAGAAAAGCAGATTAACGAAAGATCAGATTTAATACAGGATCTCGGCCAAGAGCCGAAAAGAATATAAGACACCAAGAAAATCAGCATCATTTTATCATGTTTATCAAGCCTGTACAACGAAGCCTCACCTGCATCCTTCATGGGGGATCAAAGCAAAGCCATATGGAACAGGCCTTATTCAGCCCTTCGTAATTGGTCTCCCTGCTTACAGTCTTGAGCTGAGAGTATAAAAGTCTGGCGCAGTAATATACAGCCCGCATCTCCAGGGGATATCCGGGGTAAATATCATTCTGAGCTTCAATATTGATATAAAGTCCGATCTCACCGCCATCGCTGTCAGTTTCAGAGATAATCAGCTTCTTGATATTCGGCATGGGTATTTCCTTCAGAAAATGTTTTGAGAATAAAGAGTTCTGCCGCCGCAGATCAGATGATGAAAAGAACAGATCATAATTAGAATTCCAGAATGATCAGATATGTCCTGTTCCTATATCTTATCAGAGCCTCATCTCTTTGTTAATATCGGAAATACTTACAAATATCCGAAGCAGATTTTCGGCATAATCACAAA
>CALWMV010000012.1 GCA_944382125.1 uncultured Lachnospiraceae bacterium
GTTTCCTCCGACAGGATAGAGGTCGAGACAAAGAACGGACTTGAGGTATATAAGCTCACCAAGTTCATGCGCTCCAACCAGTCCAACTGCTACAACCAGAGGCCCATCGTATTTGCCGGAGACGAGATAAAGGAAGGAGACATCATTGCTGACGGACCTTCCACATCCCAGGGCGAGATAGCCCTCGGCAAGAACCCCCTGATCGGATTCATGACCTGGGAGGGTTATAACTACGAGGATGCGGTCCTGCTTTCAGAGAGACTGGTGCAGGATGATGTCTACACCTCAGTTCATATCGAGGAGTATGAGTGCGAGGCCAGGGACACCAAGCTCGGACCCGAGGAGATAACCAGGGACGTGCCCGGTGTCGGCGATGATGCCCTCAAGGATCTGGATGACAGAGGTATCATCCGCATAGGAGCCGAGGTCCGTGCCGGTGACATACTGGTAGGAAAGGTAACTCCCAAGGGAGAGACAGAGCTCACCCCCGAGGAGAGACTGCTCCGCGCCATCTTCGGTGAGAAGGCAAGAGAGGTAAGGGATACCTCCCTCAAGGTGCCTCATGGAGCCTACGGCATAGTTGTGGATGCAAAGGTATTTACCAGAGAAAATTCCGATGAGCTTTCTCCCGGAGTAAGCGAGTCGGTAAGGATATACATAGCTCAGAAGCGTAAGATAGGCGTCGGCGATAAGATGGCCGGACGTCACGGAAACAAGGGTGTCGTTTCAAGAGTGCTGCCCGTTGAGGATATGCCTTATCTTCCCAACGGTCGTCCCCTGGACATAGTGCTTAACCCTCTGGGCGTGCCTTCACGAATGAATATCGGACAGGTCCTGGAGATGCACCTGAGCCTTGCTGCAAGAGCCCTTGGCTTCAATATCTCTACCCCCATATTTGAGGGAGCTAACGAGAATGATATCCAGGACTGCCTGGAGATGGCCAATGACTACGTAAATGGCAGCTGGGAGGACTTCGAGAAGAAGTATAAGGAGGTCCTCAAGCCAGAGGTCATGGAGTATCTGGGTACCCATCTGGAGCACAGAGCCCTGTGGAAGGGCGTGCCCATAAGCCGTGACGGAAAGGTAAGGCTCCGTGACGGACGTACAGGTGAGTTCTTCGATTCACCCGTTACGGTAGGTCACATGCACTACCTGAAGCTGCATCATCTGGTAGATGATAAGATCCATGCCCGTTCCACCGGCCCTTACTCCCTCGTTACGCAGCAGCCCCTCGGCGGCAAGGCTCAGTTCGGCGGACAGCGTTTCGGAGAGATGGAGGTTTGGGCCCTGGAGGCTTACGGCGCAGCCTACACCCTGCAGGAGATCCTTACCGTCAAGTCCGATGATGTGGTAGGACGTGTCAAGACCTATGAGGCTATAATCAAGGGAGAGAACATCCCCAAGACCGGTACTCCCGAGTCCTTCAAGGTACTCATCAAGGAGCTTCAGTCACTGGCACTGGATATCAAGGTGCTCAAGGACGACGGCACCGAGGTGGAGCTCAAGGAGAATCTGGATGATACCGACATGAATCTGCACAGGCTCCTGGAGGGAGACCGCAGATACCGCGACCGTGACAGAGAGAGTCTCGGAAGCTACGGATACACCGAACAGGAGTTCAACCAGGAGGGTGAACTTGAGGACGTGGGAGAGGACTCACAGGAGGGATACGATACGGAGGAGCTTATGGGCGGAACCGTATATGAGGAAGATCCCGGCTATGATGATTCATCCTACGAAGAGTAAACGGAGGTATACGGATAATGGCACAAGTGCAGGACACATATGAGCCGATGACATTCGATGCTATAAGGATCGGCCTTGCCTCACCCGAGAAGATCCTCGAGTGGTCCCACGGCGAGGTCAAGAAGCCTGAGACGATAAACTACAGGACCCTCAAGCCTGAGAAGGACGGTCTGTTCTGTGAGCGTATCTTCGGGCCTACCAAGGACTGGGAATGTCACTGCGGAAAATATAAAAAGATCAGATTCAAGGGAGTGGTCTGCGACCGCTGCGGAGTTGAAGTGACCAAGGCCTCCGTAAGACGTGAGAGGCTGGGACATATAGCCCTGGCAGCTCCCGTATCCCATATATGGTATTTCAAGGGCATCCCCTCAAGGATGGGTCTTATACTGGACATATCCCCCAGGGTGCTCGAGAAGGTGCTCTACTTTGCTTCCTATATAGTACTGGATCCCGGAGATACCGGACTTCAGTACAAGGAAGTCCTTTCCGAGAAGGAATACAGGGATGAGATAGAAAAGTACGGCGCAGATGCCTTCCGTGCAGGCATGGGAGCAGAGGCCGTGCTGGAACTCCTCAAGGCCATAGACCTTGATAAGGAGGCAGAGGAGCTCAAGAAGGAGCTCAAGGACTCCTCCGGACAGAAGAGGGCCCGTATAGTAAAGCGTCTTGAAGTAGTGGAGGCCTTCAGGGCATCCGGAAACAAGCCTGAGTGGATGGTCATGACTGTCATTCCCGTCATACCTCCCGACCTTCGTCCCATGGTACAGCTGGACGGCGGAAGGTTTGCGACCTCAGACCTCAACGACCTTTACAGAAGGATAATAAACAGAAACAACAGACTTGCAAGGCTTCTGGAGCTGGGTGCGCCGGAGATCATAGTCCGCAACGAGAAGCGTATGCTGCAGGAGGCAGTGGACGCCCTCATAGACAACGGACGCCGCGGACGTCCCGTTACAGGACCCGGCAACCGTGCACTCAAGTCCCTTTCAGACCTGCTCAAGGGTAAGCAGGGACGTTTCCGTCAGAACCTGCTCGGAAAGCGTGTTGACTATTCCGGACGTTCGGTTATAGTCGTAGGACCTGAGCTCAAGATATATCAGTGCGGTCTCCCCAAGGAGATGGCCATAGAGCTTTTCAAGCCCTTCGTTATGAAGGAGCTGGTGCAGAACGGCACTGCTCATAACATCAAGTCAGCCAAGAAGATGGTGGAGCGTATGGAGCCCGCTGTCTGGGATGTGCTTGAGGATGTCATCAAGGAGCATCCCGTTATGCTGAACCGTGCCCCGACACTGCACAGGCTGGGCATACAGGCCTTCGAGCCCATACTTGTAGAGGGTAAGGCGATAAAGCTTCATCCCCTGGTATGTACAGCCTTCAATGCGGACTTCGACGGAGACCAGATGGCAGTGCATCTGCCCCTGTCAGTGGAAGCCCAGGCAGAGTGCCGCTTCATGCTGCTCTCTCCCAACAACCTGCTGAAGCCCTCTGATGGAGGAGTGGTAGCGGTCCCTTCACAGGATATGGTACTTGGTATCTATTATCTGACCCAGGAGAGGCCCGGCTCAAAGGGCGAGGGCATGCTCTTCAAGTCAGTCAACGAGGCCATACTTGCCTATGAGAACGGAGAGGTGACTCTTCACTCAAGGGTAAAGACCAGGATACACAGAGTGATGGAGGATGGCACCGAGAGGACCGGCATCGTCGAGACCACCGTCGGACGACTCATTTTCAATGAGATAATCCCCCAGGATCTTGGCTTTGTGGACCGTTCAAAGGAGGAGAATCTGCTCCTTCCCGAGATCGACTTCCTGGTAAAGAAGGGCGGACTTAAGGAGATCCTTGAGAGGATCATGAGGATCCATGGAGCTACAGAGACTGCAGTGGCTCTGGATAATATCAAGGCGATAGGATATAAGTATTCCACAAGGGCAGCCATGACCGTATCCATATCTGACATGGTGGTCCCTGAAAACAAGCAGCAGCTGATTGATGATACCCAGAAGCTTGTGGACAGCTTTGCAATGGATAAGGAGATGGGTCTCCTTACCGAAGAGGAGCGCTATAAGCAGGTCATCAACGCATGGAAAGAGACGGATGATGAGCTCACCAGAGAACTGCTGGCAGGACTCAGCGATTACAATAACCTTAAGATGATGGCTGATTCCGGAGCCCGTGGTTCGGATAAGCAGATAAAGCAGCTGGCCGGCATGCGAGGCCTGATGGCGGATACGATGGGACACACCATCGAGCTGCCCATCAAGTCAAACTTCCGTGAGGGACTGGATATATTGGAGTACTTCATATCAGCCCATGGAGCACGTAAGGGACTTTCCGATACCGCGCTCCGTACCGCGGACTCAGGTTACCTGACCAGACGTCTTGTGGATGTATCCCAGGATATGATCATAAGGGAGACTGACTGCTGCGAGGGCAAGGATGAGATCCCTTACATGGAGATCAGGACCTTCAAGGATGGCAACGAGACCATAGAGGAGCTTTCGGAGAGACTGACAGGCAGATATATCGCCGAGACCATCATAGATCCCGAGACGAAGGATATCATTATCAAGGCCAATCATATGTGTAACTCAGAAAAGGCCAAGAAGGTGGTTGCAGCCCTTGAAAAGATGGGAAGGGATTCCGTAAAGATACGTACAGTCCTTACCTGTAAGTCCAAGAGCGGAGTATGTGCGAAGTGCTACGGAGCCAACATGGCAACGAGCCAGCCCGTACAGGTGGGAGAGGCTGTCGGCATAATAGCCGCTCAGTCCATCGGTGAGCCTGGTACGCAGCTGACCATGAGAAACTTCCATACCGGAGGAGTTGCAACGAACCAGGATATCACCCAGGGTCTTCCCCGTGTCGAGGAGCTTTTCGAGGCACGTAAGCCCAAGGGACTTGCCATCATATCAGAGATCAAGGGAACCGTTTCCTTCAAGGATACCAAGAAGAAGCGTGAGATCACCGTTACTGATGATGAGACAGGCAATACCAAAACCTACCTTATCCCCTACGGATCCAGGATCAAGGTCAACGACGGTGATGTCATCGAGGCCGGTGACGAGATCACAGAGGGATCCGTCAATCCTCATGACCTGCTCCGCATAAAGGGACTGCGTGCAGTTCAGGATTACATGCTGAGAGAGGTACAGAGGGTCTACAGGCTTCAGGGTGTTGAGATCAACGATAAGCATATCGAGATGATCGTTCGTCAGATGCTGAAGAAGATCAAGGTCGAAAACGAGGGAGATTCCGATTTCCTTCCCGGTATCACGGTCAATGTGATTGATTTCAATGAGGAGAATGAAAAGCTCATAGCTGAGGGCAAGGAGCCTGCAGAGGGACACCCTGTCATGCTTGGTATCACCAAGGCTTCTCTGGCTACCGATTCCTTCCTGTCAGCGGCATCCTTCCAGGAGACCACGAAGGTACTTACTGAGGCTGCCATCAACGGTAAGGTGGATCATCTGAACGGACTTAAGGAAAATGTCCTTATCGGTAAGCTGATCCCTGCCGGAACAGGCATGAAGGAGTATGCGGACATCGTCCTCTCCACAGATCACCTTGAAAAGGCCGGAGACGGAGATGAGATGATCATCATGGATGATGCAGAGACTGCAGCCGAGACCGAGGAGGTCCCTGAAACAGTCTGAAAGCCTGATAAGGTTGTGAAGGTACCTTGAAGATCTGCGGCAAGCAGGATCAGTACTGAACATCGTTACGAAGACTTTACCGTTTAATGACGGAAAATGCTTGACAACTTATATGCAGGATAATAAAATAATATGGCGCGTGCTTCGGCATGCGTCATATTGTAGTTTACAACCTATCAATATCATAAGGAGGTGAAAACAGAATGCCCACATTTAACCAGCTGGTAAAGAAGGGAAGACAGACTTCCGCAAAGAAGTCAGGCGCTCCCGCGCTCCAGAGAGGTTTCAACTCACTTAAGAAGAGGCCCATCAATGAGTCCTCACCCCAGAAGAGAGGCGTGTGCACCGCAGTTAAGACTGCTACGCCGAAGAAGCCTAATTCAGCACTTCGTAAGATCGCCAGAGTACGTCTTTCCAACGGTATCGAGGTTACGAGCTATATCCCCGGAGAGGGACACAATCTCCAGGAGCATAGCGTAGTCCTTATCCGCGGCGGCCGTGTAAAGGATCTTCCTGGAACACGTTACCACATCATAAGGGGTACACTGGATACGGCAGGCGTTGCAAACCGCAAGCAGTCCCGTTCCAAGTACGGAGCCAAGAGACCTAAAGATAAGAAGTAATAAGCTTACTTCCGGTTCGAAGTATTCACATTCGGATTTGTGATATTGATATGGTTGAACGCATATTAGTCTCACATTCTGAGAGTACCGATGATCTAATGTAAAATAATTAAGGAGGGAAGTATTGTGCCACGTAAAGGACATACTCAAAAGAGAGACGTA
Organism: uncultured Lachnospiraceae bacterium; assembly: GCA_944382125.1. Lineage (GTDB taxonomy): Bacteria > Bacillota > Clostridia > Lachnospirales > Lachnospiraceae > Avilachnospira. Next base: position 6,185 of record CALWMV010000012.1, read on the forward strand.
CTGGCAGACCCTATCTACGGCAACAAGATAGTTACCAAGCTTATCAACCAGATCATGCTGGACGGTAAGCGCGGGGTCGCACAGAAGATAGTATACGGCGCTTTCGATGAGGTTGCCGAGAAGACCGGCAAGCCCGCTATGGAGGTCTTTGAGCAGGCTATGAACAACATCATGCCTGTACTTGAGGTAAAGGCTAAGCGTATCGGCGGCGCTACATATCAGGTACCCATCGAGGTAAAGCCTGACAGAAGACAGGCTCTCGGACTTCGCTGGCTTACGACATTCTCACGTAAGAGAGGCGAGAAGACCCAGGTAGAGAGACTTGCCAACGAGATAATGGATGCAGCCAACAACACAGGCGCAGCCGTTAAGAGAAAAGAAGAGATGCACAAGATGGCAGAGGCTAACAAGGCATTTGCTCACTATCGTTTCTAAGGTACCTGTAGGAGGAAAAGATGGGAAGAGAATATCCGTTAGAGAGAACTCGAAATATCGGTATCATGGCTCACATAGATGCCGGTAAGACCACATTGACAGAACGTATTCTTTATTACACAGGTATTAACTACAAGATCGGCGATACCCACGAGGGTACCGCTACCATGGACTGGATGGCCCAGGAGCAGGAGCGTGGTATAACCATCACCTCTGCTGCTACCACCTGCCACTGGACAAAGCACAAGGACAACAAGCCCGATCCCACTCAGCCTGAGTGCCGTATCAACATTATCGATACCCCGGGCCACGTTGACTTCACCGTAGAGGTTGAGAGATCTCTCCGTGTACTGGACGGCGCTGTCGGAGTGTTCTGTGCAAAGGGAGGTGTTGAGCCCCAGTCAGAGAACGTATGGAGACAGGCAGATACCTACAACGTTCCCCGTATGGCATTCATCAACAAGATGGATATACTGGGAGCTAACTTCTACGGAGCAGTTGACCAGATCCGTGAGAGGCTTGGAAAGAACGCTATAATCACCCAGCTTCCCATAGGCAAGGAGGACAGCTTCAAGGGCATTATCGATCTGTTCGAGATGCGTGCTTATATCTATAACGATGAGAAGGGTGACGATATCAGCATAACTGATATCCCCGAGGACATGAAGGACGATGCAGAGATGTATCATACCGAGCTTGTAGAGAAGGTCTGCGAGCTGGATGACGATCTGCTTGCCATGTACCTTGACGGTGAGGAACCCTCCATCGACCAGCTCAAGAAGGCCCTCAGGAAGGGTACCTGCGAGTGTACTGCAGTTCCCGTATGCTGCGGATCAGCTTATAGGAACAAGGGTATCCAGAAGCTGCTTGACGCCATCATCGACTTCATGCCTTCACCTCTTGACATACCGCCTATTGACGGTGTAGATGAGGACGGCAACGAGGTGGTACGTCATTCATCAGATGAAGAGCCCTTCTCAGCTCTGGTATTCAAGATCATGACCGATCCCTTCGTAGGAAAGCTTGCATACTTCAGGGTATATTCCGGTACAGTAAACTCCGGTTCTTATGTGCTCAATGCAACAAAGAACAAGAAGGAGCGTGTAGGACGTATACTTCAGATGCACGCCAACAAGCGTAAGGAGATAGACAAGTGCTACTCAGGAGATATCGCTGCAGCCGTAGGCTTCAAGTTCAGCGGCACCGGTGATACCATCTGTGATGAGCAGCATCCCGTTATACTTGAGTCCATGGAGTTCCCTGAGCCCGTTATCGACGTGGCTATCGAGCCCAAGACCAAGGCATCCCAGGGTAAGATGGGTGAGGCCCTTGCAAAGCTTGCAGAGGAGGATCCTACCTTCCGTGCCAAGACTGATCCTGAGACAGGACAGACCATCATCTCCGGTATGGGTGAGCTTCACCTGGAGATCATAGTTGACCGTCTGCTCCGTGAGTTCAACGTAGAGGCAAATGTAGGTGCGCCTCAGGTTGCTTATAAGGAGACCATCACAAAGCCTGTTGACGTAGAGTCCAAGTACGTTAAGCAGTCAGGAGGTAAGGGTCAGTACGGACATTGTAAGGTCAAGTTCGAGCCCATGGATGCAAATGGAGAGCAGACCTACAGCTTCGAGTCCACCGTTGTGGGCGGAGCTATCCCGAAGGAGTATATCCCTGCTGTTGATGAGGGTATCCAGGAGGCTATGAAGGCCGGTATGCTGGGAGGTTTCCCTGTTATCGGTATCCATGCAAACTGCTATGACGGATCCTATCATGAGGTCGATTCCTCAGAGATGGCATTCCACATTGCAGGATCTCTTGCCCTCAAGGATGCTATGCAGAAGGGTAACCCCGTACTGCTTGAGCCTATCATGAAGGTCGAGGTCACCATGCCTGAGGATTACATGGGAGATGTAATCGGAGACATCAACTCAAGGCGTGGACGTATCGAGGGTATGGATGATGTAGGAGGAGGAAAGATCGTAAGAGCCTTCGTTCCTCTGGCTGAAATGTTCGGCTATTCCACTGACCTTCGTTCAAGGACCCAGGGACGTGGTAACTACTCCATGTTCTTCGATCACTATGAGCAGGTTCCCAAGAACGTTCAGGAGAAAGTCCTGAATGAGAAAAAAGGAAAGTAATAAAGATTAAGTGTCAAAGTGCGGCAGGGTCCGGGGAATAAAACGGGCCAGCCGTGCAAAACACTTGAAAAATAAGGGCCTTTCCCTTATAATAATCTAAGCTTTATTTACATCAAGTCAAAAAAGATGCTATTGGTATTGTTAAGCTGAGAGATGAAATGTTTTAAGGAGGAAAAGCTATAATGGCTAAGGAGCATTTTAACAGAACAAAACCCCACTGCAATATCGGTACCATCGGTCACGTTGACCATGGTAAGACAACTCTTACCGCAGCTATCACAAAGACTCTTCATGAGAGACTTGGTACCGGTGAGGCAGTTGCATTCGAGAATATCGATAAGGCACCCGAGGAGAGAGAGAGAGGAATAACCATCTCTACCGCACACGTTGAGTACGAGACCGCAAAGAGGCACTACGCTCACGTTGACTGCCCGGGCCACGCTGACTACGTTAAGAACATGATCACCGGAGCTGCACAGATGGATGGCGCTATCCTCGTTGTTGCTGCTACCGATGGAGTTATGGCTCAGACCAGAGAGCACATCCTGCTTGCTCGTCAGGTAGGCGTTCCCTACATCGTTGTATTCATGAACAAGTGCGACATGGTAGACGATGATGAGCTTCTTGAGCTCGTAGAGATGGAGATCAGAGAGCTTCTTTCCGAGTATGAGTTCCCCGGAGATGACATCCCCGTTATCAGAGGATCTGCTCTTAAGGCTCTTGAGGATCCCATGGGACCTTGGGGAGACAAGATCATGGAGCTCATGGATGCAGTTGATGAGTACATTCCTGATCCTGTTCGTGAGACAGATAAGCCTTTCCTTATGCCCGTCGAGGACGTATTCACCATCACAGGCCGTGGAACCGTTGCTACAGGCCGTGTAGAGCGTGGTGTTCTTCATCTTAACGATGAGGTTGAGATCGTTGGTATCAAGGAAGAGACCAAGAAGACCGTTGTTACCGGTGTTGAGATGTTCCGTAAGCTTCTTGATGAGGCTCAGGCTGGAGATAACATCGGAGCTCTGCTTCGTGGTATAACCAGGGACCAGATCGAGAGAGGACAGGTTCTCTGCAAGCCCGGTTCAGTTACCTGCCATAAGAAGTTCAAGGCTCAGGTTTATGTACTGACCAAGGACGAGGGTGGACATCATACACCTTTCTTCAACAACTACAGGCCTCAGTTCTATTTCAGAACAACCGACGTTACCGGTGAGTGCGTACTTCCCGCTGGTACTGAGATGTGCATGCCTGGTGATAACGTAGAGATGGAAGTTGATCTTATCCATCCCGTAGCTATGGAGAAGGGACTTCGTTTCGCTATCCGTGAGGGCGGCAGAACCGTTGGTTCCGGAAGAGTTACCGAGATCGTTGAGTAATTCATCCATAACCAAAGCCTTATAAACAGGACTTAGAGAGTCCGGAGGATCTCCTCCGGGCTCTTTTTTGATTCCGGCCTGACGCTTCCATCTGTCTTAAATCTTACATTCTCTTACATTTCCATAAAAGCTATATACTTTCTTTCGTTTCAATGTTAAATTGTAGGCATGAAAAAAGGTGTATTGAAGATGGGAGCGCTTGTTCTGTCACTTATGCTGCAGACTATGCTTCCCGCAGGCATATATTCAGGAACAGAGGCCTTTGCTTCAGGCGCAGGACCCGGTACAGGCTCCGGACAGACTGCTCAGGAGGTAGCGGTTTCAGGAGACAATTATTTCCCTTATCAGTGGGGACTTTATAATAACGGCAGTCTTGTGATCAGCAGGGAGAGCATAAGTACGGAGGCCTATATGGCCATGTATGAAAGCTTTGTGGACTGGGTAAACAGAGGAGGACTGGGAGTTCCGGTAAGACGTCTGGAGCCCGGTGACATAATCCACAGCAGCATCCAGGCCCAGGCCGGCACGGATATCAATGCCCTGGCTGCATGGCAGCTTTATGACAGCACAAAGGCTTCAGGAAGCTGGCAGTTTCGGGATGTGACGGTGGCCATCATAGATACCGGCGTCGATACTTCCCATGCGGAGCTCAGGGATGCCCTCTGGGTCAATGGGGACGAGATCCCCGGAGACGGGATAGACAATGATCAGAATGGCTATATCGATGATGTGAACGGATATAACTTCTTTGATCATAATAATGTACTGAGAAGCAACATGATAGCGGACATACACGGGACCCATGCGGCAGGCACCATAGGCGCAAAAAGGGGCAACGGCGGCATGTCCGGGCTTACTGACAACGATCATGTGAAGCTCATGATACTGAAGGCCCTGGGAAGCAATGGCGGAGGTACTGAGCAGTCGATAATAGAAGCCATACGCTATGCCGAGGCCAACGGAGCAGATATCTGCAATCTGAGCCTTGGCGGAACGGATGTATTTCCGGAGCTTGAGCAGACCATAGCGGCTTCCGATATGCTGTTTGTGGTCTCCTGCGGCAACGGAGACGAGAGCGGAAGAGGCTATAATATAGACAGCTCCCCTGTATATCCTGCATCCTATGGCTATGACAATATCATAGCCGTGGCCAACCTTTCACTTACGGGACAGCTGGATGAGAGCTCCAATTACGGACCTCAGAGCGTGGATATTGCAGCTCCCGGGACCTATGTCCTTAGCACCATCCCGGGCAACAGGTTCGATTTCCTTACGGGTACATCCATGGCGGCTCCCATGGTGACGGGGATATGTGCCATGGTCTATTCCTACAGGACTGATCTGGACCTTGCGGGAGTTAGGAATGCGGTGCTGGGATCAGCAAGAAGGCTTGACAGTCTTAACGGCCTGGTGGCAAGCGGAGGCATACCGGATATGTATGCTGCCATGAGCTATGGCCTTTCATTACAATAAATATTGAGTTGAGGTGAATTATGAGAAGGATCATATCCGGGATCAGGACGGCAGTGCTTATGATATGCCTTACAGCAGCCCTGGGCATCACAGTCTATGCTGAGGAGACAGTACAGGTGAGCTTTGACAGCCTTACGCTTCAGAGCGACGGCAGCGCTTCCTGGTCCATGAGCGGAGCCCCTGAAAACAGGGAAGTAGAGTATTATCAGCTGAGGCTCTCCAGATTAAGCAACAATCACTGGAACGATTCCTACAGATCAGTAAATGTGAGGGAGGATAATTATTATAACTTCTCCTTCGGTTCCACCGGAGTCTATCGTTTCATGGTAAGGGCCCGCTTTTACGGCGGAGGAGTGACCCAGTGGTCAGGCTACAGCAATGAGGTGACCGTGACAAGGGATGATGTGGATCACTGGTCTGACGGCGGCGGACTGGATCCCGCCATGGATATCATCTATAACAACAATAAAAACGGCAACTACGGCCCCGGATATGCTCTGGGAGTATCTTCGGGAACAACGCCCGGCGGCGGTCCCATGAGTGCAGGCCCCGGTGCTGCTTCAGGCACCTCAGGCTGGGTAGAGGACAGCAAGGGGGTATGGTACAGGTTCTCAAACGGCACCTATCCTTCCAACGGCTGGCATTATCTGGACAACAACTGGTACTATTTTGACGCCTCAGGCTACAGGGTGACAGGCTGGATCTGGTACAATGACCACTGGTATTACTGCTGCCCCGGCGGCTATATGGTGACCGGATGGAACAATGTCAACAACAAATGGTACTATATGGATCCCAGCGGTATCATGCAGACCGGTTATATCACGATAAACGGCCTTGCATACTATCTGGATCCTTCTTCAGGAGCCAGATTTGAAAATGGCTATACTCCGGACGGACATTATTTTGACAAGGACGGAGTCATGATAATATAAGGATCATATAATGATCAGATCGCCTCTTCAGGGGTCGGGCAAAGATCAGGAATGTAAATGCGCTCAGACATATAAGTAACTTTAACGGGCACGGTGAGTACATCATCGTGCCCCTTTTGTCGAAACTATACAAATTATCCCAAAATGGCTGATAAGATATACAAAAACTCCGCTTGCTTTTGTGGCATTTTAACGTGGCAGGATGCTGAAGTATAGTATATATTATAGAGGCTGACATCAAAAAGCGGAGGATAAGACATCTGTGATAAGACTTGAAAATGCATCTAAGAGATTTCAGGGAGGAGGCTATGCCGTAAAGGGGATATGCCTTGACATAAAAGAAGGAGAGTTCGTGGCCATCACCGGTCCTGCCGGCAGCGGAAAAACCGTACTGCTTAAACTCATAGCAGGACTTGAGGAGCCGGACGAGGGCAGGATCCTCATAGACGGAAAGGATATGAGCGGCGTGAAGCCTGCGGACAGGGGCATAGCCCTCGCAGGCCATAACTACAGGCTTTATCCTCATATGAACATATATGACAATATGGCCTTCGGTATCATGAACGGACAGTACAGTAAGGAAGAGACTGACAGAAGGGTACTTAATGCAGCAGATGTGCTGGGCCTCAAAGACAGCCTCAGGAAGATGCCGGAGGAGATAAGCGAGCTTGAGAGCTATAAGACGGTCATGGGCCGGGCCCTTGTAAGGGAACCCAGGATAATCCTGATGGATAAGCCTCTGAGAGCTGCGTCAGATGATCTGAGGGATGATGTGAAGGCAGTGCTTCTGGAGCTTTATCATGCACTTCCCCTCACCATGGTTTATGCGACCGATGATATGGATATGGCCATGTCCCTTGGCACAAAGATAGTGATTATGAGAGACGGAATAGTGATACAGGAAGACACTCCGGACAATATCCGAAAGCATCCTGAAGACAGCTTTGTGAAGGATCACCTTTCAGGAGCCCTGGATATGGGGGATGAGGAGTGAGCAGAGAAGGATTAAAAAAAGGAGACCTGACGACAGGCCCCGTGATGAGCTCCATGATAAGGTTTGCCATACCCATGATACTTGGCAATCTGCTTCAGCAGTGTTATAACGTGGCGGATACCCTGATAGTAGGACAGTTCCTGGGGCCGGATGCCCTGGCTGCAGTCGGATCGGCATATACACTCATGACCTTTATCACCTCCATACTTCTGGGCCTTTGTATGGGAAGCGGAGCCCTCTTTTCCATACGTTTCGGAGAAAGGGACTATGACAGGCTGAAGGAAGCCATGGCTGCCTCCTTTGTGATGATAGCCTCCATATGTGTGGTCCTCAATATTCTTGTATTCCTGCTTACGGATCAGATACTATGGTTCCTTCGGGTGCCCGATGAGGTCTGGGATCTGATGAGAGAATATCTGGTGGTGATATTTTACGGGATAATAGCCACCTTCTTATATAATTATTTTGCCTCCCTCCTTCGGGCCATTGGAGATTCTGCTACTCCCCTTATATTCCTGGCTGTTTCGGCCGTACTGAATATCGTCCTTGATCTCTGGTTCGTGGTAGGTCTTGAGAGGGGCGTGGCAGGAGCTGCAGAGGCCACGGTCATATCCCAGTATGTTTCCGGAGTGGGGGTCATGATCTTTACCTGGTTCAGAAAGAGGGAACTGCGCCCTGAAAGAAGACATCTCAGGATCAGGAAGGCCTGTCTTAAGGAGATATCAGGATTTTCACTCCTGACCTGCGTGCAGCAGTCGGTCATGAATCTGGGCATACTCATGGTACAGGGACTGGTCAACAGCTTCGGGCCTGCCATCATGGCTGCCTTTGCGGCTGCCGTGAAGATAGATTCTTTTGCCTATATGCCGGTACAGGACTTCGGTAATGCCTTCTCCACCTTCATAGCTCAGAACTATGGAGCGAGAAAACAGGACAGGATAAAGGAAGGGCTCAAGGGAGCTGTGATAACTGCAGTGATATTCAGCATCACCGTATCAGCCCTGGTATTTGTCTTTGCACCTAAGCTCATGCTCATCTTCGTGGATGCATCCGAGGCCGAGATAATTTTCGAGGGTGTAAGATATCTGAGGATAGAGGGAGCATTTTACTGCGGAATAGGCTGTCTCTTCCTGCTTTACGGCCTTTATCGTGCCCTTGGAAAGCCGGGGATGTCAGTGGTGCTTACAGTCATATCCCTTGGCACGAGAGTGGCCCTTGCTTATATACTTTCGGCGATACCTGCGATCGGAGTCATCGGCATATGGTGGTCAGTGCCCATAGGCTGGTTCCTGGCAGATGCCGTAGGAATTGGATATTATCTGCTTAAAAAGGACAGGCTTACGATCTGAAACATAGCTGTGCTCCGGCGGATGGTGCCGGAGCATGGCGGAGCGGAGGCAAAGTCCGGGGTGTCGGGGTTCTGCGGGAAGAACAAGAAAATAAAAGCACCAGAAAAAAGTAAAAAAACAGTTGACACTTCGGAGATTTTCAGGTATACTACCGTTCGTGTTGACGGATTGCAATGCGGCATCACACTCGAGGCGTGGCTCAGCTTGGTAGAGCGCTGCGTTCGGGACGCAGAGGTCGCGTGTTCGAATCACGTCGCCTCGATAATTATGGCCTTGTAGTCAAGCGGTCAAGACGTCGCCCTCTCACGGCGAAGGCCCGGGTTCGATTCCCGGCAAGGTCATTAAGGCCTGTCAGTTTAAGCTGGCAGGCTTTTTTCGTACCGGAAAGTCTGATATAATTGTATGTGCAAAACCAAGTAAGATAGAGGAACAAAACGAAAGAGCTGAAACAAAACAATAGGATCAAATCAAAAGACTAAGTAAAATGATCCATAACAAAGAAAAGAGAAGGAGGATCCCATGATCTACGATCTTATCATAGCCGGAGCGGGCCCTGCGGGCCTTGCGGCAGGTATATATGCAGGCAGATACATGCTTAAGACACTCATAATAGAAAAGGCTCAGGACGGAGGACAGATTTCCCAGACTGCCGAGATAGAGAACTATCCGGGGCTCCGTACGGATATGGAAGAGTCGGGACTGACCCTTACCGAGCGCATGACTGAACAGGTAAAGCGCTTCGGAGCTGAGAGGGCCCTGGATGAGATCATTTCCTTTGAGCTTGAAGGAGAGATAAAGAAGCTTACCGGACTTTCCGGAAAGGTATATGAGGCCAGGACCGTGATCCTTGCCATGGGAGCCCATTACCGCAGCATAGGCTGTAAGAATGAAGACAAGTTCAGGGGCATGGGCATTTCCTTCTGCGCCACCTGCGATGCCAATTTTTTCAGAGGCCTTGACGTATATGTGGCAGGAGGCGGGGATTCCGCCATTGAGGAGGCCATATATCTCACGAAGTTCGCAAGGAAGGTGACTGTCATCCACAGAAGAGATGAGCTTCGTGCCGCAAAGTCCATACAGGAAAAGGCCTTTGCCAATGATAAGCTTCATTTTATCTGGGACAGCGTGGTGGATGAAGCCCTGGGAGAGGATGTGCTGAATGGTCTGGTCATCAGAAATGTCAGGACGGGAGAACTCACCACCATAAAGGCGGACCCCAATGACGGCATGATAGGTCTCTTTGGCTTCCTTGGCATGATCCCGAACACGGATAGGCTGGAGGGGAGCGGCATAGAGCTTATGAACGGATATATCAGGGCTGATGAAAGCACCAGGACCAATATAGCCGGTGTATTTGCTGCCGGAGATATCAGGACAAAGGAGCTCAGGCAGGTGGTGACAGCGGTGTCAGACGGTGCCACGGCGGCTTATCAGGCAGAGAAATATCTGGCAGGATAAGCTGAAAAGGAAAAATGTTAAGCGGGTAAAGCGGATGATAAGCATAAGCGGTGCTCAGGTAAAGCTTATAAAGGGCCGGGGCAGGAGCCTCAAGGCCGGCGGAGCCTGGGTGTATGACAATGAGATAGACTCCGTAAGCGGAGCTTACGAAAATGGAGACATAGTCGAAGTCCATGATTTTGATGATTATTTCATGGGCTGGGGCTTCATAAATGACAATTCAAAGATCAGGGTAAGGCTGCTTTCCAGATGGAGGGAGGACGTACCCTCGGAGGAGCTTATAGAGCGCAGGGTGAGGGTTGCCTGGGAATACAGAAAAAGCGTAATCGACACCTCCTCCTGCAGGCTGATATTCGGAGAGGCGGATTTTCTGCCGGGTCTGGTCATAGACAAGTTTTCGGATGTGCTGGTAGTGGAATCCCTGGCCCTTGGCATAGACAGGCTGAAGCCGGAGATCCTTGCCGCCGTAAGGAAGGTGCTTTCCGAGGATGGCATAAGCATAAGGGGTATATACGAAAGAAGCGAGGCCAGGGTGAGGCTTAAGGAGGGCATGGAGCCCTTCTGCGGCTTTCTCTCTGAGCCCTTCGACACCAATGTGGAGATAGAGGAAAATGGCGTCCGTTTCCTTGTGGATGTGGCAGAGGGCCAGAAGACGGGGTATTTTCTGGACCAGAAGGAAAACAGGCGGGCCATACACAGGCTCTGCAGGGGAAAAAGGGTACTGGACTGCTTCACCCACACCGGTACCTTTGCCCTTAATGCCGCAGCAGCCGGCGCAGCAGAGGTGACGGCAGCGGATATCTCTGAGACTGCGATAGAGCGGGCCAGGGAAAATGCTGAGCTGAACGGACTTTCAGATAAGGTCCGGTTTATCTGTGAGGATGTATTTGAGCTCCTCCCGGAGCTTGAGAAAAAGGGAGAGCGCTATGATGTGGTCATACTTGATCCACCTGCATTTACAAAGTCCAGGGAGACGGTAAAGCAGGCCGTAAAGGGCTACAGGGACATTAACATGAGAGGCCTTCGTCTGGTGAAGGACGGGGGATTTCTGGCAACCTGCTCCTGCTCCCATTTCCTTACACCGGAGCTTATGGAAAAGACCATAAGGGAGGCTGCAAACGGAGCAGGCCACAGAAGATTAAGGCAGGTGGAATTCCGTCAGCAGGCACCGGACCATCCCATACTCTGGGCAGCAGATGAATCATATTATCTTAAATTTTATGTATTCCAGGTCTGTGATGAGCTCTGATGGCGCAGCAGACCACAGGTAAGAAGGTCATAGGATGGCCATAGTTAAGAAGCTTATAGGGTCAATGGAGCCATGGGATGCGGATGATATCCTGCAGAGAGGGTATAAAGCTATGGATGCAGAACGAAGCAAGGAGGATATGAAAAAAACAGGCCCGGATAATGCGGGCTTGGAAAATATGGGCTCGGAGGATAAAGGAAAACAATCTGCCTCAGTACCTATCCTTAGTGTGATAGTGCCTGTATATAATGCGGAGGAGGCTCTCAGACGCTGCGTTGACAGCATACTGGATCAGGACTGGAAGGATCTGGAACTGATACTGGTGGACGATGGCAGCCGGGACAGCTCAGGAGACATATGCGATGAATACGCCAAGAAGGACGGCAGGGTGAGGGTCATCCATAAGCCTAATTCAGGAGTCTCTGACAGCCGCAACAGGGCCCTTGACATGGCCAGAGGAAAGTATGTCCAGTTCGCAGACAGCGATGACTGGATAGCCCATGATGCCAGCGCAGAGCTTCTGAGGGCTGCAGAGGAGCATGGCTGTGATATGGTGATCTCCGACTTTTACAGGGTCGTAGGCAAGAGAGTTCAGCAGAAGGGCAATATAGATGAGGAAGGCGTGTTTTCCAGGGAGCAGTATGCGGAATACATGATGGAGGATCCGGCGGATTTTTATTATGGTGTGCTCTGGAACAAGCTGTACCGCAGAGAGCTGATAGAACTCCATGGGCTCAGGATGGATCCGAAGGTAAGATGGTGCGAGGATTTTATGTTCAATCTGGAATACATCCTCCATGCAGAGACCTTCTGTGCTGTGCATAAGCCTTTATACTATTATGTAAAGACAAAGGGATCCCTGGTGTCCCAGAGCATGAGCCTTCCGAAGCTGGTAAGGATGAAGGCTGCGGTCTTTGAGTATTACCAGGATTTTTATAAAAATGTATTTTCCGAGGAGGAGTATCAGAAGGCCAGGCTGAAGGTCTACAGCTTCCTGATAGACGGAGCGGGAGATGGCTTCAGCCCTGTGGCAGGCTCAAGGAAGCTTGCGGCAAATGAGGAAGAGCTCTGTGAAGAACTCCTTTCCGGAGATGCCATGGAGTCCGTTATATACCGGCAGGAGAAATTGCTGGAAGAGCTTAGTGCAACGGCATCCATGAGATATGATGTGAGTCTGGATGAGATAAAGCTGCTCCTTATGCTTTCAAGACTGAAGGATATCTATACCAGGATGGAGCTTGCGGATATGACCGGGCTGGGCATAACGGGGATCACCAGATGTCTTACGACCCTTTCCTTCAAGAAGCTGATACGTTATAAGGATCAGATGCCATCGGACAGGGACTACAGCTTCTTCGGACCACATACGCTCAGCATAGAGCTCCTTCCTGCTTCAAAACCCCTGATGGAGGAGCTTAAGAAGGCCGAGGAGGCGATGGAAAAGATATATACGAAGGATATGACCGATGAAGAAAAGGACCGCTTCCTGCTTCAGGTACATCGTGCAGGAGAGGCAGCAGCAGCCTATCTGAGAGAGGCAAGGCAGAAAAGACAGAAGCTGCCGGATAAGACGCAGAAAAAAGGCTGAGGGCAGATGATATCATGAAAGGCACTTTGCAGAACAAGGCAGAGTGTCTTTTTTCAGATAATATTTAACCAGGACCTGTCAAAACTGCTGGCGAAGGACATTGCGAAGCAGCAGTCCAAGACAGCAGGTTTTGCAGGTCTTTTGCTAAAATATGCCATGTGACATTCAAAATAGATGCCATATGTCCTTGATGACGGTTTGCATAAAAACATATAATTGTAAAAAATATGTCATGTAATATAAAAGGCAGAGGATCATATGAACCTGAAAAGTGGGCAGATCAAAGATATACTGGAGCTTCTGCCGGAGATGGACAAAGTAACGTCTGAATATATGGAGCATCTGTTTTCAGATGCCCCGGAATGGCTTAGGAGCTCATTTTATTTAAGACAGTTCAAGAAAAATGAGACAATAGTCAGAGAAAATGATCCTGTTGACAGGGTCTATATACTTATCAAAGGCAGAGTAAAAGGAGTGGATTATCAAAAGCGAGGAAGCTATTTTGGCTTTGCTGATTTCAGTCCATTTATTTTCTTTGGATCGATGGAAATACTTTTGGGTCTCCAGGTTTATATGACTACACTTAAAGCTATGTCTCCCTGTATCCTGCTTGAGACGTCAGTGCAGATCTTCAGAAAATGGATGGAGTCAGACCGGCGAACTATGATGGAGGAGGTAAGGGCTCTGGGAAATAATCTGCTTGAGCAGACCAAGTTCTCAAGAAAGATGCTGTTTTCTGAAGGAATGGAGAGGATACTTATTTTCCTTACCCGCCAATGTGAACTGGATAAAGCCGACACAAATTACAGGCTTATGATAACAAGACAGGATATAGCAGATTGTACTGGGTTATCGGTAAGATCAGTGAACCGGCTTATAGGCGAGCTGAAAGAGGAAAATCTTCTTGCATGCAGAAAGGGAGGGATAGACATAGATGAATCCCAGTATGCAGAGATGAAGAAAAGGATAACGGATTATTAGTGAATATGTCCGGCAGCAGATCATTGCCTAAACAGATCTGTCGGATTTATCAAACATATTTTGATTCAGGAGGGAAGAATATGAAAAAAAACTTATTAGCAGTATTGATGGCTGCACTTGTATGCTGCGGACTTGCAGCGTGCTCAGGCAACGCAGAGCAGGCAGAGACTTCTGCTCAGACTGAGGCAGCAGCAGAAGAGGAAGCAGCTGAGGCTGAGGAGGAAAATGCAGGCGGAGAGAGCATCGTATTTATAGCTACTCAGCTCGGAGATATGTCATTTAATGATAATGGATGGCAGGGAGTTCAGGAGATAGGTGAAAAGTACGGATACGAGACAAGAGTCGTAGAGACAGGTATGGATTCATCCAAGTATGAGACCATGTTCCTTGACATCTGCGACAGTGATGTGAACTATGTTATTGCTCAGTCTGGAAATGGATGGGGAGATATAGTTTTCAAGTATGCAGCGGATTATCCTGATAAGAAGTTCGTGGTATTTGATGCCAGCACTGAGGCAGAGGTACCCTCTGACAATATTATCTGTGTTGCATATAAGGCAAATGAGGGATCCTATCTTACAGGTATAGTATGTGCTCTTATGTCAGAAAGCAAGATGATAGCTGCAGGAGCAAATCGTGACAATCCTGCGATCAATGACTTCTTTACTGGATTTATTACAGGAGCTAAGGAGGTAGAGCCTGATATAAAGGTATCCATAGCTTATAATTCAGTACCTGGCGATGCAGCTGTAATGAAGGAGATTGCTACAAGCCTTTATAATTCGGGCGTTGATGTGATGTTCAGTGTGGCAGGTGCAGCAGGACTCGGAATTTTCCAGTCTGCGGTTGAGCAGGATAAACTGGCTGTGGGAGTAGATTCCGATCAGTACCTCACTTACTCGAACTCAGAATCACCTGAGCTTGCAGAGGTAATCATGACATCAATGGTCAAGAATATCGGAGGCTCTTTGATCACAGTATTTGATGAGATAAATGAGGGTACTGCAGAGTGGGGAACTCTCAGAGTGCTTGGAATAGCTGATGGCGGAGTTGCACTTGCCGATAATGAAAACTATCAGAAGCTGGTACCCGAGGATATACGAAATACAATTTCCGAATATGAGGAGAAGGTAAAGGCAGGAGAGATCACAGTTCCTTCGTACTATGATTATGAGGATGATCAGGAGTTCCGTGACCTTGTAGCCAGTGTTACTCCGTAATATGGATGTGTAAGCAAGTGATCTTTATGATCATAGCCGGAGCTTAATGATCAGGACAGATTTTTGAAGCCATGGGTGCATATATGCACCCATGGTAAATTTATATCCGAAAGGTTAAAGATATGAAAGAGATATTGCGGATGGAGGGTATCAGCAAGATATATCCAAATGGATTTGTGGCAAATAAAGATGTCACTTTTTCATTATATGAAAAGGAGATTCTTGCTTTAGTCGGAGAAAATGGTGCCGGCAAAACCACCCTTATGAAGATATTGTTTGGAATGGAAAAGCCTCAGGAGGGAAGAATATTCATTGATGGAAAAGAGGTTCATTTCCAGAATCCGATTGAGGCCATCGCAGCAGGAGTGGGCATGGTTCATCAGCATTTTATGCAGGCTCCTTCATTGATGGTAGCTGAAAATGTTGTACTTGGTATAGAACCTATAAAGGGTATAAGATTTGATAAGCAAAAGGCTATCAGCATGACACAGGAAGTGGCAGATAAGTATGACCTTCATGTTGATGCAAAGAAGCGTATATGCGATCTGAGCATAGGGCAGAGACAAAAAGTAGAGATATTGAAAGCACTCGTAAGGGATGTAAATATACTGGTACTGGATGAGCCTACTGCTGTTTTGACTCCTCAGGAGACAGAGGAGCTTTTTGAACAGATAAAAACTCTGAGGGAAAAGGGTAAATCTATTATATTTATTTCTCATAAACTGGACGAGGTTATGAGACTGTGCGATAGAGTTACCGTATTACGTCATGGCAGGATCACTGGATCGGAAAAAACAGAGAACTTAAATGAGCGCCTGATATCCAGGATGATGGTAGGCAGGGATGTTATCACTTCCATAGATAAGGAGAAGGCCGAGCCTAAGAAGACCATATTAGAATGCAGAGACCTCATATGCATAAATGATGAAGGAAGAAAGATAGTTGATAAGGTCAGCTTTGATATTCATGAAGGAGAGATACTGGGAATTGCAGGCGTAGAGGGCAATGGACAGAATGATGTAGCCATGGCCATAACCGGACTGAGAGAATATGAACGTGGAAGCATAAGGATCCTGGGCACTGATATAAAAGGGAAAAGTATAAATCAGATAAGAGAACTTGGAGTTTCTCATATTTCAGAGGATCGTATGCTGCTTGGCTGTGCCGGAGAAATGTCTGTAAAGGAAAATATAGTAGGTGACAGAGTGTTCAGAAAGGAGTTCCGGAAGGGGCCCTTTATGGATCGTAAGAGAATAGACAGCTTTGCGGATCAGTGTATAAAGGAATTTGAGATAGCCTGTGACAGCAGAGAAGAGCCGATTCGTATGCTTTCGGGAGGAAATATTCAGAAGGTAATTGTTGCCAGAGAGTTTACTTCGGGGGCAAAGCTGATAATTGCCAATCAGCCCACAAGGGGAGTGGATATAGGAACTTCTGACATGATAAGGCGAAAGCTTATTGAAAAGACAAGAAAAGAAAACATAGGATCTCTGCTGGTCTCTGCTGATCTTAATGAGGTTCTGGAGGTATCAGACAGACTGATAGTAATGTATAAGGGCAGGATAGCGGCCTTCTTTAAGGATGTAAAAAAAGTGACTGAAGAGGAACTGGGAGAATATATGCTGGGAATAAAGAGCATGAGTCCGGAGGAAATAATGGAGGCAGCATCATGAAAAAGACAAGAAGGATAGAAATAGCTTTTGAACTGCTCCGAATAGTCATAGCTATTGCGATAGCATATGTACTTGCCATGATAGTGCTGTTCTTTATATCCGAGCAGCCAATGGAAGCCATTAAGAGCTTTGCCTTCGGGCCTGTATCCACAAAGCGGCGTTTTTCAAGTGTAATAGAGCTTGCCATACCTTTCATGTTTACAGGTGCGGGAATGTGCATGATGTATTCGGCAAACAGATTCAATCTTGCGGGAGAGGGTATATTCCTGTTTTCGGGATGTATAATAACGCTTTGTTCATTTCAGCTGGCACCGCTTGGCCTTTCGCCGCTGATATTTCCATTGATCCTTATCTTAATAGGAGCCATTGCAGGAGGGATCCTTGCGCTTATACCTGCTTTGGCAAGAGAGAAACTTCAGGTCAATGAAGTAGTAGTTTCGATAATGCTGAACTATGCTTTGCTTTATATAAGTAATTTTATATTGAGAAATTTCATGCTTGATACATCGGTGACCTATAGTGCATCATTTGAGCTTCCGGAAAGCAGTAAGCTGATAAATATATGGCAGGGAACCAGACTTCATACAGGTATATTTGTAGCTTTGTTTGTAGTGGTGGCAGTATGGATCTTCCTTTATAAGACACCGTGGGGTTACAGTATAAGAACTTGCGGCCTAAATGCATCATATGCAAAATATGTAGGCATCAATGTAGTCGTAAGCTGCGTGGTTGCGCAGATCATTGGAGGTGCCTGTGCGGGAGCAGGAGGAGCAGTACAGATACTGGGTCTTTATGACAGATATCAGTGGGATAGCCTGACACAATATGGTTTTGATGGCTTGCTGGTATCTGTGCTTGCTAAAAGGAATCCGATACTGGTGCCGATAGCAGCCTTTATGCTTGCTTATCTGAGGATAGGAGCAGATATAGTCAATTATGTTACAGATGTGCCTGCTGAATTTATATCTGTACTTCAGGCTATAATTATACTGCTGGTCGCTGCTCAGAGCTTCCTTGGCGGTGTCAGAGACAAAGTGATCTATGACAGTGCCAAAAAGGGAATGAAGGCTGAAGAGAAAAAAGAGGAGGTGAAGTGATATGCTTGCTACATATATGAATGCAGAGTGGATAGGAAGCTTCCTTTATTCTATTATCCGTATATCTACACCGCTGATATTTGCTTCTCTTGGAGCTTGCTTTACGAAAAAGGCCGGGCTTATGAATATGGCTCTTGAATCAATGATGCTGACTGCAGCTCTGTGCGGAGTTCTATGCTCCGGAGCCAGCCACAGCATATTTATTGGTTTTCTTGGGGCAGTAATAAGTGCTGTCATGATAGCAGGTATAATCAGCTATTGTGCATTCTTTCTGAAGACCGACCTGTATCTGACAAGTATATCGATCAATCTTGCGGCAGTCGGAGGTACGGTTTTTGTGCTGTTCCTTACCTGCGGCCAGAAATCAACAAGTGCCGGAGTAATAAACAGCCTGACGATACCTCAGATAAATATACCGATAATTGAGAATATACCAGTTATTGGACCTGCGATATCAGGGCATAATCTGCTTACATACATAGCGTTTATGGCAGTAGGGGTTGTATATTTTCTTTTAAATGAAACTAAGACGGGTCTTAGGATACGGTCCGTCGGTGAGAATCCACAGGCGGCGGAATCTGTAGGTATATCAGTTAGAAAAATACAGACGATCTCATTTCTGATATCCGGTGTATTCTGTGGATTTGCAGGAGCATTTATGTCGATGGGATATGTATCCTGGTTTGCAAGAGATATGCTGGCAGGCCGCGGATTTATATCAATGTCAGCGACAAACATATCCGATGCATCGCCGGTGCTGTCGCTTCTTGCGTCAATGATGTTTGGAACAAGTCAGGCTGTGGCAAATGCCCTTCAGATTGCTTCAGTTCCATCCGAAGTGGTTTCTGCACTACCGTATATAACTACTATAGTTCTTGTAATTGTATTTGCGCTGATAAGACAGCGCAGAGAGTATACCAGACGACTCAGGCTTGCGGCATCAATAGATGAATAAAAAGGAGGAGGGAGAAGGCTATGATAATCGATTTTCGTTCAAGACCCCCGTATAAGGGATTTGTCACTGAGGGAAACTTTTTCCCGAGGCCCATGGAGGAGAATTTTAAACCGGAGGATGTCCCTGCAATATACAGGCTTAGTAAGGATTCCGATATAGAATCTGCGAGACATGGAGATTTTGATCTGTATATGCAGGAACTGGATCGCTCTGGAATAGATATGCAGGTGATCCATGGGCGGATGGTAAGGCGTGGGATGGCCAGAGTCAATAATGATGATGTTTGCGAGCTGGGAGTAAAATGGCCAGATAGATTCATCTGCTTCCCTGCAGTTGATCCTGCGGATCCTAAAGGTGCAGTAAAGGAGATCGAACGCTGCGTGGAAAAATACGGCGTAAAAGGTATAGCCCTGGAACCGGGATGGGCATCTCCGCCTCTTTATGTAGATGACAGATCCCTCGATCCCATATACGAAAAATGCAGTGAGCTTGGACTTATAGTTTCGCTGACTCTCAGTGCTTTGGCGGGGGAAGATATATCTTACTGCCATCCGCTTAATCTTCAGCGTATGGCTCAGCGTTTCCATGACCTTAAGATCACTGTATCACATGGGTGCTGGCCCTATGTCCAGGAATTCCTGGGGGTTGCAATGGTATGTCAGAATATTTATTTTTACCCTGACTTTTTCCTGGTGATTCCGAATATGCCTATGGCAGAGCAGTTTATAAAAGCTGCTAATTCTTATATGAAATATCGTACAATGTTTGCGTCGAGCTATCCTGTAAGAGGGATGAAGCAGAGTCTTGAATGGTTTAAGGAACTTCCCTTTGATGATGGAGTGCTGGATCTGCTGCTTTATACCAATGCAGCAAAACTCTTGGGACTTGATACAAAAAAAGACCTTACCTAAAAAAGACTATACTGGTATAGATTAGAGAACCGATATGAAAGACGAAATATGCATATTGACAGTGAGGTCATCCATAAATCAGGATATTGACAGAATAAATAGGGAATATTTTAATCTTCTGTCAGAATCGACAGGGAAAAAAATCAGGGTGATCGAACCTGATGAACTCTCGGAAGGTGAATATTATTTTGTATATATAGCTTCCGGAGGAAGTGAGCAGCAGTTCAGGGAATTGATGAAATATATCGGGGGAAGAAGAATATATCTTCTGACAAGCGGAAAAAGTAATTCTCTGGCGGCATCCATGGAAATACTTGCCTATATAAGGAGCATGGGAGGAAAGGGTGAGATCATACACGGAGATGCAGATGAGCTTTCACGTGAACTTGGAAATGTACTGAAGGCAGAATCTGCTCTGGCAGCTTTCAGAAAAATGAAGCTTGGCCAGGTGGGACCATCTTCTGACTGGCTGATCGCAAGTGATATGGATAGAACTGCCCTGAAGGATAAGCTTGGAATCAGTATTTGTGATGTGCCGATGGATGAGCTTTTGGCTGAGTATGAAAAGCATACTTACAAGGAGGATCAATGGACTGAGCTTCTTAAAAATCAGGACTTTGACAAAGAAGAAGTGGAAAGGGCTCTGTGGGTGTATGGTGCATTAGATAGGATATCAGAAACCTATGGCCTTTCAGGATTGTCAGTACGCTGTTTTGACCTCCTTACATCTATAAAGACAACAGGCTGTTTGGGCCTTGCTGTATTAAATGCAAGAGGTATTTTCGGAGGATGTGAGGGAGATATGCCGGCTCTTGTTTCCATGGCTATTCTTGGGGAGATATCAGGCAAACCAGTTTTTATGTGCAATCCAAGCCAGATCAATACAAAGTCTTCGGAGATGGTATTTGCACATTGTACTCTTCCTCTTAATATGCCGTACAAGTTCAGACTTGATACTCATTTTGAGTCAGATATCGGAGTTGCCATAGCGGGAGCTATATCTGAGGGAGACGCAACTATATTCAAAGTATCTAATGATCTTGGCAGATATTATGCCTCAAAGATAACTATAGAGGAAAATCTTAATGATCCGGATCTGTGCCGTTCGCAGATAAGGATAAAACTGCCGGATTGCCGTTATTTCCTGGAAGAACCAATTCAGAATCATCATCTGATATGCAGCGGAGATGAAACAAAATCGCTTGAAAAATTCTTTAAGCTGATATAGAGAGCGTTCACTAAATTATTTACAAAAACATCCCTTAAAATAACATTGATTTTAAGGGATGCTTCCCTTTAAGGATTGAAAATTCCCTTATTATTTGGTAAAATTTAAGGGAATAGGAGGGGAATAAGAGAATGCGCATATTCAATTACTCCGCGATCCGGGAACAGAAGTGGGACTCAGAACTGCTCGGCCTGATTGCGGCTATATATAAGGAAGCCGGAAAACAGGAGCTGTATCTGAAGCAGCGGCCTGAGGAACTGGAAAAGCTGGTGGAGATAGCAAAGGTGCAAAGCACCGAGGCATCTAATGCCATTGAGGGTATTGTAACAACAAACACCCGCATTAGGCAGCTTGTAGAGGAGAAAACGACTCCGAGAAATCGGGATGAGCAGGAGATAGCTGGCTACAGGGATGTGCTGAATCTCATCCATGAAGACTTTGATGCCATACCGATCACACAAAACTATATCCTTCAGCTCCATAAGATCTTTTATAGTCACATGAACAATCCCATGGCAGGAAGGACCAAAAGTGTACAGAACTATATCAGTGCTGCCTATCCCGATGGCCATACAGAGATCTTATTTACACCTCTTGCTCCTTATGAAACTCCGGAGGCATTGGACAGGATCTGCACGGAATACAATCGGGTCATAGGCAATATGGAAGCAGAGCCGCTTATCGTTATCCCTGTATTCATCCATGACTTCCTCTGCATCCATCCCTTCAATGATGGGAACGGGAGGATGAGTCGTTTGCTGACCACATTGCTGCTTTACCGAAGTGGATTTTATGTGGGCAAATATATCTCGCTGGAGTCCAAGATCGCAAAAACCAAAGACCTATATTATGATGTCCTGAGAAAGGTGCAGGTCGGGTGGCATGAAGGCACCGAGGATGTCGTTCCATTCATCAAGTATCTGCTTGGGATTATCCTTTCCGCTTACAAAGACTTTGAAGAGCGCTTTGCTTTGGTGGAGACTAAGCTTCCAGCTTTGGAAACGGTGCGTCGGGCTGCAGGCATAAAGATCGGACGTTTTACGAAACAGGATATCCGTGAGCTCTGTCCCTCACTCAGCATCAGTTCTATCGAAGGCGCATTGAGGAAGCTGGTGGATTCAGGAGAATTGAAACGAGAGGGCTCGGGGAAAAACATCTGTTATTACAGACTTAGATGATACCATAGAACGTCAACTTATTTATTCTAAAAAAAACGAGGTATAAAACTTAAAATTTTATACCTTACTTTATACCTTTTGGTGGAAATAATATGCCATTTTATGCGTTTTATATGCCAAGCAAAGAGGTATAATAATCTTAAAAAGTCCAATAAATAAAGGAGTTTCAGCAATGTTAAAAATACTATTCGTCTGCCACGGCAATATCTGCCGATCGCCAATGGCCGAATTCATCATGAAGGATATGGCCCGGGAGAGGGAACTTGAAGATATGCTTTATATAGAATCGGCGGCGACAAGCACCGAGGAACTGGGCAATCCGGTATATCCTCCGGCAAGGAAGAAGCTCCTTGAGCATGGCATAGACCCCTCGGGAAAGACCGCAAGGCGGATAACAAAGGCTGATTATGACAGCTTTGATTATCTCATAGGCATGGACTATTGGAACCTGAAAAATATGGAGAGAGCATATGCAGGAGATCCGAAGCATAAGCTCCATCTGCTCAGGGATTTTACCGATGACCCCGGGGAGATAGATGACCCCTGGTATACGAGGGACTTTGAGACCGCCTATCAGCAGATAAAAGAAGGCTGCAAGGGACTTTTGGACCAGATCGGCGGATATTAGGTTTCAGTGGGGGCTTCGGAGGATAGAAGTTTGGGAGTTGATATTGATGCAGCGGCAGACGGAGCAGAGGCGATAGAAGATATTTCTGAGCCTGAGGCATCGCCTGATTCTGATATATGCGGTATAATTAAAAATGCGGCAGAAAGAGCTGCCCTATCCATACGGATCTCAAACAAAGGCGGCAATAGTCCTAAAGGTCAAAGGAGGTATTATGCAGAATACGATATGGAGAGAAAGAAAAAGGAACTTCCTGGGACTGCCCTGGACCTTTACGGTTTACGGCTTTTCCGAGGACAGACTGTTCATAAAGACGGGCATCCTCTCTACCAGGGAGGAAGAGGTGAGGCTTTACCGCATCACGGACATAAGCCTTTACCGGGGACCCTGGCAGAGGATAATGGGCATGGGTACCATAAAGGTATTCAGTGCAGATCAGAGCCTGGGAGACTTCGAGATCAAAAATATTAGAGACTGTGAAAATGTCAAGGAGCAGCTTTCCAACCTTGTTGAAAAGGAACGTCAGAACAAGAGAGTGACCTCAAGGGAATTCCTGGGGGACCCGGATGATGACGGAGAGGATATACTGGACTGACTCCGGATTTCAGGTGTTAGAGATTTTGTGAAAAAATTATCTTTTTTTACAAAAGAGCTCTAACACTTTTTCTTTGCCTATGTTATAATTAAACGGAATTTTGTTTTTTTTCATAAACAAAGCTTTTATAAATGGAGGAACGTGTATGTCTTACAACGATACGGTTGCCCGCAGGAGGATAGCAGCTATCCTGGATGAGGGCAGCTTTGTGGAAATCGGAGCGTACGTGACGGCAAGAGATGCCGCAGCGGAAACTGACGAAAAGGCATGCGGAGACGGCGTAGTGACCGGATACGGCACCATTGGCGGCTGCCTCATGTATGTCTATGCTCAGGATCCCGGCTATAAGGGCGGATCTCTCGGCGAGATGCACGCAGCTAAGATCGCTAAGATCTATGGTATGGCCATGGACATGGGAGCCCCCGTGCTTGCTCTTCTGGACTGCGCAGGCGTAAGGCTTTCTGAGGGTGCGGATTCCCTGCAGAGCTTTGGAGCACTGTTCAGGAATCAGGCCCAGGCATCAGGCGTGGTGCCTCAGATAACCGTGGTATATGGAAGCTGCGGAGGCGGACTTTCCGTAAGTGCTGCCATGTCTGATTTTGTTTTCATGGCTGAGGATGCAAAGCTTTACCTCAATAGCCCCAATGCAGTAAAGGGCAATTTTGAGGGCAAGTGCGATACCGCAGCTGCAAAGTATCAGTCAGAGAAGGTCGGCGTCTGTGATGCCGTAGGAACTGAGGCAGAGATAGCGGCAGAGGTTAAGAAGCTTGTATCCATGCTGCCTGAGAATTATCTGGATGATTTCTCGGCTCTGGAGAATACTGACAGCCTCAACCGTTCCGTGGCAGGCATAGAGAAGGCCGCAGATAGGGCTGAGATGATAAAGATGCTTGCAGATGACGGCAGGTTCTTCGAGGTCAAGAAGGACTATGGAAAGGATGTTGCTGCAGGTCTCATAAGGATAGGCGGCAATACCGTGGGAGTAGTGGCAAACAGCGACAGGAAGCTCGGCTACTACGGCTGCAGGAAGGCAGACAAGCTTATAAGCTTCTGCGAGGCCTTCGGAATCCCCGTCGTTACTCTTGTGGACATAGACGGCTTCAAGACCTGTGAGGAAAATGAAAAGAACCTTTCAGTACGTCTTGCAGAGCTTATAAATGCATATGCAGAGGCATCAGTGCCTATGGTCACCGTGGTTACCGGACATGCTTACGGAACCGCAGGCATAGCCATGGGATCCAAGTCCCTTGGAGCTGATATCGTATATGCATGGAAGGATGCAAAGATGGGACTTATGGATGAGGCTCTTCAGGCTGAGATAGACGAGAGCTTTGATAAGGCAAGGAACACGGCTCTTTACAATGCAAAGAGAGGCTATGTGGATGACCTTATCGATCCCTCAGAGACCAGACAGAGAGTGGCTGCCGCTTTGGAGATGCTTTATACCAAGGCTTTTGATGCGTGAGCAGCAGAACGAAAAAGCATATTTTAAAGGGGTAATCGCATGAAAGATAAATTTAAAAAGATCCTTTTAGCTCTGGTGATGTCTCTTGCGATGCTTTCACTTTTCGGCTGCGGCAAGCAGAGCGAGGTGGAACCCATGACGCCGGAGACCGAGGCCATGCTGGAGTATGCGGGGCAGAGCCTGTTCCAGCAGACCATCAGCATGTCTGATGAGGATATCAATGAACTGATCGACGGATATTCTGAGCAGCAGGATACGATCATGGTGAATGGCCTCAATGCCTGGCTCTCCTCAGAGGAGGATCTGGGTGAGTTCATCCAGATAAAGAGCACAGAGGTCACTCAGGACAGCGAGGGAAACTACAGCGTGGACATCCTGGCTGAGTTTGAGCTTCGTGACTGCGAATTCACTTTAGGAATGAACCGCAGGCTCACAAAGTATACCAACCTGGGATTTTCTCCGGTATATACGACAGGTGAGCTCATGATGGAGGGCTTTGGAAACCTTGTCATAGGTATGGGCGTAGTATTCGCCGTACTTATATTCCTTTCCTGGGTCATCAGTCTGTTCAAGTACATACATGTATTTACGGATAGGGCTGATAAGAAGGCTGCAGAGAAGGCCGAGGCTGAGAAGAAGGAGCCCGTTATAGCAGCTTCGGCAGCACCCATAGCTGCATCGGCTCCGGCTGCATCAGCTTCGGATGAGGAGATGGCAGTGGTACTTGCTATGGCCATAGCCGCATATGAAGAGGATACAGGCAGACATTATGACGAGCTCAATAACGGCATAACAGTCCGCAAACTGAGAAGGGGCCGCAGATAAGGCTTCCTCTTAAAACATATTTCTGAATATTCAAATCTAATCTGGAGGACAGATATGAAGAACTACACCATCACAGTCAATGGAAATGTTTATAACGTAACCGTAGAGGAAGGCACAGGAGCAGCAGCTCCCGCACCCGTACCCAGAGCAGCAGCTCCGGCTCCTGCACCGGCTCCCGCTCCTGCAGCAGCACCTGCACCAGCAGCACCCGCAGGATCTCAGGGCGCAGTAAAGGTAGAGGCTCCCATGATCGGAAAGATCCTTGCCGTAAAGGTAAAGGTAGGACAGGCAGTAAAGAGAGGAGAGCCCGTGGTAGTGCTTGAGGCCATGAAGATGGAAAATGACATCGTAGCTCCCCAGGATGGCGTGATCGCAACCATCGACTGCAAGGAGGGAGATCAGGTAGAGTCAGGAGCAGTACTTGCTACCCTTAACTAACTGACAGAAACTCTTTAAAAGACCGGAGGAAATAATAATGGATTTAGCAAGTACATTTTCTAATCTGGTTGGGCAGACTGCGTTTTTGGGACTTACGGTAGGCAACTACATCATGATCCTGGTTGCTTTCCTGTTTCTTTACCTGGCTATAAAGAAGGGATTTGAGCCTCTGCTCCTTATCCCCATATCCTTCGGTATGCTGCTTGTCAATATCTATCCTGACATCATGCTTTCCGCAGAGGAGAGTGCGAACGGAACAGGCGGCATGCTCTGGTATTTCTTTAAGCTGGATGAGTGGACCATACTTCCGTCACTTATATTCATGGGCGTAGGAGCCCAGACGGACTTCGGACCGCTGATCGCTAACCCCAAGACCTTCCTGCTCGGCGCAGCAGCACAGTTTGGTATTTATATGGCTTACTTTGTAGCCATTTTCCTTGGATTCACCGGCAGACAGGCAGCCGCCATCTCCATCATAGGCGGAGCCGACGGCCCCACATCCATCTTCCTTGCCAATAAGCTGGGAGAGTCAGGACTGCTTGGACCCATAGCCGTGGCAGCATATTCCTATATGGCCCTGGTGCCCGTCATCCAGCCCCCTATCATGAGGGCCATGACTACCAAGGAAGAGCGTATGATACACATGGATAACCTGAGGCCTGTATCAAAGCTTGAGAAGATACTCTTCCCCATAGTCATAACCGTAGTCGTATGCATGGTGCTTCCTTCAACAGCTCCCCTTGTGGGCATGCTGATGCTTGGAAACCTGTTCAAGGAGTCAGGCGTCGTTAAGCAGCTTACCGAGACCGCAGCCAATGCGATGATGTATATCGTCGTTATCCTGCTGGGTACCTCGGTCGGAGCCACCACTTCAGCAGAGGCCTTCCTCAATGCGGACACGCTTAAGATCGTGTTCCTGGGACTTATAGCTTTTGCCTTTGGTACGGCAGCCGGAGTGTTTCTTGGCAAGATCATGTGCAAGCTCACCCACGGCAGGATCAATCCTCTTATCGGATCAGCGGGAGTATCTGCGGTGCCCATGGCGGCCCGTGTATCCCAGAAGGTAGCGACTGAGGATGATCCCACGAACTTCATACTTATGCATGCCATGGGACCCAATGTGGCAGGCGTTATAGGTACTGCGGTAGCAGCCGGTACCTTCATGGCAGTGTTTGGAGTAAAATAAGGAGCCGGTATAAGGCTTTGGTCCGGATAAAGGCATGTGCCTTCTTAAAGGAGGATGTTTCAGGAGAGTGAGCCTGAAGCCTTCCCCTTAAGGGACCTGGCCTTCGGCTTAAAGCATAAATTTGATTTGGAGGAGATAAAATGGCTGAAATGGAAAAAAAGCCGGTAAAGATAGTTGAGACCATCCTTCGTGATGCCCATCAGTCCCTTATCGCCACACGTATGCCTACCGAGGAGATGCTTCCCATAGTGGAGAAGATGGATCAGATCGGCTACTATGCGGTAGAGTGCTGGGGCGGTGCGACCTTTGATGCATCCCTTCGTTTCCTTAAGGAAGATCCCTGGGAAAGGCTCCGCAAGCTTCGTGCCGGCTTCAAGAACACAAAGCTCCAGATGCTCTTCAGAGGACAGAACATACTGGGCTA
>CALWMV010000013.1 GCA_944382125.1 uncultured Lachnospiraceae bacterium
TAAAGCCTTCCGTCTGGAGGGCCGTATTTTTTATCAAGGTCAAGAAGCTCGTCATCATAATGCTGAAAATCGAGATAGGCCTTAAACTTAGGGTCAGTCTCCACCAGCATGTCGGTATATTCGGTAAATAGAGCCCTTAGCTCATCTTCATGTCCGAAGGCAGATACTATATCAAGCTGCATTACATATCCTTTCAATAATCAAATGACCAGTGTTCAGAAAAGCCGGGATCTGCAAAGCTGATTTATCCTTACAGGAGAGAAATATTATACTGCTTTGCAAAGCCTGGTACATATGGTCATCAGCAGCTTTACGGAGAGCTCCATATCCTCAAGGCAGGCAGTTTCATAGCGCCCATGGTGATAGCGGCTGCCTGTGCCAAGGTTAGGGCAGGGCAGTCCCATGAATGAGAGTCTTGAGCCGTCAGTACCTCCCCTTATCGGGTTTATCTTTGGCTCAATGGAAAGTTCCCGCATGGAATCAACGGCAAGCTCTATTATCTCCTTGCGGGACTCAAGCATTTCTCCCATATTGTAATACTGGTCGTAAAGCTTAAGCTCTGCGGTGTCGTCTCCGTATTTTTTATTAAAGAAGTCCACGATGTCCCTGATATATGCCTTGCGCTTTTCAAACAGCAGCTTA
Source organism: uncultured Lachnospiraceae bacterium (assembly GCA_944382125.1). Taxonomy (GTDB): domain Bacteria; phylum Bacillota; class Clostridia; order Lachnospirales; family Lachnospiraceae; genus Avilachnospira. The sequence continues at coordinate 643 of CALWMV010000013.1, forward strand.
TCATGATCTCTTATGATGATATCCGTCTCGGCGGACTCCACGTCTCCCTTTATGGAATTGATATGATAGAAGCCCTCATAGCCCTCCGTGTGCTGCGGCGTCTCGGCCTCGGGAAGCAGGTTTCGAAGCTCCATCAGTATCAGGGCGGCATTCTTCATCTTGTTCTTGGCAGAGCCGGGGTGTACGCCGAAGCCATTTATGCTTATATGGGCTGCTGCCGCATTGAAGCTCTCATATTCAAGCTCACCAAGGTCTGCTCCATCCACCGTAAATGCAAAATCAGCGCCAAAGCCCTCCACATCAAAGAGGTCCGCACCGTGTCCGGTCTCCTCATCGGGAGTAAAGCCTATCGAAATGTCTCCGTGCTTTATCTCCGGATGGGAACTGAGATAGGAGACCATAGTCATTATCTCTGCGACGCCTGCCTTATCATCTGCTCCGAGCACGGTCACTCCGTCCGTATTGATAAGAGTCTTTCCCTTAAAGTCCGGAAGATCGGGGAAGTCAGAGACCTTAAGCATTATCCCTTTATCTTCATTCAGCACAAGATCATTTCCATCATAATCCCTTGTGACCTTAGGCCTGCACTGGCCCGGCAGTGAGGAAACGGTGTCCATGTGGGCAATAAAACCGATGGCGGGAACATTTTCAGCTGTATTTGACGGAAGTTTGCCGTAGACATAGCAGTTATCGGAAAGCCTGACATCTGAAAGCCCCATTTCTTCCATCTCGGCCTTAAGCCACTTTGCAAGATCCCACTGCATATCCGTGCTGGGGATAACGCCGGCCTCCTCATCGGACTCAGTCCTTATGGAAACATAGCTGAGAAAGCGCTCAAGGAGTTCATTTTTAAGATGCACATCTGAAAGCTGCATATTTATACCTCATAACTCCAAAGTAATATTTGAATAATATATATTTTGATTTTATAATTATACTACTAAAACATTAAAAAATCAGATCAAATTAAAGTTTATAAGGCTGCCGCTTTCAAACAGCGAAAGTCAGCCTGCAGGAGAATTTTTATGAGCAATATGAACGCATTTTCAGGAAGGCGCTTCGACCCGATCAAGATGACAGCTGAGGATGTGGATGTAAGCGATATAGCCCATGCCCTGAGCCTTTTATGCAGGGGAGGCGGCCACCTCAGGTATTTTTACAGCGTAGCCCAGCACTGCATTAACTGTGCAGGGGAAGCTGAAGCAAGGGGATTTTCCAGAAGAAAGCAGCTGGCCTGCCTCATACATGACGGGAGCGAGGCCTACATCTCTGACATCATAAGGCCTGTCAAGATATATCTTGATAATTATGTGGAGATAGAGGATAGGATACTTGCAAAGGTCTTTGCCCGCTTCGGGCTTTCTGATCTTTCAGAGGAAGAAGGGCGCTGCTGGAAAAATATAGATGACGAGATACTTGTTTATGAGCAGAAATTCCTTATGGTAGGAAAGGAAGATCTAGAGCTTCCAAAGCTTGCTTCGGTACCTGATGTGAGCGAAAGAAACTGGCGGGAGGTAGAAGCAGAGTACAAAGAGCTTTTGCTGAGACTTGCAGAATAAGATTTGTTTTATAGGGGATCAAAGATAGTTCTGATGCAGACATAAGAATGATCTGGCACTTAATATGGGAATATCAGAAAGGGGAGAAGTTCATGAACACACTTGATGCCATCAGAAACAGAAGGAGCATACGCAGGTACAGAAAAGGCATTGATATACCTGCAGAGGATATTAAAACCATGCTTGAAGCTGCCATGCTGGCACCAAGTGCCAGAAACTGCAGGCCCTGGGAGTTCACTGTCATCAAAAATCGGGATATCATGGGTAAGATCATGGATATAAGCCCCTATACAAAGATGATGGAGACTGCATCTCTTGCCATAGTAGTATGTGGAAGGCCTGAGGGTAAGGACGGTCAGAATAATGATTTCTGGCAGCAGGACTGCGGAGCAGCCATAGAAAACCTGCTGCTTGCAGCCCTTGAACTTGGCTATGGCACCTGCTGGTGTGGTCTTTACCCTTCAGGAGACAGGTATAAGCTCATGCAGGAACTGATAGATACGGATGCCATACCCATGGCAGTCATAGCAGTGGGAGAAGCCGATGAAAAGCCTGAAAGAAGGGGTTTCTATGATGAAACAAAGGTAAGGTGGATATAGATGATACTTGAAAAATGGAGCTCTGACGATAAATTCAGGCTCAATGCGCTATGCAACTCTATAGACCGGAGCTTCCTTTCAGACAGGATACCTTATCCATATACAGACAGGGATGCTGAGGCCTGGCTTTCCATGGTCTCCGAGCTTGATGGGAAAGAAGCGATTTTCCGTGCCATAAAACTGGACGGGAGGATCATAGGCAACATCTCGGTGGAGAAAAAAGCGGATATATACAGGCTTGACGGGGAGATAGGGTATTTTCTCCTTGATGAATATAAAGGGCAGGGCATCATGACAGAGGCAGTATCTCAGATCTGTGAGCTTGCATTTTCCGAGCTTGACATCTGCAGGATAACCGGCCTTGTATTTGCTGAAAATGCGGCTTCAGCCAGGGTACTGGAAAAGAATGGCTTTAAGCCTGAGGGAATGATGAAGCAGGCTGTCATAAAAAATGGAATAATACATGACCTGCTTATATTTGGCAGGCTGAAAACAATGTAATATTTTACTTTCCTGCTTCTATGTTTGACGAGATGGCATTTGACAAAAAAGGTACATTTTCCCTCGGAAATTCAATGAAAGCTCTGGACTTCAGCAGGAGAGTCCATAATGTGGGCTGTCCGGTGCTTATCATCTGCGGGGAAAAGGATAAAGCCAATATAAAGTCTGCCTGCTTCTTTTCTGAACATATTGCGTCATCGGAGCTAAAGATATTTGACAGCATAGGCCATATAGTAAACGAGGAAGCCCCTGAGAAACTTGCTTTGGAGCTTGAGTGTTTTTATGATAGGCTCTTAGAATCATAAAGCCTGAAGGAAATCAGATAGAATTAACGATATGAAAAAGACAGTTTATATGATAGGCGGGCCTATGGGAGCAGGCAAGACTACTGTTTCGCAGCTTCTCAAAAAGCAACTCGATCATGCGGTATTTCTTGATGGTGACTGGTGCTGGGATGCTGATCCATTTGTGGTCACAGATGAGACAAAAGCCATGGTGCTTGACAACATCTGCTATATGCTAAATAGCTTTATCGCCTGTTCCGCGTACAGCAATATCATATTCTGCTGGGTAATGCATGAGCAGAGTATTATTGACTATCTGTTAGAAAATATCAATATATCCCAGTGCGAAGTCAGGCTCATATCTCTGATGGCTGATAAAGAAACTCTTGTTAAAAGACTGAACAAGGATGTACTGCAGGGTATAAGAAAATCTGATGTGATCAACAGAAGCCTTTCAAGGCTGCCATTATATGAAAAGCTTGATACTATAAAGATAGATACTACAGGCAAAGAACCTGAACTGGTTGCCAAAGAGATCTGCAGTCTATGATCCTGAGAAGCTATAACAGAGGTGAGACGAAATGAATCTTGAACCCATAAACGAATCAGACAAAGAACTGATAGAAATTGTCAGGAATGCCATCATACCTAATTATGACGGCGAGAATTTTAATCATACCGTCGGTGCTGCCGTAAGGTGCAGAAACGGGAAGGTCTACACGGGAGTAAACGTATATTCCATACATGGGGCCTGTGCGGAGCAGGTGGCCATAGGAGCTGCTTCCTTTTGCTTATGTGGTACAGCCATGAAAAAGGTACTTGTCATAGGCTGCCCTGGTGCAGGAAAAAGCACTTTTGCAAGGAAACTTCGGGATCTGACCGGGCTGCCGCTATATTATCTGGATATGATCTGGCATAAGCCTGATGGGACAAATGTCTCAAGGGATTTTTTTGATGACAGCCTTAAGGAAATATTGAATAGGGATCAATGGATCATAGACGGAAATTATCTGAGGACGCTTGGTATGCGCCTTGAAGCCTGTGATACAGTTTTTCTGCTGGATTATCCTCTGGAGCTCTGCATCAAAAGTATTAAAGGGCGCATGGGCAAAAAGAGGGAAGATATGCCATGGATAGAAGACGGATATGACGAGGAATTCAATCAGGAGGTTCTTGATTTTCCTTCAGAGCAGTTGCCGAAGATATATGATATGCTCAATAATTATCGAAATGAGAAAAACGTAATAATATTCAGTTCGAGAGACGAGGCTTCGGATTATATCAGAAGGTATAAAAAATAAGTATTTGTATAAGACAGCAGCAGGATATTGGATATGCTGATGTATGCAAGGATAAAATGATAAGAGTAATTCTATGATAAGTTTTTCCAGAACATTCAGAATTTTAATAAGGATATTGTTTTTGACAGCTTTTCTGCAGTTTGTTTTGACCCCTTTAACTTCTGAAGCCTCCTGGGTAGAGGAGCAGAGCTGGAGATATCTTAGCGAGGACGGCTCATATAAGCAGGATGACTGGCTTACTGACGCTGCCGGCAAGACCTATTATTTTGACCATGATGGCAGGATGGTCACGGGCTGGCTTGACCTGCCATCTGATGATACAGAAAATGCTCCTGTCACATACTTTTTTGACAATAACGGCGTCATGGTAAAGGGCCTCTGCGAGATAGGCGGAAGGCTTTATCTTTTCAATGATGACGGCAGTCTTTGCACAGGCAGTCAGAGCATAGAGGGCATAGAACTTTTGTTCGGAAAAGATGGTGCAGAGATACCTTCAGAGCTTCGGGGCCTTGCAAAGGCCTATGATGATAATGGCAATATCATCCGGGAAGCAGGGGAGAGCGCATATAAGTTTCCGACATATCTTCTTACTTCTTTAGTATTTTTTACAGGCGCAGTTTTATTTATATCCATAAACAGAAGGAAAGGCCTCACTGAGACCTCTTTCATAACTGCAGCAGTGTTTATGTCATCACTGCCTCTTTTACTTGACTATATCATATATGGACATGACCTGACCTTTCAGCTCAACCGCATACTGGGCATAACGGCCTCCCTTAAAAGCGGGATGTTTCCTGCAAGGCTTAATGGATTTACCTTCAACGGATACGGCTATGCAGATCCGGTATTTTATCCGAACCTGTTCATATATATACCGGCCGTGCTTTTTGGCATTGGTGTAAGCTTTACGGCTTCTGTCCATATTTTTCTTATACTGATCAATGCGGCTTCAGCTCTCAGTATGTATTACTGCGGTAAACGTATCTTCGGATCAGTGCAGGCAGGCTGCATAAGCAGCATATTATATACTTTATCTATATACCGCCTTTTGAATGAATATACCAGGGCAGCTTATGGAGAGCTTCTGGCCATGGTATTTATCCCGCTTGCAGTCTGCGGGCTTTATGAACTTTTTTACGGGGATGAAAAGAAATGGCCCCTGCTTGTCGCTGCCTTCACAGGCATTTTCCAGAGCCATCTTATCTCAACTGTGCTTACGGCCCTTGGATGTTTTATATTCGGCATCATATCCATCAGAAGGCTGTCAGACAGAAAGCGCCTGATGGCTCTTATAAAGGTATGTGTATTTACATTTTTACTCAATCTGTGGACACTTATACCGCTCATCCAGTATATGTTTTCAGGCATAGATACCTCGGTGCTTCAGTTTAAGGCTGAAGATAACAGCGTGCCTGTCTCCATGTTTTTTGATATATTCCCTGATGCATCGGGTAATACTCCTTCACCCCTTAAGGATCTTTCCTCGGCCATGCCCATGAGCCTTGGCCTTGGCATGCTTTCCGGGATATTTATACTTATATTTCTGATATGCAGGAACAGGAGCAGACTGGAGGGATACAGTAAGGCTCTTAGGCTTCTTTGCGCCGGTATCCTGCTCATGCTCATCAGCAGTTCCCTTTTTCCCTGGGAGCTGCTGGTAAAGATACCACTTATAAGTACCGTATGCTCTTATATACAGTTCCCCTGGAGGCTCCAGACCTATTCAGCCTGTTTCCTTTCTCTGGCCTGCGGCTTCGGGTTTGTGAAGCTTATGGAAGGGAAGAGAAGCATATATGTATATGGGCTGCCCCTGCTCCTGACTCTGATATCATCGCAGTATTATATTGGTCAGGTGCTTAATCAGGAGGCTTCGGTATGGACTGAAAATGACGTTTCAGCATCCATCAGCAATATGGAATATCTTTATCCCGGGACAGATACCTCCAAGGCAAAAGGTAATACCTTTTCGAAAGGAGTAGTCGTTACCGGCATAAGTAATAATGGATTTTCGATCACTTTAAATTATGAACCCGGCATACAGGAAAATAATGAGCAGAATAGTGATGAACGTTATATAGAAGTTCCTCTCTTTTATTACCCGAACTATATAGCTGAGGATGAAAATGGAAACAGGCTTGAGCTAAGGAAAGGATCTTCAAATGTGATACGCGTGATGATCCCTGATAATGACGACGGATCAGGCTGGATGCACGTATATTATAAGGAGCCTCTTATGTGGCGGATAATGGAGATTATTTCATTCATAACATTTGCAGGGCTCATCATATATGAAGGGAAAAATTATCTGAAAGGTTCAGGATATTATGCCAAGAAAAGAGCTGATCTGGAAGCCTGATTATATTTATATATTGAAGGATTATATCGAAAAATCATTAAAACAGGCTTAAAACCATCTTAAAACAACTCAACTATTCGTTAAACAAGGGTTTTGCGAATAGTTGTATTTTCATGTCCGGTGTTATATAATGATCAAAAGACCATACTTCTCTCCCTTTTCCGGGATCGAACGAAGGGCTCAGAAAGGAACTTCATGGCTCAGCTTACATATCACGAACAGGAAGACAGAAAGATATATTTCCGTCTCAGGGAGCTTTTAAAGGAGCTTCCGGATTTCTGCCGTACCTTTTTCAGGGGCATCGAGCCTCAGACCCAGTCCAGGACAAGGCTTGCCTATGCCTATGACCTGACTGTATTTTTTAACTTTCTTATCAATGAGAATCCTGCATACAGAAGCTTCTCTCCTTCTGATTTCAAGCTGGATGTCCTTGATAAGCTCACTTCCCAGGATATCGAGGAATACATGGAGTATCTTAAATACAGGCCGGATGCGGGGACTGACAATGAGATAGTCAATAAGGAAGGCGGGATAAAGCGCAAGATATCCTCCCTCAAGTCCTTTTATAACTACTTCTACTCTGCCGGCCTCATAGAGACCAATCCAGCAGCCAAGGTAAGACTTCCTAAGATCAATGAAAAAGAGATCATCAGGCTTGAGTACGATGAGGTTGCAAAGCTCCTTGATGAGGCGGATTCAGGAGATAAGCTCAGTAAAAAGCAGCAGGATTTCCATAAGAAGACAAGAAAAAGGGATCTGGCACTGCTCTCTCTCCTGTTGGGGACCGGTATGCGAATATCAGAATGCGTGGGCATAGATATAAATGATATAGATCTGGAGGAAACTGCCGTAAATATACACAGAAAGGGCGGAAAGGAGGAGACGGTCTATTTCAGCGATGAGGTGGCCCGGGCCCTTAAGGATTATTATGAGGAGCGCAGGACCATCATGGCGGAGGCAGGCTCTGAGGAAGCCTTCTTCCTCTCTCTTCAGAACAAAAGGCTTTCAGTAAGGAGTGCCGAAAACCTTGTAAAGAAATATGCTCAGATCGCAGCGCCCCTTAAACATATAACACCCCATAAGCTCAGAAGCACCTATGGAACCAATCTTTATCGTGAGACCGGGGATATCTACCTTGTGGCGGATGTGCTCGGGCATTCGGATGTCAATACGACAAAGAAGCATTATGCAGCGATAGACGAAAATAAGAGAAGGAGCGCCAGAAAGGCAGTCAAGCTCAGGGAGGTATAAAGATGCCGAGATATATCATGGCCCTGGATGCAGGGACCACATCAAACAGAGCCATACTCTTCGACCATGACGGCAGGATATGCAGCATGGCCCAGCGAGAATTTACCCAGTATTTTCCGAAGCCCGGATATGTGGAGCATGATGCCGATGAGATATGGGCTTCAGAGCTGGGGGTAGCCGTAGAAGCCATGAATAAGATAGGTGCCTCGGCGGACGATATTGCTGCCATAGGCATTACAAATCAGCGTGAGACAACGGTCATATGGGATAAAAATACGGGAAAGCCCATTTATCACGCCATAGTCTGGCAGTGCCGGAGGACATCCGGGTACTGTGATGAACTGAGGAAACAGGGACTCACTGATAAGATAAGGGAAAAGACGGGGCTTGTGATAGATCCCTACTTCTCTGCCACCAAGATCAGATGGATCCTGGATAATGTGGAGGGAGCCAGGGAAAAGGCTGAGGCCGGCGAGCTTCTTTTCGGCACCATCGATACCTGGCTCATATGGAAGCTTACAAAGGGCAGGGTCCATGTCACGGACTATTCCAATGCTTCCCGTACCATGCTCTATAATATCCATGAGCTGTGCTGGGATCAGGAGCTTCTTGATATAATGGGCATCCCCTCTTCCATGCTTCCAAAGGTCGCAGATTCAAGCTGCATATATGGTGAGACAGATCCTTCTTTTCTTGGAGGCACGATCCCCATAGGCGGAGCTGCCGGGGATCAGCAGGCCGCTCTCTTCGGTCAGGCCTGCTTTGATCCGGGAGAAGCAAAATGTACCTATGGGACCGGCGGATTCCTGCTCATGAATACAGGCTCAGAGCCCATGGACTCTCAGAATGGCCTTGTAACTACCCTTGCCTGGGGATATAAAGGAAAGGTAAGCTATGCCCTGGAAGGCTCCATATTCGTGGCAGGAGCGGCCATACAGTGGCTGAGAGACGAGCTTCGCATCATAGATTCTGCCCCTGATTCTGAATATCTGGCAGGCAAGGTGCCGGATACCAACGGATGCTACGTGGTGCCTGCATTTACAGGACTCGGAGCACCATACTGGGATCAGTACGCCAGAGGCGCCATACTGGGCCTTACAAGAAGCGTCAACAAATACCATATAGTAAGGGCTACTCTGGAGTCCATAGCCTATCAGGTAAGCGACGTGCTTTCCGCCATGGAGGCAGACGGCAAAAAAGCTCTCTCCTCTCTCAAGGTGGATGGCGGTGCCTCGGCCAATAACTTCCTTATGCAGTTCCAGGCTGATATCATGGGCATACCGGTCATAAGGCCCGCCTGTGTTGAGACCACGGCCCTTGGAGCAGCTTATCTTGCAGGCCTTTCCTCAGGATTCTGGAAGGACCTTGCTGAGCTTAAGGAGCGTATGGAGGCTCCTTCAGTATTTGAACCCTCTCTTGCTTCGGAGGAACGAAAAAAGCTTATATCCGGATGGAAAAAGGCCGTAGAAAGGACCTTTGACTGGGAAAAATAATGAAAAAAAGCAAAATGATCCCCGCCATGTCATTATCTGATATGGCGGGGGATTTTTTCTAAATAAAAGTCTGATAAAACTGTCAGCGATGGACATCGCAAAGCGGCAGTCCAAGTCGACAGTTTTTCGGGTATATGTTTATTTAAAATACCTTGATCTTTCCATATACTGCCTATCTGTAAAGCAGCTGTCCGTCTCCTACAACAGAGGCATCGAGAACTATATGATCATATACGGACAGGCCATAGGAGGTGCTGCGGGCTATGATACAGTATCCGTTGGAGCTGTCAAGACGCTCAATGCGCTTGAACTCGGTATAGCCCTTATTGATGCAGTAAACGCCCTCCAGAGGCTTCTGCTCGTTTATCATATATCTCTCACTGCTGTCATCCCTGGAAACGATCACATCTCCGGGCTTAAGCTCGCTTGAGTCGGTACATTCGATATAGCAGTACTCTCCGTCATTGTTATAGATATCTGCCAGTGAAAACTCAGATGCTGTGCCTGTCTCAGTGATGACCTCCTTATAAAATCCGCTGTTGCCCTTGTCATCGGAAGCAAGAAGCTCTGAAGGTATCACATAAAATTTCTTAGTGGTTATGGATTTTTCCGGTATCTTGAGACCGGATACATCGTTCTGTATCAGCTCAAAGCTGATAAAGCGGTCATTATAAAAATAGGGAAGATAGCCGCTGAGGCTCAGCACACCGTAGCTATTGCCATCCTTGCCTATGATGGTCTCAAAGCCTGCCGTCGTGGTTATGCCTGTATCGGAAAGATCAAGGCGAAGGCTCGTGCTGTCGCCGAAATCGGCCAGGTCCTGATCGCTCAGCTGGAAAACTATCTGCCAGTCATCAGAGGTGATGAGCTTATATGCAGGATCTCCTGCAGCAGTCAGTTCTCCGTTATTTATCATCTGACGGCTGTAGCTGCTCTCATCAAAAAGAGAAGCTTCGATGTCAGCTGCGGTCAGATCCTCATAGCCGTCCACCACATAACTCAGCATGCCAGAAGAGGAAGCTCTGAACTCATTAAGCGTTATGCCCTCAGCCCGAAGCTCCTCCCCCATGCTTGTAAGTATGCTCAGGTTCTTATACTCCGCTACCATGGCCTCCAGATCAGAAGCAAGGCTGTAGGTCGATGAAAAGCTTATGTCCTGGGCCTGCTTTGCATGATCCTCAAGACTCCTGTGGATGGAGCTGAGGTCAGAATCGCTGAAGCCCTGAAGCTCGTCTGCGTGGGTCTGGAGATACTCGTTGAGCGTTCCGCTCTCATCTACCGAATAGACCGCTGACCCTACTGCCACCTTTTTTCCGCTGGCTACATAATAATTCAGATATCCGCTTCTTTCCGAAGGGACGATGAGCTCATCTCTCAGTATGATGCCCTTATATATATGCTCCCTTACAATGCTTCCCTCTTCCACCTCATAATAGCTTACCGTGGTCTTATTGGAGAAGGAATAGACAGCAAAAACAATGTAGACAAACAGTATTATGAAAAATACCACTTTGCCTACATTGGAACCGCCGCTTCGCGGAAGCTTTATTATCTTTTTATTATCCTTCCGTGACATCCAGGAAAGGCTTCAGATCCGATACCTGACTCAGGATCAGAGCTGTACGCTCACGTACTTCCTGCAGCTCTCGGGAAGGTCTGCAGCATCCATGGAGATGCTCACTACAAAGTTAACATGATACTTCTCTGAAAGTCCCTCAAGCTTCTCTATGATGGGGCTGATATCAGCGCCGTAAAGATTGGCAACTGTGAGGAAACTGTCAAGGAACATATACTCAAGATCATGATCCTGTGAAATTATGCCGCTTATGAATCCGACAAAGCCATCTTCTCCGTATACGGGGAATCCGCTTACATTGATCAGCCTTATCTTGTTGGAAAGCTCGTACATGTGCTGAGAAGACTTATCCACATACACTACACTTCCGGAGGCTTCTTTTACTGCCTTATCGGCTTTCTCAAGGAGCACTTTGGTTTTGCCCTTACCCTTGCTTCCAACGATTAACTCTATCATAATCTCTTCTCCTTTAAAATGTTACTTTGCTTGATACTTAGATTATATTACAGCAGCGTTCCTTTTACAAGAAATTTATGCTTTTTGTACAAAACTAAAGCAATGGGGATCGCCGTCTGAGGCTATATCACAATCCCTTTGTGATCAGGGTCCTCATACTGTTATAAAGGTCTTCATAGGTCGGTGCATTGAATATGACGGATATGAGCTCGTCGCCTGAGCCCGTGGTCTCAGAAAGCACCAGACAGAAGCCTGCAGCATTGGTATGTCCCGTCTTTCCTGCCTTCATCTGTACGCCGTCAGGAAGCTGGAAATTCCCGGCAAGGAAGCCATTGCCGTTTTCCCAGGTGACCTGCCTTACGGCCCCGTCTGACCCTGTTACCGAGGCTGTATATTCTGACTGGGATGCAAACTGAGAAAAGTCAGGATTCTTCATGGCTTCATTGAGGATCAGATACATATCATAGGCCGTAGTATAATGATCCTCATCAGGAAGTCCATGGGGATTGACAAAATGGGAGCCTGTGGCACCTATTTCCGCCGCCCTCTGATTCATAAGCTCGCAGAAATCAGAAACGCTGCCGCTTATATGATAGGCTATGGCTACTGCGGCATCATTGCCGCTGGGTACCATGAGCCCGTAAAGAAGGTCCCGGAGAGTAAGCTGGTCTCCAGGAAGCAGATCCGCCATGGAGGAGCCTGAAACTGTTATGTCAGATTCCTCGGGCACGGTAACTATGGCATCCAGATCCCCTCTCTCAAGGGCGATCAGACAGGTAAGAACCTTTGTGGTGGATGCAGGATAGACCTTATCATATATCCCTGACTGAGATACCACTTCCCTGTCGGTCACATTGAAAAGCCCGAAAGCCGCTGCATTGACCCCTTCAGGATCCAGAGCCATATCGCTTTCAGGTACACAAAGAGCGGATGCAAAGCCCGCTGCCTTGAATCCGTCCTCATTATCTTCTGTTATTGAAATATCCGAAGCCGCCGTAAGCTGATATGCATCCTCCAGTCCGCTTCCGCATGAGCAGAGAAAGGTGGTGCAAAGGGCGGTAACCAATAAAATGCTCTTACGCCTCACGCCATTCAAGATCTCCGTTTTCAAGTGCTCTGATAAGCAGCTCAGCAGTAGCTATGTTGGTGGCCATCGGGATATTGTAGGTATCGCAGAGCTTGACTACATTATTGACATCAGGCTCATGGATATTGGGATGATGAGGATCCCGGAGGAATATAACCATATCCAGGTCATTGTTGGCTATCTGCGCCGCCATCTGCTGCTCTCCCCCAAGATGTCCCGCCAGGTACTTATGTATGTGCAGGTTTGTAACTTCCTCGATGAGCCTGCCGGTAGTACCCGTAGCATAGAGTTCGTTTTTTGACAGGATCCCCTTGTAAGCTATGCAGAAGTTCTGCATGAGCTTCTTCTTGGAATCATGTGCGATCAGTCCGACATTCATGAAATACCTCTCTTCTCCTGTTCTATTTGGACTTCCTCTGCAGCCCTACATTCAGTACTAACCCCAATCCGATGTAAAGCGCCAGCAGAGAGGAAATGCCTCTGCTGAAAAAAGGAAGTGTTACGCCCGTATTCGGGAAAAGACCGGTGGCAACGGCAACATTGGTAAAGGTCTGGAAGCCTATCCATACTGCCACTCCCACGCAGATGAGCCTGCCCCCCTCATCTCTGGCCCTTCCTGCGATATATAGGATGATCATCAGTATGATCAGATATGTTATAAAGATCATCAGACAGCCTCTGAAGCCAAGCTCCTCGCCTATGATGGCGAAGATAAAATCCGTATCTTCCTCTATGAGGAAGTTCCCGGCCTTGACAGAGCTTATGTCCGTATTGTAAAGCCCCTTTCCCGCAAAGCCCCCCGAGGCTATGGCGGTTATCGAGCTTGCCTGCTGTGCATAAGTATCGGAATACTGCTCCGGGTAAAGGAATCCCAGTATCCTGAGCTTCTGATAATCGGTCAGCAGAGGGATCTTCTCATAGAGACCGGTTCCGAAACTGTAAAACAGCAGTCCTATCAGGGCTGCGCAGCTTCCCAGTATCCCGAGTATCCACTTATAGTTGAGTCCTGCCGCAAAATAAATGCCGGCAAATATCACTGAAAATATGATGGTCGTGCTCAGATTCGGCTCAAGAAGGATGAGAGCTGCCGGGAGTGCAAACAGAGCAGCCGCCCTGAGCACCGTCCTGGGACTGCTCAGATCTTCCTCATGCTTTTCAAAGTACCAGGCATAGAAAATGATAAGTGTGACCTTTATGAACTCAGTGGGCTGGACCTGTCCCAGCACGGGAAACACGATCCACCTGCTGGCTCCGCCATGGGCCGCTCCCCAGGCAAGCACTGCCAGCAGCAGCACTATGCTTATCACATATAAGAGCCTCGCATACTTGATCAGCCTGCGGTAATCTATAAAAGAGACCACCAGACAGGCGCATATGCTTGCCATGGTACCCATGATCTGTCTGGACACTATGCCCTGATCCATGTTTGATGCGGAGTTTACGACAAACACTCCGCATATATTCAAACATATGACCAATATCAGTAACAGGAAATTATAATATTTGAAATCATAATCTAATTTCATCTGCTGTCCTTAATATAAAGTATACTATTTCAGCCCTGAAAAGTCACTAAAAACAGTAAAAAACCTTTCATCAGCCTCCGGATACATTGTATATGCCTATTCCCCTTGCATCACCGCTGATGATGGAAGGCAGATCCGTACCACCGTAGTAATAATTATATACACGGCTGGCGAGGGAAGCCGCATTACCCGAGGAATATCCGAAGGGGATCATGACGGTAACCGCTATCTCAGGAGCATCATAAGGAGCGTAGGAAACAAAGACCGCATGGTTTCCCCTGGTTTTGATCTCCTCTGCCGTACCGGTCTTTCCTGCTATCTCCACCGTATCAAAGTTAGCAAATACCCTGGCAGCAACACCGTCGGTTATGACATCCCTGACGCCTCCCTGGACTATGTCCCAGGTCGAGTCCTCGATATCCACCGTTCCGCTGATCTTCGCAGGGAATTCATCGATCACATTGCCCTTTGCATCGGTCTGGGTACTCAGAAGCGTAAGATCAAATACCGTGCCCCTGTTTGCAAGGGCCGTGGTGTATCTTGCCAGCTGTACGTTGTTGAAGGAGTGGGTACCCTGTCCGAAGGAGGATCTCTCAGGGTCCGTATCGGATATATGGGGAGGGTTCTCCTCTATCTGAATGCCGCTGGGCCTGTCAAGGCCGAACATGGAGGCATACTTGCTTATGAGATCAAGACCCTGCTGGGCACTGGTCACATCCTCTTCGGGAGTTGTACCCTTTTCAGTTACTGAGAGCAGGTGGCCATAGGCTGAGAAACAGTAGTTGCAGGAATTCTCTATGGCCTCCTGAACTGTCAGTTCTCCATGTCCGGGAGGGCCGAGCCAGCATCTGATCTCCGGATCCGTATATTCATAAACTCCCGTACAGTCCACGGTCTCGGAAGGGCCTATCTTACCCTCCTCCAATACTGCTATGGCAGCTATCGGCTTGAAGGTGGAGCCGGGAGCCTTGTTGGTCTGAGTCGCCGAATTTATCAGCGGCAGAGACTGGTCACTCAGGCATTCATTGAAATAGGCAGAATCATTGATCCTGTTATTGTCATAGCCGGGATAGGTAACAAGGGCCTTGACCTCTCCCGTATTGACGTCCGTTACCACGACGGAGCCCATGCAGGGATCCAGGGCCAGCTGAGCCGGCGTGATATCTATGTCATATATCCTGTTTATGAAGAAGGAATAGGCATAGTCATCATTGCCCATTGATAAAAGAGCATACTGCTCTGCATCCTCCTCAAGTATACCCTGCTCATAGAGAGCCATGCACAAAAGAGTGCCAGTGATCTCATCATTGACTATCATATTGCGGTAAATGAGTTTGTCAAAGCCGTCATCAGACTCCATCTCCTCCATGATACGCTCCACTATCTGGGCATAGAGGTCATTGGCATCCTCATATTTGGAGCTTGTATCGGACTCGAAGCCTGTGGTGTCTATGAAGCCCTCCGATATGCCGCTGAAGATATAGCTCCTCAGGCTTATGGTATCCCCCCTCCAGGCCAGGTAGCTCTCAGACTGCTTGTCTATGCTGGAGCTGTCTATGAGCCCTGAGGTATTGGAAAGGTAATCATAGATGTATACCATGTATGAATAATATTCATCCGAAAGCTGTTCCATGGTAAGGGCGGTGTCGCTGGAAAGCTGATCCCTGATGCCTGCAAGGACTGAAGCCTTGTGGGCATCAAAGGCTGAAGCTATGGCCTGCTCCGCTGCTCCTGCATCCTCATCATAAAAGGCATCCTTATCGAGCACATTGTTATTTATCAGCTGATAATAGGCCCTGTCTATGGATATAAGGATCTCCGAAGAGTCGGATACGTTGGGAAGCTCTGCCTCGGACATGTTTACTATCTTATTTGCAAGTATGCTGGCCAGCTGCTGCTCCAGCAGATGATAAATGCCTATCTGGAGGTTCTGCTCTATGGTCAGATAGAAATTATCACCGGCCTCAGGCGCAGTCTCGCTGATGATCTCTGTTATATTGCCGTAGCTGTCCACATACATGTGGGTCTCGCCCTTTTTGCCCTGGAGAGCGGTCTCCATGGTGGCCTCAAGGCCGGTGGCGCCAACCACATCGGTGATCTCATAGCTGGGATCTGACTTCTGCAGCTCTGCCAGCTGTTCCTGATTCCTTATTGCTCCGGTATATCCGATTATATGGGAGAAATACTTTGCATTGTTATATCTGCGGATATAGGTCTCCTCTACATCCACTCCCTTCAGAAATGCCTTGTTTTCCTTTATCTCTGCCATACAGTCCTCGTCCACATCAGTTGCTATGGTGGTACTTTCATATCTGATATAGGCGCTCTGTCTGAGGGTATAGAGTATCTTTACCATGTCAAGGAAACGGACCTTGTCTATGATGACAGGCTCCCCTTCCTCAGTCCTGACATTATCAAAGGCATAATGCTTTACCATGAGCATGAGGCAGTCTTCTGCCGAAAGCTCAGAGCTGTAGCGCTCCTCCGTATCTAGATCCGAAGAAGTGATGTTGGTGTTATAAAGTGTCGAATAAACATTTGCAAGAAAACGCCTTCTGGCGCTGTCGCTTGAAGAGGAATAATAAAAGCTTCCATCCTCATCGGCATCGATCTCAAAGCTGGAGACTACCTTCTCGCCGTGCTTTTCCAGTATGGAAGCCAGCTCATGAAGCATGAGGTTACGGCTGTTATAGTCTCCCGTATAGGCTCCGATCTCGGTGATGGTCACATTGTAGCTCAGTTTGTTATAGGCCAGCAGATTGCCTCCCGCATCATAGATATTGCCTCTAGTACCGGGAGTGGTAACCACCCTTTCGATGGAAGCGATGAAATCCTGCTGATACTGGTCTCCCTGCTTTATCTGAAGGTCATAAAGTCTTGCAACAATAATAAAAAAGGCAGCACAAAAGATCAGGCTGAGTGCAAACAGCCTGCTCTGTATAAGTCGTATGAGAAAATCCTTAATCAGCTCTTTGATCTCTTTAAGCAACGTTCTGGCCTCTCCTCTGCTCCATGCTGTCAAGCTTCTTGCCCACCTTCAGAAATATCCTGTATATGAGCAGTGTTATAAGCAGTGAAAATAACAGCTCAGGGAGTATGATATCGGTAAAATAAAAAATAATATCCGTCTTCCCCCTGAAAAGAAAACGGAACAGGAATATGTAAAGATTGTAGATCAGCTCATTTGCAGCGCACATGATAAGGGGCAGGGAAATGAAATCATCATAATAATACCTGCTGAAGATGCCGTTCAGATATCCCAGTGCCATATAAATGAGACAGTAAAATCCAAAGGGCCCGGTATAAAAGAGATCCAGAAGCAGCCCTGCAAAAAATCCGCAGAGCATGCCGGTCATGCTTCCATAGATAAAGCCAAGGGAAAAGGTCAGTATCAGAAGCAGGTTCGGAACTGATGAAAATATGGTCATCAGCGGAAATACCGAGGTCTGTATGAGGAAGGCAGCAAGTATAAGACCCGCATACACTCCTATCCTTTTCAGATTCTTTTTTAACTTCAAGTATCAGAACTCCTAATAAACCACCTCTGCGGAGGCTTCCGAACTGTAGTCGGTTATACCGTATTCGGACTTTGTCCTGGTTATGACCAGCACCTCCTGAAGATCATCAAAATCAGCCGCCGGTATCAGATATCCGGACATGGTAAGCTGCTGTGAATCAACGCTTATGTCTGAAGCATAGCCTATGAGTATGCCTGGAAGGTATTTTGAGCTTATGTTGGAGGTCACTATCGCATCTCCGTCACTGAGGCTTGCATTTTTATCTATATCCTCAAGACGCAGCAGTCCCTGCTCATAAAGCTCCAGGTCACCGTTTACGAAGCAGTTGTCAAAGCTGTGCTGAGACATGGCAGCAACGCTGGATTCATCATCTATGATGCTGCGGACAGTAGCATAATTGGCTCCCACGTCAGTTACTATACCGATGAGCCCGCCTCCGGAAAGGACGTTCATATCCACTTCTATCCCGTCTGCAGAGCCCTTGTCTATGCGAAATACCTGGAACCACTTGTTGGAATCCTTGGCTATGACCCTGGCAGCTACCTTGGGATATTCCAGATATTCGCCGTCAAGCTCATAAAGCTCCCTGAGCCTTGCAAGCTCCTCGGTCTCTGTCTTGAGCCGGTTATTCTCCTCTGAAAGTGAAGCGACCTGAGCCTTGAGCTCTTCATTTTCCGCATCCACCCCCTTGAGCCTTTTGAACTCCTCGATGCCGTTATATATGGACGTGCCTGCAGCATTAACTCCGTTCTGGATAGGGACCAGCACATAGCCCACCGCATTGCGCACGGGATCAAAGGCCCTGGTCTCTATGGAGCTGAGCACTATCAGAACGGCACAGATGACCGTAAGCACTATGAACAGATATTTGGAAGCCTTATTATCCATGGATCATCATTGGTCAGAGCCGAAGCCCTCTCTGAAAAGTCCTTTCTCGGAAAAACTGAGATATTCGTTATCGCCTATTATGAGGCAGTCCAAAAGGGGGATATTCATCATATTCCCCGTGAAACGAAGTATCGTGGCAAAATTGATATCGGCCTCTGATGGCCTGATACTGCCGCTGGGATGATTATGGACCACGGCAAAGGCTGCTGCCCTGTGCTGTATGGCCTCATAAAAGATCTCCCTGGGCGAGATGACGGAAGCATTGACTGTCCCCTTCGATATGGCGACGCTGCGCAGAAGTCTGCGTCTGGAATCAAGAAGCAGAAGTATGACCTTCTCCTGATAGCAGTGCCGCAGCTCCTCTTTATAAAGGGCTGCTATATCTGCGGCCGAATCAAGTTTCCTTGTATCCCTGGAAGAACGTTCCTTCCATATCCTTTTTGAAAGCTCTGATATGGCTGAAAGCTGGGTGGCCTTGACAGGACCTATGCCCTTGATGCTGCGGAAATCAGCCTCTGAGAACCTCATAAGATTGAGGATGCCGTTTTTGCTGTCATAAAGATGCAGAAGCTCTGAGGCAATGCTCAGGGCATCCCGATCTTTGGTGCCTTTTCGTATGATTATGGCAAGCAGTTCATCATCTGACAGGCTTTCCGTGCCGAAACGCGCACATTTTTCATAAGGCTGGAGTACGCTTCGGGATACATATTCGTCTTTTATTTTATTCATATGCTCCTTCCACCGGACGGAGCTTTATCGCATTGTGTAATTTTAGCATAAAATGCTGCGGCTGTGTATAAGCTTGCCAAAGCTTTTAGAATATCTTAAAAAAATCGCTATAATTGTGTCCTGGCCCTATCAGAGCCTCACCACTTCGGACATGCCGTCCTGGGGAGCCACCGATATTGAAAGGCCTGAGGCTATCCTCTCACCCAGCGCCTCCCTGACTTCTGAAAGCACGGTGGAAAGGGCGATCTCAGGAGTATTGTTTTCCCGGCTGAGATGTCCAAGGAATACATGACGGAGCCTCGGACTTATGATCTCGGAAAGAAGCTTGCCGCTTTGATTATTGCAGAGATGCCCCTTTCTTGACATGATCCTTCGCTTTAAATACATGGGATACTTCCCTTCTACCAGCATGGACCGATCATGGTTGGACTCGATAAGGGCTGCATCCAGGTAAAGAAGATGATCTCTTATATAGTCATCAAAATATCCTGTATCCGTGGTCACACAGACGCTTACCCTGCTTCGGTCCTCCGGGGCGGTCCCGCTTCCTGCTGCCTCTATGCGAAAACCCAGAGGGGCCGCCGCATCATGGTATATCCTGAAGGGACATATAAGGGCACTTCCCAGCTGAAATTCCCTGTCTGCCGATATCCCGTGCATAAGATCGGCACCGGAAAAACGGAAATATTCATCCTTAGTGGACTGATACAGGGCTGACAAGGTGCCCTCAGAAGCATAGACCGGTATCGAATATGCAGACATCAGCCTTTTTAAGCCCTTTATATGGTCGCTGTGCTCATGAGTGACAAGCACGGCATCTATATCCTCTAAAGAAAGTCCGAGGGCATTAAGCTCCTCTCCTATGCGTCTGGCACTTATGCCGCAGTCTATAAGAAGGTCCGTATCATCAGTATGAAGCAGGGTGCAGTTACCGCTGCTCCCGCTTGCAAGACTTGTAAATATCATCTATCTCATCGAGGACCCTTCTTTTAAGATCCTCTTTGCTCCCGTTATTATTTATCACGATATCAGCATAGGCTTCATAGCCCTTATGATCAAGCTGCCGTCTTTTTATCGCATCAAAATGCTCCCTAGTGTAGCCCCTGCTTTCAGAAAGCCTTTCCTCCCGAAGCTTGTCCGGAGTGATAAAAGCCATGACATAGTCACATATCTCCTTAAATTCCGGACCGGGAAGGGCTGTCTCCACAAATACGGGAAGGTCCTTATCTTCCGCCTCCCTTATTAGCTTCCGTACCCGCTCCCAGACTGCAGGATGTACTATTCTGTCTGAAAGGGCTGTATTGGCAGGATCAGAATAAATAAGCTCAGAATAAAGCTTTTTATCGAGTCTTCCGTCTGATCCCCTGAGCTCTCTTCCAAAAGCTGCGGAAAGTCTTTCCAGAAGGACAGTATCCATGAGCTCAGAGGCTATGTCATCGGTCCTCAGTATACAGGCATCCATTGAATCCTTTATGAGCTCAAGGGCCGTGCTCTTTCCTGAGCCCACGCCTCCGGTTATCCCTATGACCATGGTTCAGGCTCCTTTCCTGCCGAAGGCTGCCTCCCCGATTAAAGCAGGGGCACCTCCTTCAGCTCTTAAGGCAGCAAGCTTTTTATTCAGGAAATCACATATCTCAAGGAGGCCCTCTTCAGAAAATGAAAAGCTTTCCTCCTTCATCAGCTCGCTGTCGGTATGCTCATATGAAAATGGTCCCGGCCAGCAGATGCACTTTATGAGCTTTGTCTGTTTTCCCTCTTCTGCTTCCAGGCTTACCTTTTCCAGCCTGAAGCGCAGACCTCCCTTTGATCCCGTGTAGGGCGATTTTTCGAGGAAGGATATTGGCAGAAGGTCACTCCTTACTATATCATCACTAATATATTCATCCTTAATGGCAGTCATACCAGTTATCTCCAACATTGATGTCACAGCTTAGAGGCACCCTGAGCTTTGCCGCCTGTTCCATACATTCCCTTACTATATCCCTGATCTCGGGAAGCTCTTCTTTAAGAGTCTCAATGAGAAGCTCATCGTGGACCTGCAGGACTATCCTTGAGGCGTAGGTCCTGCCTGTCTTATGACCGTTTTTATCCATGCCTGAAAGCTTCATGTTTACGGAATTCATGGCTATCTTCATCACATCAGCAGCAGTTCCCTGTATGGGAGAGTTCATGGCGGCCCTTTCACCGAAGGATCTCTGCATGAAATTGGATGACTTGAGCTCCGGGATGGGCCTGCGCCTTCCGAAAAAGGTCACGGCATAGCCATGCTCCTTTGCAGAAGCAACTGCGCCGTCCAGATACTCCTTGACCTTCGGATAGGTTGCAAAATAGCTGTCAATATAGGACTGAGCCTCCTTGCGGCT
Organism: uncultured Lachnospiraceae bacterium; assembly: GCA_944382125.1. Lineage (GTDB taxonomy): Bacteria > Bacillota > Clostridia > Lachnospirales > Lachnospiraceae > Avilachnospira. The sequence continues at coordinate 22,130 of CALWMV010000013.1, forward strand.
TATGGAAAGTCCCTCTCCCAGACCGAAGGCCGAGATGCCGTAGACGATCCCGAAGTTGACAGCCTTGGCATTTCGCCTCATCTCCGGAGTGACCTCCTCCATAGGCACATGGAATACCTGGGAGGCCGTTAGTCTGTGTATATCCTCCGCATGCTTATATGCGTCTATGAGCTTTTCATCTCCTGAGAGGGCCGCAAGTATGCGAAGCTCCACCTGACTGTAATCCGCATCCAGAAATACATATCCGTCTCTTGGCACAAAGACCTTGCGAAGCTCTTTTCCCTCCGCCGTCCTTACAGGGATATTCTGAAGATTGGGCTCTGTGGAGGATATCCTTCCGGTGGCAGTGACCATCTGATTGAAATGTCCGTGTATCCTTCCATCCTCTGCTATATAGGCGGGAAGGCCTGCAGCGTAGGTGGAATAAAGCTTCATAAGGGTCCTGTATCTCAGCACCTTCATGACTATGGGATAGTCCGGAGCCAGCTTATTGAGCACATCGGCTGCTGTAGAGAAGCCTGTCTTCGTACGCTTTCCGCCTTTGAGCCCCAACTTCTCAAAAAGTATATGGGCAAGCTGGGAAGGAGAATTGATATTGAATCTTTCTCCTGCAAGCTTATATATCTCCTCCTCCAGGGCTCCGGTCTGGGAGCTCAGGAGCTCTGCATAATCAGAAAGCTCCTTCCTGTCAGCCCGTATCCCCTCTCTCTCCATATCCCTGAGGCTGTAGATAAGGGGCAGCTCTATATCCTCATAAAGCTTAAGCATCCCCTCTTCCCTGAGTCTCGACATAAGGGGCTTTGAGGCAAGAAGAGCCGTGGCAGCAATATAAGCAGGGACCTTCTTTGCCTTCGCTCTGGCTTCCGTATCCTCTCCAGAAAGAGCAGACGCAAGGGATGCCTTGCCAAGGAGCTCTGTCCTGCCCTCTGCTGAAGACTCAAGATGATCCCTTGCGATATCATCATAATCATAGCTTTCCTTGAGGGGATTTATAAGATAGGCAGCCAGTGACAGATCATATATCGAACTGTTCCTTCCGATAGCCGGAAGGGCGTGAAGCTCCTCCTTGAGTCCCAGGGTACAGATCTTTCTTCCATCACCTATAAGGTCCGTAAGGAGTCCGGAAAGCATGGCTTCAAGCTCTGCCGAGGTGAGCTCCGCCTTATCTGCGATGCCGTTTTCCTCATCAGAAGGGACTGCTCCGAAAAAGCTGTATATCCGGTCCTTTGAAAGGGCAAGCCCCACGGCAGTACCCTTTTCACCCTTTTCCAGGGAAAAGCCTATGGTCTTTTCAAGTCTGGCATCTGAAAATACCACCCTGGCCATATAGCGGTCTATGCAGAAGCAGAAGCCCTCTATATAGCTCTTATCCTCTTTTTTTTCCTGAATCCCTTCTGAAAATCTGGCTATCAGGCTCCTGAACTCCAGCTCTCTTATCATATCAAGAGCCCTGGCAGTATAGATATTGCCAAGCTCTGATTTCTCCTCGGAGAACTCTATGGGTGCATTGGTATCTATGGTGGCAAGGACCTTTGAAAGCTCAGCCAGATCATAATGCTCAGTCAGATTCTGCCTTGCCCTGTTGGGAGTGATCTCATCTGCATGGGCATGGGCATTTTCAATGGAACCAAAGGCCTTTATGATTGCAGCAGCTGTCTTCTCTCCTATGCCTGGTACGCCAGGGATATTATCAGAGGCATCGCCCATAAGGGCCTTCATGTCGATAAATTCCTTAGGAGTAACTCCGTATTCGCGCTTTACATCCTCGGGATAATAGTTGAATACCTCTGTCCTGCCCCTTGAGGTCTTGGGTATGCTTATCTTCACCTTGCTGTCGGAAAGCTGCAGAAGATCTCTGTCTCCTGAGAGTATGGTAACTTCATAGCCAAGGGCACTGGATTTTGCTGCAAGGGTACCAAGGATATCATCTGCCTCATATCCCTCAAGTGTAAGTATAGGTATATCCATGGCAGAAAGCAGTTCCTGTATGAGAGGTACCTGCTCCACAAGCTCCTCAGGCATGGGCTTTCGCTGGGCCTTATATTCAGGATAAAGAGCAGTCCTTCTGAGCTTTTGCCTGCTGAGATCAAAGGCCACGCAGATATGGTCGCAGGCCTCGTCTTCTATGGCCTTGAGCATTATATTGATGAATCCGTATACTGCATTGGTATGGAGCCCCTTTCCCGTGGTAAGCATGGGGATGCCGTAAAATGCCCTGGAAAGTATGCTGTGTCCGTCGATCAGAAGTATTTTTTTAGACATAATAAAATCACGGGCATGGCCCGCCTCCCATAATTAAGATCAATAAAGCAGATCCATGCCCGATAAGGTATAAAAATAAAAGAAGGTCATGGCTGCAAGAGCCCAGAAGGCTATGGTATCTATCATATACCTGAAGATCAGAAGATTTTTCTTGAAGCGGATGTAGCGCTCAGAATATCTTATCGACTGGTCATAGGCCTTGGACAGATCGTAATCCGACCTGTCCTCATCAAGTATATTGAGACCTTCTATAACTATATAATTTATCTCAAGCTCATCCCTGCATTCAGGGCAGGACCTGAGGTGACAGAGGAAGCCATTGAGCTCCTCGTCAGTAAGACTGCCCTCAAGATAGGGTCCTATAAGCTTCCTGAAGGTCACGCAATCCATATCACTCCTTAGTGGGATCGAAGGGGTTCGGCTCTCCGAAGCGATTGGCTCCGGGATCAGAGCTCTTTACAAGTCCTACAAGCATAACGATCCCAACAACCAGGGTACCTATGACTCCGACAGCCAGTGCAATAAGGCTTCCTCCGAAGATACCTGCAGACTCTGAAAATACGCCAAAGGCAGCTGCCACGGTCGATCCAAGAGCCAGGAATCCGAATACGCCCTGGAGCACATACAGAAGTACAAGGAACTGGGTGCTCCTTCCGCAGTCATGGTAGCGTCTTGCAGCCGCCGTAAACCAGGGTATAAAGAATATAAGGGAAAGTATGCCTGTAAATATCTCAACATCCAGGATGACATTGAGTATGGAGCAGATGACTGCCAGTATGGCATATCCAAGAAATGCCCACCAGTAGCCGGCCCTTGAAAGTCTGCCCTTTAATCTGAAATAATTCCTGAGCAGATCCTTGGTTGCACAGATGATATTGTTCATAAATAGTATCTCCTTATATATCCGCCATCTGACAGTTCCAGCTTTCATCCTGGTATCCATGATATCAGGCCATGCTGCACTGTAAGACGGCGTAAATAGCATCTCGTAAAGTTAATTATAACACAAAAACACCGATAGAGATATCTCTACCGGTGCCTGTAATCACTTAAATCAGTCTTCGACCTTGATTATCTCACGCTTGTTGTATGATCCGCAGTTCTTGCAAACTCTATGAGGCATAACAAGTGCTCCGCACTTACTGCACTTTACAAGATTAGGTGCGCTCATCTTCCAGTTAGCTCTTCTGGAATCGCGTCTTGCCTTGGATGACCTGTTCTTGGGACAGATTGACATGTCTACACCTCCTTTACCGTCTAATAAACAACTTTATAAAGTATACACACGATTTTCCGCCTTGTCAAGTAAAATACGTCAGTATAATGTATAAAAAGCGAAATAATACCCGCCTCCGTCTTTTGAACGGAGACGGGATGATATCAAACGATATCGGAGCGATTACTTATTCTCTATAAGCATCTGAGTATCAAGGGCGATCTTAAGCTCCTCGTTGGTGGGGATAAGATAAACCTTGACAGTAGAATCATCAGCTGATATCAGTCTCTCCTGACCGCGAACGTTGTTGCGCTCATCGTCGATCTTGACGCCCATATAGCTGAGATACTGCTCACATACAAGCTTACGTGTAGTAGCGTCGTTCTCTCCTACTCCTGCAGTGAAGGCGATGACATCAACGCCGTTCATGGCTGCGATATAGGAGCCTACGTACTTTGCTACCCTGTATCTGAAGGCCTCAAGTGCAACCTTGCAGCTCTCATCACCCTCTGCAGCTCCATCCTCGATGTCTCTGAAGTCTGAGGATCTTCCGCCGCTCATGCCAAAGACTCCAGACTTCTTGTTGAGGATATTGAGCATATCGTCAACGCTTATGCCCTCCTTGTTGCAGATGAACTGAACGATGGCAGGATCTATGTCACCGGAACGGGTGCCCATGATAAGTCCCTCAAGCGGGGTAAGTCCCATGGATGTATCAACGCATACGCCGCCGATCGAAGCAGATACGGAAGCTCCGTTGCCCAGATGGCATACGATGACCTTGGCGGTCTTGGGATCCGCACCGGAGATCTCTATGGCTCTGTGAGATACATAGTCATGAGAGGTTCCATGGAAGCCATAACGGCGGATGCTGTACTTCTCATAATACTCTATGGGAAGGGCATACATATATGCCTTGGGTTCCATGCCCATACCGAAGGAAGTATCAAATACTGCCACATTGGGCTTTCCGGGCATTGCATGCTCGCAGGCCTCTATACCCATAAGGTTGGCAGGATTGTGAAGCGGTCCAAGGTCGAAGCACTCACGGATGGCTGCCTTGACATCATCATTGACTATGATGGAGGCTGTGAACTTCTGTCCGCCGTGCAGTACCCTGTGACCTATGGCATCGATCTCGTCAACGGAAGCAATGACACCGTGATCCTTGTCGGTGATGGCCGCCATTACAAGCTCCACTGCCTTCTTGTGATCCGGCATATACTCTTCAACAACATAGTTGTCATGGCCGGGGACCTTATGTGTAAGCTTGGAGCCTTCAATGCCTATACGCTCGCAAAGGCCCTTGCAGATCACATCCTTGGTATCCATATTGATGATCTGATACTTCAGGGATGAGCTTCCGCAGTTAAGTACTAAAATATTCATCGGTATGTTCTCCTCAATATCTTATATAGCTGTCCGGGACTATACCCGGCATGATACTTGCTTTAAGCCAGGAGGCCTTAACGGTCCCATGACTCAGCTGCCTTATGCCATCAGGCTTTATCAGCCGACAATGGTACCCTTCATATCCCTTCCGCAGGCTGCGGCATTGGACTCATCGGTATCAATGTGCATAGCCAGAGCGTAGCTGTCAGAAACACGGATAACGGTATCTCCGTAAATGGTCTTTCTGCCGTTGCCGCTGTCAAGAAGGACCTCAACGATCTGTCCGTTCTCAACACCGAACTCCTTTGCATCTGCGGGGGTCATATGGATATGTCTCTTGGCTACGATAACACCCTCTGAGAGCTCAACCTCTCCCTTGGGTCCTACAAGCTTGCATGCGCCTGATCCCTTTGTATCTCCGGACTCTCTTACGGGAGCATCAACTCCTATGGAACGGGCATCGGTAGCTGAAAGCTCTACCTGATCAGCCTTACGGCAGGGTCCAAGGATGGAAACATTGGCAAGCTCCTTCTTGGGGCCTACTACGGTTATCCTCTCATTGGATGCAAACTGTCCGGGCTGGGAAAGCTCCTTCTTTACCGTCAGCTCATATCCCTCTCCGAAAAGTGTGTGGAGAGTCTCCTCGGTTACATGCACGTGTCTTGCACTGGTCTCGACCATAAATTCTTTACCCATTGTTATCAGCCTCCTAAATAGATCATCATATCACTGCAGATCAGAATTTCTCAAATCTGTCTACGTTTACAACAAAGATGGTAGCGCCTCCGACCTCTACCTGCATGGGCATGCTCGCATAATTGACCATGCTGGTACCGGAGATATAAGGCATATTGACAGTTATCCGCTGGCTGTGACCGCATTCTTTCCTGATCACATCTATGCAGGCATCGACCTTATCGTCATCCGTTCCTATCATCAGAGTGACGTTGCCCTTCCTCAAAAATCCTCCCGTGGTGGCAAGCTTGGTCACCTGGAATCTTTCCTTATTAAGAGCAGCAAGAACATCGTCTTCATTGTCGTTACGTATTATCGCGTAGATGAGCTTCATAAAGTCACCTCCCTCTCTGAAGAAGCAAAGACGTCCTTCTTTTGTTGTTATTTTATCATAGTAAAATCCAAAAATCTACTTTACTATATGTATAAAATGACGTAACAAAGCCATGTATCAATAAACATACATACATTAAGCTGATGAAGCGGGGATACTGGTATTGATAAAAGTGACATATTGACCTGCTTCATGCTATACTTTTTGTTATACTTCTGAGCATTTTGATGAACTTCTAAGTATTCTATATGTCTTATAAGTAAATAAGTTTTTTATGGATATCGGGATCAGCAAGACCGATATTGGATGGTATGATAATGAAAACAGCTGCAGTTATCTGTGAGCTCAATCCGGCTCACAACGGACACAAATATGTATTTGATGAGATAAAAAAACGCTCCGGGGCAGATCATCTCATTGCCCTGATGAGCGGAAACTATGTACAGCGGGGAGAGCCTGCCCTTCTGGATAAATATATAAGGACCCGCATGGCTCTTATGATGGGGGCTGATCTTGTGCTGGAACTCCCCTCTCCCTTCTCCTTTCAAAGCGCCAGGGAATTTGCCATGGCAGGAGTTTCCCTTGCTGCAGCTTCAGGGATCATCGACGTACTTGGTTTCGGGGCAGAATTTCCAAATGAAACTTTGAGTAATAATAATGCAGATTGCGTCAGATCCTTTTCGGATATGCTTAAAGAGGCCGCTACCATTCTTCTTGAAGAGCCTCCTGCTTATAAAGAAGCATTAAAGTCTGAGCTGAAAAAAGGAGTATCCTATCCTCTGGCTTCGGAACAGGGGCTTAAAGCCTGCGGCATAGAAGCGGCAGATATCATTTCTTCTCCGAACAATATACTTGCAAGGGAATATCTCAGAGCTATTCTGCTCATCAGCAAAAAGAGCGGCTGCAGCAGATCCTTCAGCAGCTCCTCTCATGATAACAGAGATTATTTTACCTCTGCAGGCATTGAGACCTTGATCATTCCCCGTATCGGTGACGGATATAATGATGATATCCCCAAGGACACGCGTTTTGCGTCAGCCACAGCTCTCAGGCGGCTCCTGCTCTCAGGTGCCTCTCTAAATGATATAAAGGCTTATATACCCACTGAGCTTTACGGTATATATGAAGATATTGCTGCCGGATCATTTTCTCTGCTCTCCCCTGACGATATAAGCGATGTGCTGAGCCTCAGACTCCTTTCTCAGATCTATGAAGTCCGAAGTGCAAACCTTTTTGATGTTCCGGAAGAATTATATAATCGCATCATGAAAGACGCAGAAAGACCGCTTTCATTTACGGAGAGAGTCATGGAGGTCAAGACAAAGGGATATACCTATACCAGGATCAGCAGAGCCCTGCTGAATCTTAGTCTCGGAGTGACAGAAAAAGAAGTTTCAGAGCTGAAGGCTGAGAGCTATGTTACTTATATCCGCATACTTGGCTTCAGACGGCAGGCTTCCGGGCTTTTATCCAGTCTAAAGGAGAAAGCCTCTGTACCGGTGATCTCAAATGCAGCGTCAGGCCGTGACATTTTGGGTTCCTCTGTATTTTATGACAATATCTACTACAGCCTCATGGCTTCTGCCCGCAAACGAATGGGCAATAGTTTTAAAGCTTCTGATTCTTTTGCTGGCAGCCAGGACTCATGCAGTGCAGCTTCCCTGACAGTTGATACCAAAGCAATCGCATCTTCGGTCAGAAACGAATATGAGCGTCAGATAGTGATCATCTGACGCTCAATTCTTTAAAAGCCTATTTAATCCAGCTCAAATGCTCCCGTATAGAGCTTATAGTATGTGCCCTTGAGTGCAAGGAGCTGTTCATGGGTGCCTCTTTCTATGATGCGGCCATGATCCAGTACCATGATGACATTGGAATTACGTACCGTCGAAAGCCTGTGGGCTATAACAAATACGGTCCTGCCCTGCATGAGGGCGTCCATGCCTCTCTGGACTATCTCCTCGGTCCTGGTATCGATGGAGGATGTAGCCTCATCCAGGATCATGACGGGAGGATCGGCAACGGCTGCTCTCGCGATGGAAAGGAGCTGCCTTTGTCCCTGGGAAAGCATCGCACCATTACCCGTAAGGAAGGTCTGATACTTGTCAGGGAGCTGCATGATGAACTGGTCTGCGCCAACCATCTTTGCGGCAGCGATACACTCATCATCAGTAGCTTCAGTATTGCCGTAACGTATATTATCCATGATGGTGCCTGTGAAAAGGTTCGTATCCTGAAGCACCATACCAAGAGAACGCCTGAGGGCTGACTTCTTCATCTTATTGATATTGATGCCGTCATAACGGATCTTTCCGTCAGGGATATCATAGAACCTGTTTATAAGGTTAGTGATGGTCGTCTTTCCGGCGCCGGTGGAACCTACGAAGGCCACCTTCTGTCCGGGCTCCGCATAAAGCGAAATATCATGGAGCACTATCTTCTCAGGAACATATCCGAAGTCCACATCCACGAATCTTACGTCACCCTCAAGCTTTGTATAGGTAAGGGTACCATCGTGATGAGGATGCTTCCAGGCCCAGATGCCGGTCCTTTCCTTTGACTCGATGATCTGTCCGTCCTTCTCGGTCGCATTGACGAGATCCACATATCCGTCATCTACCTCAGGCTCTTCGCTTACGAGGGTGAAGATACGGTCTGCACCTGCCATAGCCATTATAACAAAGCCGAGCTGGCTGGATATCTGAGTCACGTTATTGGAGAACTGCCTGGTCATCTGAAGGAAGGCAACCACTATGGCTATGCTGAAGGGTGATCCGCTCAGGCTGACGTTCGTGAAGCCTGTGATGAGGAACCAGCCTCCGAAAAATGCAACTGCCACGTATATGATATTTCCCATATTTCCTACAAGGGGCATGAGCATATTGGCAAAACGGTTGCCGTGCTTTGACTCATTATAGAACTTATCGGAGATCTCGGTGAAGCCCTTCAGAGCCTCCTCCTCATGGTTGAATACCTTGATGACTTTCTGGCCGTTCATCATCTCCTGAATGTAGCCTTCCATGGCTCCCATGTACTTCTGATTGCGGATGAAGTGCATGGAGGACATATGTCCGAACTTCCTGGATACCAGGGTCATGATGATGGATCCGCCGACTACTATACAAGCCAGAGGGATGCTGTAGTACAGCATGATGAAGAACACACATATAAGGATGGTGCCCTGTACCAGAGCATGGGGGATGACCTGAGCTATAAGCTGACGAAGCATATCAACGTCGTTGGTATAATAGCTCATGATATCTCCATGCTTATGGGTGTCAAAGTACCTGATGGGAAGCTTCTGCATGGAAGCAAACATCTGATTACGTATGGCCATCAGCGAGCCCTGGCCCATGATGGCGATAGCCTGCTGATA
>CALWMV010000014.1 GCA_944382125.1 uncultured Lachnospiraceae bacterium
ACTGTAAGAAGGAAGATCAATAAAAACAGGCTGCAGGAGCATGCCAAAGTGGCATGCTCCATTTATGCTTCAGACGGCCTCCTCATAATTGACCTTGTAATTGCTAAATGCTATACTAATCACGTTCGCAGCCTGCCGGAAGGCAGGATGGTGATACGTAAAAATGCAATTCGGATAACAGACAGGCCATCCGACGGATAATATACGGATATAAAAGATTCAGGAAAGATATGGCACAGAGAAGAAAAAGAAGAGCATACGACAGGGATCTGGATTCACTGGAGCTTCTGCTGGACGAGGATCAGCGAAGGGAACGCACCGGAAGGAATTCAAGGCGTAAAAAGGAGAAAAAGGGAGGGGCGGTAAAGCTGATACTTGGCCTGCTCCTTTTCTGTGCTCTTATGTGGGTGGCTGCAGGTCCGATAATAGAAAAATATACTCCCTCCAACGAGCCGAAGGATCTCAACGAATGGTTTGAGGTGGCCGGAGATCAGGTAAAGATATATTTTAATAACGCGGGAAATAATGAGGTCCACGGAAGGGCTTTCCAGGGAGAGGCCTATCTTCCCATAAGCTGGGTGCACAGCAATATCTCCAGCCGTTTTTACTGGAGCCCGGAGGAGCGCATGCTCACCTATGTGGAACCGGATTCAGTCAATGACTATACTGAGGACAGCGTCGATGGCTCCGGCAATCCGATCTTCATCATAGGTGATGAGGGAGAGATGATGCTTTCCTGCTCCTTCATAAAGAGCTGCAGGGGAGATGTGAGCTCCAGGGATTTTGTTTCGGAGGATACGGCTGCAAAGAGGATATTCATATATCTGGATCAGGGACCGACCCAGGATGCGGAGGTGAGGAAGGACACGAAGCTGCGTGTCAACAGCGGCATAAAGGCTGAGGTCCTTACGGAGATGCATAAGGGTGATACGGTGACTGTGCTGGATTCCACTGAGAACTGGTCCAGGGTAGTGACAGGGGACGGATTTATCGGATACTGCCAGTCCAATAAGCTTTCCGATACCTACGAAAATGCCAATGCCGTTGACTATCAGGAGCCCCTTCCGAACTACCAGCTTCTGGATGAGAAGGTGGTCATGTCCTGGCACCTGGTCATGGGCAGGGCCGGAAATGCGACCTTTGATGAATACGTGGCCAATACAGGGGGACACATGAATGTCATCTGCCCCACCTGGATACAGATAAACGGTGCAGAGGGAGGCTATGACAACTTCTCATCCTCGGAGTATGTGGAGAAGGCCCATGCCCTTGGCATGGAGATCTGGGCAGTGGTGGATAATTTCAATAATCCTGCCGGATTCTCTGATTTCAGCACCAAGGACTACTTTGCCCTGAGCACGAACCGAAGGGACTTTATAAACAGGCTGATGGCGGACGCAGAGCTCTATGGCTATGACGGCTTCAATCTGGATTTTGAAAGCCTGCCCTCGGATGCTGGCCCAAGCTATGAGCAGTTCTACAGGGAGCTTTCGGTGGCCTGCCATGAAAGGGGACTTACCCTTTCCATAGATAACTATGTCCCTTATAATTTCAATGACCACTATAACCTTTCAGAGCAGGGCTTATTTGCAGATTATGTAGTCATCATGGGCTATGATGAATTCTCTGCTTCCTCAGATACTGCGGGCTCGGTATCCTCCATAGGATATACGGAGCTGGGCATCACAAGGGCCCTTGAAAAGGTGCCTGCGGAGCATCTCATAAATGCAGTGCCCTTCTACACCAGGCTCTGGACTGAAAGCGGCACCGGAGGAGAACTTTCCTCCACTGCCATGAGTATGGGCAATGCCGCCGACTATGCGGAACAGAACGGCTTTGAGATAACATGGGATGAGGAAAGCGGCCAGTATTATGCTGAGCGTGTCCTTACGGGAAGCACCGAAAGGATGTGGCTTGAGGATGAGAGATCCCTGGGGCTCAAGCTTGACAAGATAAAGGAATACGGACTGGGAGGCGTGGCCGGATGGAGGCTCGGATTCGAGCCGGCTTCCATATGGGAACTTCTGGATCTGAACGATCAATGATCAGGCCGGCAGAGCTGTCCATATGAAGGATGGATTTAAGATGGATACGATCCTTTATGAACTTACGGATTATAAAAAAACAGGAGTGCTGAGTGAAGAGGACAGGACTAAGCTCAGGGCTGCCGCGGATATACTGAGGGATGGAGGCCTGGTGGCCTTTCCTACCGAGACGGTATACGGCCTCGGAGGCAATGCCCTCATGAAGGATGCCTCAAGGCGCATTTATGCCGCCAAGGGCAGGCCATCAGACAACCCTCTTATAGTACATATCACGGATTTTGATGAGATAGCTCCTCTGGTATCGGAATATCCCAGGGAGGCTGAAAAACTGGGAAGAGCCTTCTGGCCCGGCCCCTTTACCATGATACTTCCTAAGTCGGATGCAGTGCCCGGAGAGACCACAGGAGGGCTTTCTACGGTAGCTGTTCGCATGCCCTCCCATCCTGTGGCAAGGGAGCTGATAAGGCTGGCGGGAGTACCCGTGGCGGCACCCAGTGCCAATACCTCCGGAAGGCCCAGCACCACCACGGCGGAGCACTGCGTGGAGGACCTCTGGGGCAAGATAGAGGCCATAGTGGACGGAGGACCCTGTACCATAGGAGTGGAGTCCACCATAGTAGATGCCAGCTCGGGAAGCCCCATGCTCTTAAGACCCGGTGCGGTCACGAGGGAGATGCTCTCAGAGGAGCTCGGAGGCAGCATAGCAGTGGATCCTGCAGTGGAAAGGCCCCTTGAAAGGGACGAGCATCCCAAGGCTCCCGGCATGAAATACAGGCATTATGCCCCCAAGGCTCCGATGATCATAGTTGACAGGACGGAAGACAGCAGGGCTTCGGAAGGAGAGTCAGGCTTCGCTGAAAAGGAGCTTGCACAGAGGATGGCCGCTGTCATAAGAGAAAAGCTTGATGAGGGCCTCAGGGTAGGAGTGATAAGTTCGGATCAGGTATTTTCAGAGCTGAGGAAACTGGCACCTGAAGAGAATGACAGCTATATGACAGTTCTCGGATCCATGCGCATATATGAACTCGGGCAGATGGTCTTTGCGGATCTCGGAAGGAGCGAGGATGAGGCCGGATGGGCCAGAAACCTTTTTGCCGCCCTCAGGGAGATGGATGAGCTCAGGGTGGATTATATAGTTGCCGAGGGCCTGGATCAGAGGGATATAGGCTTTGCCATAATGAACCGCCTTAAAAAAGCGGCGGGAGGAAGCGTGATCTATCTATGAAAAAAAATGAAAGAGTAAGGGCCATACTGGATGCCCTGGACAGGGAATACGGCACTGACTACAGATGCTATCTTGACCATGAGACTGCCTATGAACTGCTCTTTTCCACCATTATGAGCGCCCAGTGTACTGATGAAAGGGTCAATAAGGTAACGGAGAAGCTTTATAAAAAGTACAGGAACCTTGAGGATTTTGCAGCTGCTGATCTTGAGGAACTTAAGAAGGACATATATCAGACCGGCTTTTATAATAACAAGGCCAAAAACATAATCGCCTGTGCAAAGGTGCTTCTGGAAAAATACGGCGGAGAGGTACCCTCAGACATAGATGAGCTGACCAGCCTCCCGGGCGTGGGGAGAAAGACTGCCAATGTGATCAGGGGCAATATATACAATATCCCCAGCATAGTGGTGGACACCCATGTGAAGCGCATCAGCAGGAAGCTCGGGCTTACGGATACTGACGATCCGGTGAAGGCTGAATATGAGCTGATGAAGGTGCTTCCCGAGGATCACTGGATACTCTGGAACATAGACATAATCACCCTCGGAAGGACCATATGCAGGGCCCAGAATCCGGACTGCGAAGCCTGCTTCCTGAGAGAGCTGTGTCCTTCTGCAGGCAGATCAGGAAAGCCTGGAATGGCCAGGAAGAGCCGAGCTTGAAGTAAAGAGGAAAAAAAAGTATAATATTCAGATATACATTTTATTTTCAGGAATGGAGAAAAAAGATGAGCAAGAAAACAAGAAAGATAATAACCGCAGTCATAGCCATCATACTTGTACTGGCCATGGTGGTCCCGGTGCTTTCCTACGCTTTATAAGCAGAGGATGCAGCGGTATATCAGGAGTAACAGCCGGAGCCTCGGCTGTTACTTTGGCATATGGGTGCAAATATGTATGATATAGTTATAGCCGGATATGCAGGCCTCTCGGGATCGGAGCTCATATATGAAAGGCAGGAGCTGAGGGAAAGGCTTCTTTGCATATATCCCGAGGCCTTTTTCAGACGGATGGAGGGATTCGGAAGATTTGATGTGAAGGAACTCATGAAAAAGGGCGGAGAGCTTTCCGCGCTTTATCAAAGAGGCCTCGGAGAGGGACTGATCCTTGAGGCAGGGGAGGGAGGCATATATGCAGCCATCTGGAGGCTGCTTCACGAACAGCATCTCGGAGCCTCCTTCAGTCAGAGAGCGATCCCTGTGGCCCAGCAGACTGTGGAGATCTGCGAGACCTTTTCCCTGGATCCCTACAGACTCAGCTCTGAGGGTACGGCCGTGTGGCTCAGCAAAGAGTCGGGCCGTCTTAAGGAGCTCCTTGAGGAGACCTTTGGCCGGGGATCTGCATCTGTGATCGGCTATACCAAAAAAGGCCCCGGCATAGAAAGGTCGGATGCGGAGAGCATAGCCTATATGAGACGTCCCGAGGGGGATGAGCTCTGCAGGCTGGAAGCCTTTGCAGCAAAGTAAGATAAGGAGGGTCAAATGTCACAGAAGAGAGAAGACTACATAACCTGGGATGAGTATTTCATGGGAGTCGCGGAACTTTCCGCCATGAGATCAAAGGATCCCAATACTCAGGTCGGGGCCTGCATCGTAAGCCCTGACAATAAGATACTCAGCATGGGCTACAATGGCTTCCCCAGGGGCTGCAGTGATGATGAATTTCCCTGGGGCAAGGAGCATCAGGATGATGATCCCTACAATGCCAAGTATTTTTACAGCACTCACAGCGAGCTCAATGCCATACTTAACTACAGAGGCGGCTCACTGGAGGGCACCAAGCTCTATGTCACCCTCTTTCCCTGCAATGAATGTGCAAAGGCCATAATACAGGCAGGGATCAAGACCCTGGTTTATGCAGATGACAAATATGCGGATACGCCGGGAGTAAAGGCCTCAAAGAGGATGCTCAATGCAGCCGGCGTACGTTACTATGCTTATCAGCCCACCGGCAGAGAGCTGAAGCTTAATGTATAAGGAGGAATATGAGAGAGAAGATACTTGAACTCCTGGAGAAAAATGCCAGGATGAGTGCGGCCGATATAGCTGCCTGCATCGGTTCAGACGAGAAAAGCGTGGAAGCAGAGATCGCAAGACTCGAGGATGAACACATAATCTGCGGCTATCATGCGGTGATAGACTGGAACAGGACCAATGAAGAGAAGGCGGATGCCTTCATAGAGGTTAAGGTGAGCCCCCAGAGGGGAGTGGGCTTTGACCAGATAGCGGAGCGCATATGGCAGTATCCTGAGGTATCGGGCATACAGCTCATAAGCGGAGCCTTTGACTTTGCCGTACTGATCGAGGGAAAGTCCATGAGAGAGGTGGCCATGTTCGTTTCCGAGAAGCTTTCTCCCATTGAAGGGGTACTCAGCACATCTACTTCCTTTGTGCTCAAGAACTATAAGGAGAATGGCGTGGTCATAGAAAGACCTAAAAAGGATGAAAGGCTCGAGCTGTCATGAGGAGGGCCCTTAACAGCTTCATAGAGTCGATACCCAGCTCCGGGATAAGGAAGTTTTTCGACATAGTTGCCGAGATGAATGATCCGGAGGTCATATCGCTGGGAGTAGGAGAGCCGGATTTTGATACGCCCTGGCATGTGAGGGAGGAAGGGATCTATTCCCTGACCAGAGGAAAGACCTTTTATTCTCCCAATGCGGGACTTAAGGAGCTCAGGGATGAATTGAGCCTTTTCCTCAAAAAGAAATATGAGCTTTCCTATGATCCGAAGGACGAGATAATCGTGACCGTAGGAGGCTCCGAAGCCATAGACCTGTGCTTCCGTGCCATGCTGGATCCCGGGGATGAGGTGATCATACCGGAGCCCGCCTTTGTATCCTATAAGCCCTGCGTAAGGCTTGCAGGAGGCGTCCCCGTGGTCATAGATCTTAAAAATGAGGATGATTTCAAGCTGAGGCCTGAGGACCTGGAGGCGGCTATAACGGATAAGACCAAGATCGTCTTCCTCAATTACCCCAACAATCCCACCGGGGCAGTGATGGAGAGGGAGGATCTGGAGCCCATAGCAGAGATCATAAAAAAGCATGATCTTTTTGTGGTATCTGATGAGATATATTCCGAGCTCAATTATACCGGAAGGAGACATGTGAGCATAGCTTCCTTTCCCGGTATGAGGGAGAGGACCGTTGTTGTCAGCGGATTTTCTAAGACCTTTGCCATGACCGGATGGAGGCTTGGCTATGCCGCAGCGCCTGCGGAGATAATGAAGCAGATGCTGAAGATACACCAGTATGCCATCATGTGTGCTCCGACCACAGCCCAGTATGCAGCCATAGACGCCCTGAAAAACGGTGACGGTGATACGGCCATGATGAGGGATGAATATAACAACAGAAGGAGATATCTGCTGAAAAGATTCAGGGATATGGGCATAGACTGCTTTGAGGCCCTGGGAGCCTTTTATGTATTTCCTGATATTTCCCGCTTCGGCCTGAGCTCTGATGAATTTGCGAAGAGGCTCCTTAAAGAGCAGAAGCTGGCAGTAGTACCCGGGACCGCCTTCGGAGACTGCGGAGAGGGACACCTGCGCATATCCTATGCCTATTCCCTCAGGGATCTGAAGAGGGCCCTGGATCGTATAGAGGCTTTTGTAAAATGTCTGCCATAATAGATGTAAAAAACGTAACAAAGATATACCGTCTGTATGACAAGCCCATAGACAGGCTGAGGGAGAGCCTGAGCCCCGGGCACAAGGTGCTGCATAAGGATTTTTATGCTCTTAAGGATATCAGTTTTTCCGTGGAAAAGGGACAGTCCTGCGGCATCATAGGTACCAACGGGTCCGGCAAATCCACCATACTGAAGATCATCACAGGGGTCCTGTCCCAGACAGAGGGCTATGTAAATGCAGACGGAAAGATATCTGCACTTCTGGAGCTGGGAGCAGGCTTCAACAGTGAATATACAGGCATAGAAAACGTCTATATGAACGGGACCATGATGGGCTTTACCCGTAAGGAGATGGACGAGAGGCTGCCGGGCATACTGGAGTTCGCCGATATCGGAGACTTCGTATATCAGCCGGTGAAGTCCTATTCCTCGGGTATGTTCGTCCGTCTGGCCTTTGCCCTGGCCATAAATGTGGATCCCGAGATACTGATAGTGGATGAGGCCCTGTCCGTGGGAGATGTCTTCTTTCAGGCAAAGTGCTATCACAGGATGGATGAGCTCCGGGCCAAAGGGACTACCATACTTATGGTCACCCATGATATGGGATCCGTGATGAAGTACTGCGATAAGGTGGTACTGCTGAACAAGGGAGAAAAGGTCTCTGAAGGAAGGCCCGGAGAGATGGTGGATCTCTATAAGAAGATCCTGGCAGGTCAGTATGATCAGCTGAATGACATGCTTAATGAAAAAAAAGCAGGCTCATCTGAAACGGGATCGGCCGGAGGGTCCATAAAGGAGGGCTCAGGGAATAAGACGGAAGGCAGTGACAGTATCGAAACCACCGATGCTGCCGGAGAGGCCGCAGAGCAGCCGGAACCGGACAAAAGGCAGAAGCTGATGCGCTCGGAGATGACGGTCAACCCCAATGTCAATGATTACGGCAACGGCAAGGCGGAGATATATGATTTCGGCATCGAAGACCATAACGGCAGGCTGACCAATCTTGTGCTGAAGGGAGAGACCTTTACCATACGGGAACGGATACGCTTTTCTGACAGCATAGAGATGCCCATATTTACCTTTACCATCAGAGACAAAAAGGGCAGCGATCTTACGGGCACGAACACCATGTTCGAGTCGGCGGATGTAAAAAGCGTAAAGGCCGGAGATGAGTATGAGGCGGCCTTCACCCAGGAGATGAACCTTCAGGGAGGAGAATATCTCATAAGCATGAGCTGCACCGGCTTTGAGCAGGGAGAGCATGTGGTATACCACAGACTTTATGACCTCCTCAATCTTACGGTCATATCCAATAAAAATACCGTTGGAGTATATGATATGTGTTCAAAGGTCTCAGTGGAATACAGACCCGGGCACAGATAAGATCATCAAGGGCCGGTACCATGGCAGAGATATTGCAGGCTCTGCTGAATACGGGCCCGGACACAGATAAAATCCACAAAAAGTCAGAACATACCGATATATAAAGACTATGAATGAATTTGTTTATGATCTGATAGAAAAACTTGAAGAAAAGGAACCGAAAGAGATACTGGCCGGGGAAACTGATCCGGAGTATTATTATGCTCTTTCAGAGGCCAGGATGGATCTCTTTGAATGGCTGCCTTTAAGGCAGGACAGCGAGGTCCTTATGATCGGAGCGGAGTACGGCGCATTCTGCGGACTGGCAGAGGGGATCAAGGCCTTTGACATCTTTGACCCTTCGGAAAACGGTATCGCCGTGGTACGCAGAAGGCTCGGCGACCGGGCTGACAACATAGGCCTTTTCAAAAATGAGCCCAAAAAGCTTTATGATGCGGTGCTGATACCTTTTATACGTGAGGGCATGCTTTCCTCCTATGGGGTAAGCTCTGAGCTTGAACCCTTCCTTGAGTACTGCTCAAGGTTCTTAAAGAAGGACGGCTGTCTGATATTTGCAGCGGACAACAGTGATTCCCTCAGGTATTTTGCCGGAAAGGAAAAGAGGGAGGGAGAGTGCTGCTTCAGTATATCAGAGATAAAAGAGGCGGCGGGAAGACTGGCATTTTCAGATATGAAAGCCTATTATCCCCTTCCTGACAAGGCCTTTGCGAAGGATATATTCTCAGACAGGTACCTGCCCGGAAAGGGAGACTTCAGGGGTGTGTCAGGGGAAATCATCGGATCAGGCATGGCTCTCTGCGATGAGGAGGCCCTCTACGGAAGGCTTTCCGAGGAGGGGGTATTTCCTGTCTTTGCTCCTGCCTATCTTATGATCCTGAGCGGATACAGCGGTACCCATATAGATGAGCTGGTACTTATGAGCGAGCCCAGGGCAAGGGTCATGGAGCCTTCCGAGCTTCCGGTATATATCAGGTATAACAGCGGAAGGGATCAGGCCTACAGGATCCGTACCGAGATATTTGAGAAGGACGGAGAGCTGAACTTTGCAAGGAAGACAGCCCTGTCCAAAAAGAGCAATGAACATATACTTTCCTTTGAGCACAAGTACGAGCTTCTCAGGGATACCATTGAAAATAAAGAACTGCATATACTTAAGCCCAGGATCGGCAGATCCAGATCCGGACTTATGTATGCGGATTTTGAATATCTCAGGGGAGAGAAGCTTTCAGAGCTTCTGGCCCGGGAGATAAAGGACGGAAAGGCTCCCCTCGGAAGGCTTAGGGATGAGCTTGAATTCCTTATGGGCAGAGGCCTAAGTCCCTGCCATGATCTGGATCTGGTCTTTGAAAATGTGATCGTCACGGATAACGGACGCTGGCTCATAGATTATGAGTGGGTATTTGATACGCCGCCGGAGCGTGACTATGTAAGATACAGGATACTCAGGTACTGGTATGAGGCATATAAGGAATCCCTTTATGCGTATGATTGCCTTGAGGACTTTTTTTCCGAATTCGGCATAAAGGGAGAGCTCCTTTCCGACTGTGAGGAAAGGGAGGCTTCCTTCCAGGACTTCGTCAATGGAGACGGAGAGGGAAGGCTGGCTTCAAGATATCTTACGGAGCCCCTCACCGTATCAAGGATAAAGGCGGATGAGGAAAAGCTCAGGGAGTATACCGAATGGAACCTGAGGCTCCAGGATGAGGTGGAGGAGCATAAGACTGCCATCAGGAAGCTCCATGAGACGGAGCGCCTGAGCCAGAATCATATCCACAATATTGAAAATATCAATGCAGCAAGGGAAGCGGAGATAGAGAGGCTGAATAAGGAGGTGCTCTATCTCAGAAAGCACAGGAGCCTTTATGCCAGGATCTCCGGACTGCTTATAAGGTATTTTGACAGGACGGCACCCCAGGGCTCCAGAAAGCGTAAGGTGCTTCATTATGCCCACAATACGGTAAAGCATCCGCTCAAGTATCTTAAGCTTTACTTCACGGCAGAGGGCAGGGAATTCATAGCGGGAGATTTTGCCATAGGCGGTGAGTTTGAGGAGGGAGGACTTCTCACTCTTCCGGGAGTGCCGGCTGCACCGGCTGTACCGGGCTCCCCGGGTCCTGCGGGCAGCCCTGCTGCAGCTGCACCGGCCAAGGAGGCGGAAAAGCCTGCCGAGGACCCTGAAGCTCAGGTAGGTGAGGAGACTGCCGCAGCTTCTTCGGAGGGAACTGAAGAGATAAAGACTGCCGCAGCTTCTTTGGAGGAGGCAGAAAAGGCAGAGGATGAGGAAACAGCGGAAGCTGAGAAGACAGCTGCTTCTGAGGCTCCTGCCATTTTGGAGAAGCCCGAAAGCGATGTGCTGGTTTCCATAGTCCTGCCCGCCTATAACCAGGTGGCATATACCTATGCCTGCATAAGATCCATAATCGAGAATACAGATTATGAGGAGACTCCCTATGAGGTCATACTTGCGGACGATGTCTCCACCGATGCCACGAAAGATATCGGAAGATTCATAAAGGGGCTTGTCATAAGCCGAAGTGAAGAGAACCAGGGTTTCCTTAAGAACTGCAACAGGGCGGCAAAGCTTGCCAGGGGAAGATATATATTCTTCCTGAACAATGATACCAAGGTTAAAAAGGGCTGGCTGAAGAGCCTTACTGACATGATGGAGGCGGACGAGAGCATAGGCCTCTGCGGCTCCAAGCTTGTATATCCTGACGGCAGGCTCCAGGAGGCAGGGGGCATAATCTGGTCCGACGCTTCGGGCTGGAACTATGGCAGGATGGATGATCCGGAAAAGCCTGAGTATAATTACGTGAAGGATGTGGACTATATATCCGGAGCGGCCATCATGATAAGGAGATCCCTCTGGGAGGAGATCGGCGGATTTGATGAGAGATATGCTCCGGCCTACTGCGAGGACAGCGATCTCTGCTTCGAGGTAAGGAAGCATGGAAAGAGGGTAGTATATCAGCCCAGGTCCGTGGTAGTGCATTTTGAGGGCATCTCCAATGGTACCGATGTGGAGGGCAGCGGCCTCAAGCGCTACCAGAAGATCAATAATGAGAAGTTCAGGGAGAAGTGGGCCGAGGAGCTTAAGCTTCAGCAGGAAAATACCGGAGACCCGGATCCCTTTACTGCAAGGGACCGCTCAGCCGGAAAGAAATGTATCCTGGTCATAGACCATTATGTTCCCACCTGGGATAAGGATGCAGGCTCAAGGACCACCTACCAGTATATAAAGCTTTTCCTTAAGCAGGGCTTCAATGTCAAATTCCTCGGGGATAATTTCCTCCATGAGGAGCCCTATACAGGAGAGCTTGAGCAGCTGGGAGTCGAGGTGCTCTATGGAGAGGAATATCGTCTCGGCATCCTGGACTGGATAAAGAAAAATGCGGCCCATATAGACATAGCTTATCTCAACAGGCCCCATGTGGCGGTCAAGTACATAGATTTCATCAAGGACAATACGGATATCAGATGCATCTATTACGGACATGACCTGCACTTTTTGAGGCTTGAAAGAGAATATGAACTGACGGATGACATAAAGATCAAGAGAGAGGCGGATTACTGGAAGAGCGTGGAGCTCTCGGTGATGGATAGGGCCGATGCGGTCTATTATCCTTCTGAGACAGAGATCGAAGCCATAAAGGAGCTTCGCCCTGACATATATTGCAAAGCGATCACGGCCTATGTCTGGGATGAGTTCAGGGATCCGGATGAGGACAATATGGACAGGAAGGATCTGCTCTTTGTCGGAGGCTTTGCCCATCCGCCCAATGAGGATGGCCTCCTGTGGTTTGCCAGTGATGTATTCCCTGATATAAAAAAGGAGATACCGGACATAAGGCTCAAAGTAGCCGGATCCCATGTGACAGAAGCGGTGGAGGAACTCAAGAAGGAGGATGGCATGGACATCCTGGGCTTTGTAAGCGACGAGGAGCTTAAAAAGCTTTATGAGACCTCGGCAATAGTCGTGGTGCCCCTGCGCTACGGTGCCGGAGTAAAGGGCAAGGTAGTGGAAGCCCTTTACTATGGATCAGTGGTCATCACTACTGAGGTAGGAGCCGAGGGCATACCGGAGGCAGACAGTGCCATGGCAGTGGTCCATCCTGAGGAGGGCACAGCTCCTTCGGATTATGAAAGCATAGCAGGAAGCTTTGCAGAGGATGTGATCAAGCTTTATAAGGACAGGGATTTCTGCAGGGCGATCAGAGCCAGGGCCCTTGCCCATGTGAAGGAGCATTACAGCACTGAGGCTGCATGGCAGGTCATAAAGAAGGATTTTGGATAAGGACTTTCTGAAAAAACGCATAAGGGAACTGGATCACTGCTGCTACGAGAGAAATGTGATCAGGTATACGGATTTCCTGGATATCAGTGAGCAGGCGGTTTATCTTTCCATGCAAAGGGAGCTTGAGACAAAGAGCCGCCTGCTTTACGGCGGACATAAGGACCCTGACAGGAGCGCTGCGGTATTTCTCCCTGACTATATGGAAGGAGCCCTGGAGCTTTATGATGCAGGAGACATGGCCGGAGCAGGAGAAGCCATGGGAGTGGTCTCCCTCATAGAGGCAAGGCCCCTCAATGACCGCTTTTCGGATGAGCTCAGCCACAGGGATTTCCTTGGTGCGATCATGAATCTGGGCATAGAACGCTCCAAGGTGGGAGACATCCTCACCGACGGAAGCAGGGCCTTCATCTTTGTTATCTCCGATATAGCTGATTATTTGGCTGAGGAGCTTCGCAGGGTAAAGCATACTTCGGTGAGCTGCCAGAGGGTCGGGCTCTCCTGCTGTGATATCGAGCCGGCCTTTTCCGAGGAGAGGATAAATGTGGCTTCGGAAAGGGCAGATGCAGTGGTGGCAGCGGTATTCAGGCTGTCCCGGGATCTGGCCTCAAGGCTTATCGGAAACGGCAATGTCTTTTCGGATGGCATGGAGCTTAAGAAGGCCTCGGCTGAACTCCGGGACGGAGCCAGGATCTCCGTAAGGGGATACGGAAAGTTCATATACCGGGGCATGGAGAATGTCACCAGAAAGGGCAGGCTCTATGTGCTGATAGACAGATATGTGTGAAGGAAATACTCTGCCTGAGGGGTTTGAGGGATATATACAGGGAGGAAGCTATCGTGTGTCAAAAGTGTTTGTGGAAAATGGAGGAGAAAGTGAGGTAACGCTCCATATCTCCGTGCCGGATGAGCTAAGCGAAGGAAATTATACGGTAATGGTAAGGGCGAATGCAGGTTTGGCCTCGGATGAACTCTCCATCATCATGGATGCAAAAGAGTGCAGCGGCTTTTGGAGCTTTATACATGGCATTTATGCGCAGGGAGGTAAGGAGCAGATAAAAAAGAGTTAAAAAATCCCTTATGCTGTGCTACAATATACGGCATGGAAAATACAGATAAGAAGATCAAAGAGATAATGGACAGAAGGCTTACGGAGCTTACCTGGCGCTATCCTGCGCTCGGACACGTAAGGGACAGTATAGGTGAGGCCTATCTTGCCATAAAGGAAAGCTATGACCGGGGCGGAAAGCTCATGGTGGCCGGTAACGGAGGCTCCTGTGCCGATGCCCTCCATATAGTGGGAGAGCTGATGAAGGGCTTCTGCAAAAAAAGGCCTCTTCCGGAGGAACTGAAGGACGCCATCATATCCTTTGACGGAGAGGATGGCGCTGAGATCGCAGACAGACTTCAGATGGGACTTATGGCCATAGCCTTAAGCGAGCATCAGAGCCTCAACACAGCCTATGCCAATGATGTGGATCCGGGACTCATGTTCGCTCAGCAGCTCATGGGCTACAGCAGGAAGGGAGACTCCCTGCTGCTCATATCCACCTCAGGGAACAGTAAGGACCTTATTGCGATGATACCCGTGGCAAAGGCCCTGGGAGTGAAGGTCATAGGACTTACCGGAAAGGATGGAGGCAGGATCTCCCGGGAGGCGGACGTGAGTATCGTGGCTCCCGGAGAGGAGACCTATAAGATACAGGAGCTGCACCTTCCCATATATCATACCCTCTGCCTCATGCTTGAGGATACTTATTTTGAAGTATGAAGAAACCCAGACATGTATTTGCCATCCCGGCTTATAAAGAATCTCCCTATCTAGAGGAGTGCATAATATCGCTCGCCGCCCAGAGGACGCCGGGCGATATTGTCATATGTACTTCTACTCCAAACGGATATATAAATAGCCTTGCAGAGAAGTACGGTCTGAGGCTTTTTGGAAGGGAGGGCAGAAGCTCCCTTCGGGAAGACTGGAACTTTGCGATAGACTGTGCTGCAGATGAGCTCTCGGCTGAATTGGTCACTGTGGCTCATCAGGATGATATATACCACGAGGATTACAGGACGGCTCTTTTTGAGGCCTTTGAGAGGTATCCTGATATGTCCCTTTTCTGCACCAGATATGAGACTATAGATAAGGACGGAAAAAGGATAAAGGGCAGGGCCGAGTCCGTAAAAAGGATACTCAGGCTGCCGCTGCGTCTTCGATCCCTTTCGGATAAGCACTTGATAAAGGAAGTGCCCCTTAGATTCGGAAACGGCATAGGCTGCCCCAGCTGCACCTATAATATCAGGCTTACCGGGAGGCCGGTGTTCTTCGGTGATCACAGCTTTGTCACGGACTGGGAGGCTCTGCTAAGGCTTTCCGGCATGAAGGGACGTTTTATCTGTGATGAAAGGGAGCTTCTTTCCTATCGGGTCCATGAGCTTGCAGCCACCAATGCCAATATAAAGGATCACAGGCGGGAGGCTGAGGAAAGGGAGATATTTGAAAGGCTATGGCCGAAGCCGGTCGCGGACATGCTGATGATCCCATATAAAAAGAGCTATAAGGCCTATGACTTTGACGGAAGCAAATGACCGCAGGAGAGAAGCAGAGCAGGAGGAAAGGACAGGATCTCTGCTTTAGTGGTGGCAGGTAAAAGGACCGGACACAGAAGCAGGATATGATTTCAAATAGAGTCTGTGATTTTGCCCTGCATATGTTATAATTATCCTGATATGGTATCTGCACTTGCTGCGGATAAGACTGAGCGGCAGCCGCAGGCGGATATGCCGCTGATCATATTATCAGAGTTACAGATTTTAGAAGGAGTCTTATCATGAAGAAGGATGACTGCATTTTCTGCAAGATAGCAAACGGAGAGATAGGCTCGGATACGGTATATGAGGACGATATGTTCAGGGTCATACTGGATCTGAACCCGGGCACAAAGGGACATATGCTCATACTTCCCAAGGAGCATTATGATGATATCTACGAGCTTCCCGATGAGGTGTCAGGAAGGCTCATGGGGCTGGCAAGGAAGCTGGCCTGTGCCGCAAGGAAGGGACTTTCCGCAGACGGAGTCAATCTGGTCCAGAATAACGGCGAGGCAGCAGGACAGACGGTGAAGCATTTTCATATGCATGTGATACCCAGGTATGCGGATGGATCAGAGCCCATAGTCACCTGGACTCCCCATGATTCGGATCCTGCAGAGCAGAAGGAGCTTGCCAAGAGCTTAAGTGACAGCATGGAGTGACAGCTATTATGAGTGAAAGAAGATTCAGGATAATCTGTGACAGCTGCTGCGATCTTCCGAAGGAGGACGTGTCTGAGCTGGATATAGATATAGTCCCTCTTTATGTTTCCTTTGACGGGGTGGACTATCTCAGGGATTTCTATGATTTCAGCTATCATGATTTTTATCAGAGGATGATGGACAATCCCGGAAGCTATCCCAAGACTTCCCTTCCCGGCATGGAGGACTATATAAATGTATGGGAGCCATATCTTAAGGAGGGCGTGCCGATCCTCAATATCAACATGACCTCCGGCATGAGCGGCTCATATAATGCCGCAGTCAATGCCAGATCAGTGATAATGGAAAAATACCCTGATGCCAGGATAGAGGTGCTGGATTCCCAGGCCCTGACCCTTTATGAGGGCATGCTGGTAAGGGAGGCATGCAGGTTCAGGGACAGCGGCATGGAGCTCGAGGAGGCAGCAGAGAAGCTGCTTTCTGTCAGGAAGGACGGCAGAGCCTATTTTACCATAGGAGACCTGAGCTACCTGATGAAGGGAGGACGCATAGGAGGCCTGGTGAAGCTTGCAGCCGTGGGCCTCGGCATAAAGCCGGTGATACTTTTTGCAAACGGAGGCATAAGCCTCAGCAAGATCACCAGGAGCAGACAGAAGTCCCTTGCGGAGCTGGCGGGACAGGCTGCCATGTTCTTTGTGAATAATAAGGAGGATCCTTCGGATTATTATCTGGAGGTAGGCTATGGCCTTGATAAGAAGGATGGCGAGGAGGTCATGGAGCTCTTTTCCGGGTTCCTTAAGGAGGCCGGACTCAGGGCAGGGATGAAGCTTTCCCAGATAGGCACCATGGTCGGGGCACACAACGGACCCTATCTTATGGGCATAGCCATGCAGAAGAAGACAGAGCTTTGATCGGGCTTTGCAAAGGAGGATATCATGACGGATCCCAGGACAGATCCTTCAGCATATCTCAGAGAGGCCGAAGAGGCCCTTGAGGCTTCGGCAGCCTCGGGACTCGGGCTTAAGCAGCAGAAGGAAAAGGAGCTTGATATCAGCCGAAGGCTGGAAAAGCTCAGGTCGGATATCAGCAGGGAAAAGACCAGGGAAATAAGCAGCAGGAGAGGCAGCATAGAGACCGACTTTGACAGGCAGCTGAAGTCCCTGGACCAGGATATAAGATCAGCCTCCGGAAGGCGGCAGAAGGCCAGGCAGGAGGGCGTGAAAAAGCGCATAGATGATGAGACCTCTGAGCTCCGGAAAAGCAGCGAGAGCAGGAAGAGCGAGCTGAAAAAGGAGATGAAGGATGCAGGTCTTCCGGCATATGCGGGAAGCAGGATATATTATTCCCTGTTCATGCCGGGAAGCATTTCCGAATGGCTGCTGGCTATCCTCTGTTTTGCGCTGATCTTCATACTGCTGCCATGGATCATATATATCATCACCCCCGGAGAGGGCATGTGGAAGCATATGCTGATATATGTGGTGCTGATACTTGGCTTCGGCAGCCTATATATACATATATCGAACCGGACCAGACTCAGATCCCCTGAGGCCCTCAAAAAGGGACGTCAGATGCGTTCTGAGATCAGCCGCGACAGACGCAGCATAAAAAAGATATCCAGGAGCATCAAAAGAGACCGGGACGATAAGCCCTATGACCTCGGAAGCTTCGATGATGAGCTCCGGGAGCTTCAGGGGAAGAAGCAGAGACTTGAGGAGAAAAAGGCTGAGGCCCTGAAGGATTTCGATAATATAACTAGAAATGTTCTTTCAGATGAGATAGACGCAAGGCATAAGGATGAGATTTCCTCCCTTTCGGCAAAGCTTAAAGAGGCGGAGAATGACAGGAAGGAACTTGAGCAGAAACATTCGGATGATGAGAAGCTCCTGTCAGGATTTGAATCGGAGCTTGGAAGGGACAACCTGAGCAGAGAGCGCCTTAGGAGGCTCAGGGAGCTTATAGATAAAAAGGAGGCATCCACCCTTTCGGAGGCCGTGGAGAAGCTTCATAGACAATAAATCAAGATAAATCATGAAAGGAATGCGCAGGAGTGCGCGGGCAGGTCATGGACCTGCAGGGAACAGATATGGAAAAGCTTGTAACAGTCAGAGAGATATTTAAGGACAGGGATAAGTATATCGGCAGCGACAT
Organism: uncultured Lachnospiraceae bacterium; assembly: GCA_944382125.1. Lineage (GTDB taxonomy): Bacteria > Bacillota > Clostridia > Lachnospirales > Lachnospiraceae > Avilachnospira. Next base: position 17,978 of record CALWMV010000014.1, read on the forward strand.
AGCTGTCGGAGGCTGGGTGCGTTCCGTAAGGGACTCAAAGACCTTCGGTTTCATAGTGCTTAATGACGGATCCTATTTTGAGACCCTTCAGATAGTGTATCACGACGATATGCCCAACTTTGCAGCCATATCAAAGCTCAATGTGGGCTCTGCCATCATAGTAAGGGGAAAGCTGGTGGCTACTCCCGAGGCAAAGCAGCCCTTTGAGATACAGGCGGCACAGATAGACGTTGAGGGAGCCTCCACTCCGGATTACCCCCTTCAGAAGAAGAGGCATACCATGGAGTATCTCAGGACCATGACCCACTTAAGGCAGAGGACCAATACCTTCCAGGCAGTGTTCAGGGTAAGATCCATACTGGCCTATGCCATCCATAAGTTCTTCCAGGACCGCGGCTTCGTATATGTGCATACTCCCATCATCACCTCCTCGGACTGCGAGGGAGCAGGAGAGATGTTCCAGGTGACTACCCTGGATCTGGACCGCATAGCCAAAGAGGGTAAGGTGGACTATACGAAGGACTTCTTCGGGAAGCAGACCTTCATGACCGTTTCCGGACAGCTGGATGTGGAGACCTTCTGCATGTCCTTCAGGAATGTATATACCTTCGGACCCACCTTCAGGGCAGAGAACTCCAATACCACAAGGCATGCAGCTGAGTTCTGGATGATAGAGCCCGAGATCGCCTTCGGAGACCTGGAGGATGTCATGGACCTTGAGGAGTCCATGCTCAAATATATCATCTCCTATGTACTGGAGAATGCACCTGAAGAGATGAAGTTCTTTGACAGCTTCATAGAAAAGGGACTTATAGAGAGGCTTCACGGTATCATAAACAATGATTTCGCAAGGATAACCTACACTGATGCAGTGGAGCTGCTCAAAAAGCATAATGACAAGTTTGAGAATAAAGTGGAATGGGGCTGCGACCTTCAGACAGAGCACGAGAGATATCTGACAGAGAAGGTATACGGAAAGCCTGTTTTCGTTACGGATTATCCGAAGGAGATCAAAGCCTTCTACATGAAGCAGAACGAGGACGGAAAGACCGTTGCGGCAGTTGACTGCCTTGTTCCCGGCGTAGGAGAGATCATGGGAGGCTCCCAGAGGGAGGATGACTATGATAAGCTTCTTGCGCGCATAAATGAGCTGGGACTGGACCCCGAATCCTATGGCTTCTATCTGGATCTCCGCAGATACGGATCCGTGAGACATTCGGGCTTCGGACTGGGCTTTGAGAGGGCGGTAATGTACCTTACCGGCATGCAGAACATAAGAGACGTGCTTCCCTTCCCCAGGACGGTCGGAAACTGCGAGCTTTAAAGAGCACGGGGTGAGCTATGAGATTCATACATCTTGGAGATGTGAGACTGGGACTGAATGCAGAGAGCGGAAAAAGGTGGGAGCAGGACCGCAGGCTGGAGATCTTTGATACCCTCAGGCGTACGGTAAGGAAGGCTGAGGAGATATCCTGTGAGCTCATGCTGATATCCGGAGATCTGTTTTCCCATCAGCCGGTGACCTCCGAGCTTGAAGAGGTCAACAGGCTCTTCCTTTCCATACCCGGGACGGAGATAGTCATCGTTACCGGCAGAGGCGACATGATAAAGAGCAGCAGCCCCGTAAGGAGCTTCTGCTGGGCACCCAATGTCCATCTTGATCTGAGTGGTGATCCCTCATGCTTCAGATTTCCAAGGCTGAGCACAGCAGTCTATGCCATGTCAGTCTTTGAACATTCAAAAAAAGGTACCAAGGAGCTTGCCGGACTCATAAATGAGGACAGCCCGGAGGAGCTTATAAGGATAGGACTCATATGGGAACCATCACCGGAGAAGGCGGCGGAGCAGCTCTCAGATTCGGGACTTTCCTATGCAGCCCTCGGAGGCAGGGATGCCCATGAGGAACTGGAGGAGGGCAGACTCTGCTACTGCGGCGGACTGGAACCCAGGTCAATGAGTGACGGAGGACCCCACGGCATATATATCGGGGACATATCCTCCGCCAGCGGAAGGCTGATAAAGCTTGAATTCCTGCCCATGGCCTCGGTGACATACATGCCCCTCGCCATAAACATCAATAAGAGTACGAAGCAGGAGGAACTCGCTTCTCTCATAGCCTCAGAGATAGAGAAAAGGGGCAGCCGCAATATATACAGGCTGAGGCTTTACGGCAGGAGAGACCCGGGTTTTGAACCGGATCTTCACGGCATAGAGGAGACCTACAGGATCTCGGAGGTAGTTGATGAGACGGAGCCCCAGTATGACCTTGAGGGCATAAGCGAGGAGCACCCCTATGATCTCCTCGGATATTATGTGAACCATCTGCGCCGTGACAAAAGAGAGCCCTCTGAGCTCGAGCTTCGGGCGATGCATTATGGCATAGACGCGCTGCTTCGGACCTCAGGCAGCGGGGAGAGTATGAAGTGAAGCTGAATCATATACATATATACGGCTTCGGAAAGTTCAGGGATCTTCAGATCGATCTTTCCGAGGACATAAATATCATCTACGGAAGGAATGAAGCGGGGAAGTCCACGCTTCATGCTTTCCTTATGGCCATGTTCTTTGGCATGGATGAAAAGCCTGCCAGGATAGGCAAGGAGGACAGCTACAGCCATTACAGGAACTGGCAGGATCCGGATATCTACGGAGGAGAGATCGGTTTCTCCCATGGGGGAAGGAGCTATGTGCTGAGGCGGGATTTTAATCTTGGCGGAAAGCATATGGAGCTTTATGCCGCCGGGGGAGAAAAGCTTCCGGAGGGAGAAAAGATACTTTCGGAGGCCCTTTCATCCCTCACCGAATCAGCCTACAGGAGCACTGCCAGCATAGGACAGCTGAAGGCTGCCACGGGCAGGGAGATGATCAGGGAGCTGAAAAGATATGTGGATAATCTCAGCTCCACCGGAAGCCCTGAGCTGAGCGCCGATGCAGCGATAAGCTATCTGGATGCTGAAAAGGGACGGATAGAAAAGGAATATGATAAGGATGCGGTAAAGACCTATGCTTCATTGATAGGTCAGATCAAGAACCTGGAAGGGGAACTGGCTTCATCGGACAATGACAACAGGCTCAGGGATTACCGGGATCTGAGGGAAAGCGTAGAGGCGGAGCTTTCAGAGGCGGAAAAGGAGCTTTCAGAGCTCAGGGAGAGGAGAGAAAGGGCCGGCGCCCTGCTTTCTGAAAACGGCTTTGCCGACAGACATTCAATAGATGAGCTGGAAGACAGGCTCCTTAGGGAGCAGCAGCTCTATCTCAGAAAAAAGAAAAGCTCAGAGAGCATGGTAAAGAGAGCCGTGCCTGTGATATCTCTGGTCGTGGCTGCTCTCTGTGCCGGAGCAGGCTTTTACTTTACCGGGCTTGAGGATATATACTTTGCCGGGATCATGGGAGCAGCCCTTCTTATGCTGATCATTTCAGTGACGGCGGGAGCCTTGCTCAGAAAGAAGAGATCCGAAGTAAGAAAGCTTAATGAGGAGCTCTCAGCTGAATTTGAAAAGCATACGGGTTCTGGAGAACTTGATGAGGATGCCGCTTCAAGACTCCATGAAAGGATGGAGGGCTTCCGGCGCATCTATGATACCGACATAGCCACTTCAGGAGAGGAAAGCGCCATATCCGACAGGATGATAGAGCTGGGACGCAGAAGGAGCGACTGCCAGGAGGATATCTACAGGCAGCAGGGTATAAACCGCGGAGTGGAGGAAAAGCTGCTCAAGCTCAATGCCCTCAGAAATCGGGTGCTGGAGCTTCGGAACATAATAGCTGAAAACAACAGGCTCAAGGACAGGATGGATGCCATAGACCTGGCAAAGGAGGAGCTTTCAGCCCTGAGTACGGAGCTTCGCAGCTCCGTGGGAGCAAGGCTCAATCAGGAGGCTGGAAGGATACTCGGAAAGGTGACCGGAGGAGCCTATTCCCGTCTGGAGGTCACCGACGGCATGGAGATATTCATCAATACCAGAGAAAGAAGCATTCCCCTTTCCAGCCTCAGCATGGGCACCATGGATCAGGTCTATCTGGCCCTGAGGCTTTCAGCCATCGGACTGATAGAGGGCGGGGGGAGCAGGGGAAGCCTGCCGCTGTTCTTTGATGACAGCTTTACTCTTTATGATGATGAGAGGCTCGGCACTGCTCTCAGGACCGTGACGGACAGCTATGAGGGGCAGCTATTGATATTTACCTGCCAGCACAGGGAGGAAAAAGCCCTTTCAGACATGGGCATAGCTCACAAATATATAGAGCTTGCATAAATACACAAAAAACACGCATACTCGATAGATTTTTTGTTCACATTATACAACTGTTATGCTATAATGTATTAAACGATCAGATAAACTATGGTGAGGTGGTAGCGTGATTAAAAAAGAGATGATAGCCATGCTTTTAGCTGGCGGACAGGGCAGCAGGCTCGGAGTCCTTACGAAGAACGTAGCCAAGCCTGCAGTAGCATTCGGAGGAAAGTACAATATCATAGATTTTCCTCTGTCTAACTGTATCAATTCAGGAGTGGATACTGTCGGCATACTTACGCAGTATCAGCCCCTGCGGCTCAACGCCCATATCGGTATAGGCATACCCTGGGATCTGGACCGTAACTATGGAGGAGTAGCTCTTCTGCCTCCCCATGAGACGAACCAGGGCTCTGACTGGTATTCCGGAACGGCCAACGCCGTTTATCAGAATATCGAGTACATAGAGACCTACAATCCTGATTATGTGCTGATACTTTCGGGCGACCATATTTACAAGATGGACTATGAGGTCATGCTCGATTATCACAAAGCGCAGAATGCTGACCTTACCATAGCCACCATGCCTGTTCCCTGGGAAGAGGCGAGCCGCTTCGGACTGGCCGTTACTGACGATACCGGAAGGATCATAGAGTTTGAGGAGAAACCCAAGAACCCCAGCTCTAATCTTGCATCCATGGGTATTTATATCTTCAACTGGCCCGTGCTGAAGGATGCTCTGATCAGGCTCAAAAATGAGCCTGGCTGTGACTTCGGAAAGAATGTCATACCTTATATCAGAGAAAACGACGGACGCATATTTGCCTATGAGTTCAATGAGTATTGGAAGGATGTAGGTACCTTGGGCTCTTACTGGCAGGCCAATATGGAGCTTGTGGATATCATTCCTGAGTTCAACCTTTATGAGGAATACTGGAAGATATATACCAAGTGCGACAATGTCAAGCCCCAGTATCTCGGACCGGAGTCGGATGTCAACCGTTCGATAATCTCCGAGGGCTGCGAGATCCACGGAAAGGTGGAGAACTGCGTGCTGGGTGCCGGAGTCGTTGTTGAGGAAGGAGCGGTAGTCAGAGATTCCATCCTCATGGATGACGTTGTCATCGGCAAGGGAAGCGTACTGGATAAGTGCATAATCGCCGAGAAGACTGTCGTGGGTCAGAACTGCGAGCTAGGTGTAGGAGAGTATGCAGAGTCCATGTATGATACCAAGGTATATCAGTTCGATCTGGTGACCATAGCTGAAAGCTCTGTCATCCCTGACGGAGTGAAGGTCGGAAAGAATACGGCCATAAAGGGAGTGACCACACCGGAGGATTATCCCGGAGGAGCACTTCCCAGCGGCGGTTACATCATAAAGGAAGGTGAAGAGTTATGAGAGCTGTCGGTATAATCTTAGCGGGCGGCAATTCCAAACGCATGAAGGAGCTCAGCAACAAGCGTGCGATAGCAGCCATGCCGGTGGCCGGCAGTTACAGGGCGATAGACTTTACGCTGAGCAATATGACGAATTCGCGGATCCAGACTGTTGCAGTGCTGACACAGTACAATTCAAGGTCGCTGAACCTCCACCTCAATTCCTCGAAGTGGTGGGATTTCGGAAGGAAGCAGGGCGGTCTTTATGTATTCAACCCCACGATCACTGCTGAATCAAGTGATTGGTACAGAGGCACGGCGGATGCCCTTTATCAGAACCTGACGTTCCTTAAGAACAGCCATGAGCCCTATGCGGTCATAGCATCAGGAGACGGCATCTACAAGCTGGACTACAACAAGGTACTTGAGTATCACATCGAGAAGAAGGCTGACATCACCGTGGTCTGCAAAAAGGTGGACGAGGGCGAGGATATCACCAGATTCGGATGTGTAAAGCTGAACGATGAGGGCCGCATCGTGGACTTTGAGGAAAAGCCCATGGCAACTGATTCCAATACCATAAGCTGCGGTATATATGTGATCAGGCGCCGTCATCTGATAGAGCTCCTTGAAAAGTGCAACGAAGAGGACAGATACGACTTCGTTCAGGACATACTGGTAAGGTATAAGAATCTTAAGCGTATCTTTGCATATAAGATGGACGGATACTGGTCCAATATCGCCAGTGTGGATTCATATTATAACACCAACATGGATTTCCTGAAGTCCGATGTAAGGGACTACTTCAAGCAGGATCCCCAGATCTATACCAAGGAGGATGACCTTCCCCCTGCAAAGTATAACCCCGGATCCAATGTCAAGAATTCCCTTATAGCAAGCGGATGCATACTGAACGGTACGGTGGAGAACTCACTGCTGTTCAAGGATGTTTATGTAGGTAATAACTGTGTTATAAAGAACTCCATAGTCCTCAACAATGTTTATATCGGGGACAATACGGTGATCGAAAATTGCATAGTTGAATCAAGAGACGTCATTCGAGCCAATTCTACCTATATCGGATCTCCGGATGCGATAAAGATAGTTGTAGAGAAGAATGACAGATATGCTATCTAAGGTACGGATAATACCTTTCTAGTATTTATCGGAGGGTGTATTATGCAGATAACAGATGTCAGAGTCAGAAAGATCGAGAAGGAAGGCAGATTGAAAGGCATGGCATCCGTTACGTTTGAAGACCTCTTTGTAGTACATGACATAAAAATCGTTGACGGAGATCATGGACTGTTCATAGCGATGCCCAGCCGACGCTCAAAGGAAGGCGGCTACAGGGATATAGCTCATCCTATAAACCCGGAGATGAGACAAAAGCTCCAGGATGTCATACTTGAAGAATATGATAAGCTTATCTAAGTCTCGGTACGTATTGTAAAACGACAGTTTATATCAGGCCCGCCGCAGGATCACTTTACCATAGGTTATCCTGCGGCGGGTGATTTTAACAAAAGGGAGACCCGACATATGAAGGATATCGCAAGTTATATCGATCATACAATGCTTAAGGCTGATGCAGGCAGGGAGGTGATCAGGCGTTACTGTGAGGAGGCCAGGACCTATGGCTTCTGCTCAGTATGTGTCAATTCCTGTCATACTGCTTTTGTCCATCGGGAGCTTATGGGCTCCGGAGTAAAAACCTGCACTGTGGTAGGCTTTCCCCTTGGAGCCATGTCCGAAGCAGCCAAGGCCTTCGAGGCAAAGAAGGCAGTGGAGGATGGTGCAGATGAGATAGATATGGTCATAAACATAGGGGCCCTCAAGGATGGAGATTATGATCTGGTGCTTTCAGACATACGGGCCGTCAAGGAGGCTGCTGAGCCGGCCCTGGTCAAGGTGATCATAGAGACCTGCCTCCTTAGTGATGAGGAGAAGGTCAGGGCCTGTGAACTGGCGGTATCCGCAGGGGCCGACTTCGTAAAGACCTCGACCGGCTTTTCCACGGGAGGAGCTACTATCGAAGACATCAGGCTCATGAAAGAGGCCGTAAAGGGTAAGGCCAGGGTCAAGGCCAGCGGAGGCATAAGGACGCCGGAATTCACAAAGGAACTCATAGAGGCCGGTGCCGACAGGATAGGGGCAGGCAACGGTGTCCTGCTCATAGGGTGATGAAGAACTCCGGCTGACTGGCAAAGACCACAAAAAAATAAAACGGCAGGCATAAAGTCACGGATAAATTGCTGATTTGGAAAGTTCCGGATTTTTTTGCTTGCCTTTTTTTATGCCCGGCGTTAGGATATTACCAATACACATTTTTATCTGATATATTTCATCGAAAAGGAGTTTAGACATGGCCATTTTGATCAATGAACCTTCACGTACCTTCGGTGAATACCTGCTGATACCGGGCTATACTTCAGCAGAGTGTATTCCGTCCAATGTCAGTCTTCGCACTCCCCTTGTAAAATTCAAAAAAGGTGAAGAGCCGGAGATCTCCCTCAACATCCCCATGACCTCTGCCATCATGCAGTCTGTATCGGATGATAAGCTTGCCATAGCGCTGGCCAAGGAGGGAGGCCTGTCATTTATATACGGTTCCCAGTCCATAGAGTCTGAGGCCGAGATGGTAGCCAGGGTCAAGGCTTACCGTGCAGGCTTTGTAGTCAGTGATTCCAACCTCTGCCCTGAGGACACCCTGGCAGATGTGCTGGAACTGAAGGAGAGAACAGGACACAGCACCATGGCGGTGACCGAGGACGGTACTCCCCATGGCAGGCTCATAGGTATCGTGACCAGCAGGGATTACAGGGTAAGCCGCATGGATCCCGCTGCAAAGGTCAGAGATTTCATGACCAGGTTTGAGGATGTCATATATGCTTACGAGGATACTACCCTTAAGGAGGCCAATGACATCATATGGGAGCATAAGCTCAACTCCCTTCCCATCATAGATAAGGATCAGCACCTTATCAGCATGGTCTTCCGCAAGGACTATGACAGCCATAAGGAAAATGAAAATGAGCTTATCGACAAGTCCAAGCGCTTCATGGTAGGTGCCGGCATCAATACCAGGGACTACAGAGACCGTGTACCTGCACTCCTTAAGGCAGGAGCAGACGTGCTCTGCATAGACAGCTCTGACGGATATACGGAGTGGCAGAAGAGGGTAATAGAATATATCAGAGAGGAATACGGAGACAGTGTCAAGGTCGGAGCCGGAAACGTGGTAGACAGAGAGGGCTTCAGATTCCTTGCAGAGGCCGGAGCTGACTTTATCAAGATCGGCGTCGGCGGCGGAGCCATCTGCATCACCCGTGAGCAGAAGGGTATAGGCCGCGGTCAGGCTACCGCAGTGATGGAGGTCGCAAGGGCCAGGGATGAGTACTTTGAGGAGACAGGAGTATACATCCCGATCTGCTCAGACGGAGGCATAGTCCATGACTATCATGTGACCCTTGCCCTTGCCATGGGAGCTGATTTTGTGATGCTGGGCAGATACTTTGCCCGCTTTGACGAGAGCCCTACGAAGAGGGTCAATGTCAATGGAAGCTACATGAAGGAGTACTGGGGAGAAGGCAGTGCCAGAGCCCGTAACTGGCAGAGATATGACCTGGGCGGAAGCAGCAAGCTGAGCTTCGAGGAGGGCGTGGACTCCCTTGTTCCCTATGCCGGAAGCCTCAAGGACAATGTGGCCCTCACCCTCAGCAAGGTGAAGTCCACCATGTGCAACTGCGGCTGCCTCAGCATACATGAGCTTCAGAAGAATGCCAAGATCACACTGGTATCCTCCACGAGCATAGTAGAGGGCGGTGCCCATGACGTTATGCTTAAGGACAAGCATATAATGTAAGGAGCGGGCTTTAAGCAGAGCATGGACAGATTTCTCAGTGAGATCTTAAAAAATATAAGGAAATACGATATGATCAAAGGGGGAGACGAAGTAGTGGTCGGATTTTCCGGCGGGGCCGACTCCGTCTGCCTCCTTTATGCGTTGAAGGAGCTTTCCGGGATACTTGGTATCGGAAAGCTCTTTGCGGTACATGTCAATCATAACTTAAGAGGCAGTGAAGCAAAAAGGGATGAGGACTTTTCCCGGGAGTTTTGCCTGAAGCTCGGCATAGATTTTGAAACAGTGAATGAGGATGTCAGGGGCCTTGCTGAAAGGGAAAGACTGAGCCTGGAGGAAGCCGGAAGGAAGCTTCGGTATGAGGCTTTTTTCAGAAGGCTGGGTAATGCCAGGGGCTCAGTGGCCACTGCCCACCATGCGGATGACAGTGCTGAGACCATACTCCTCAATCTTGCAAGGGGCACCGGCCTTAAGGGTGCCTCGGGCATAGCTCCTGTAAGGGACAGGATCATAAGACCCCTTTCCTTCTGCACGAAGGAGGAGATCCTGAGATACGTGGAAGCCGCAGGGCTTCCCTATGTCACGGATTCCACCAATCTTTCCGAGGATTATACGAGGAACGTGATACGAAACAGCATCCTGCCTCTGTTCAGGGACAGGATCAATGAAAGGACTTCTTCGCACATATTAAGCTTTGGGATCCATTGCCGGGAGGCAGATGACTATCTGAGGGGCGAGGCACTCTCATATCTTAGAGAAGAGGCACAGTTATCCCCGGGGGAAATCAGGCTTGATAAACGGGGATTGAAAGAAAAACCGCAAATTTTCAGGAGGTATGTTATAATCGAAGGGCTCCGTTTGATCGGGGCTTCTCTCAAGGACCTTTCCGAGGTCCATTTTGAAACGATAGACAGAGCTTTATCAGCGGGAAAGGGACATCATGCAGACCTGCCGGGAGGGCTCAGTCTTACAAATTCTTACAGGGAGACCTGCATTTTTCTCAAGGAGGATCAAAATGTCGTACAGGATCGAGACACTCATCAGTAAAGAGGAGCTTGCCAAGGGGATCGAAAGGGTCGCCGAGGAGATCAACAGGGACTACGGACAGAAGAGCGTGCATCTGATCTGTATCATCAAGGGCGGCGTATTTTTCATGACAGAGCTTTCCAAGCATCTCAACATGGATGTGACCATGGATTTCATGGCGGTTTCAAGCTACGGATCGGATACGGTATCCTCCGGCATAGTCAAGATAATAAAAGATCTGGATGAGCCCATAGAGGGCAGGGATGTGATCATAGTTGAGGACATAGTGGATACCGGCAATACCATGGAGTACCTTATGGAACTTCTCAGGGACCGCAAGCCCAGCTCATTAAAGCTCTGCACCATGCTGGACAAGCCCAGCCGCAGGCTCAAGGAGGTACATCCTGATTATCTCGGATTCACCATAGAGGACAAGTTCGTGGTAGGATTCGGACTGGATTATGACCAGAAATACAGAAATCTCAATTATATAGGAGCGGTCGTTTTTGATGAATAATAACAGACAGCAGAATGTCAGGATCCCCTGGTTCCTGCTTATACTGCTTGCCGGAGTGATCATACTTTCACTGGTGCCCTTCAGGGTACTGTCGGAGAGGCTGTCAGCCTCAGAGTTCAGGAGCATAATCGAAGAGCCTGATCAGATCGTGGAGACTGTCATAGAACTCAGCCCCGGAAGCGAAGCCGGAGACGTGGTCATGGAGCTCTCCGACGGCAGATCGGTCCAGGTGACCGTGGAGGATGTGAGGGAGATCACAAATGAGTTCAATGAAAGGGGCATAGACTATATCATAAGCGGTATGGCCGAGACCTCTCTCATAGACAGCCTTCCCATGATGCTCATGGTCGTTGTGATGGTGTTTTTGTTCTTTACCCTGCTTGGCGCACGAAGCGGCGGAGCCGGAGGAATGAACCAGCGTCTCATGAATTTCGGAAAGAGCCGGGCAAAGCTGGTGACGGAGAGCCGGGTGAGATTTTCCGATGTGGCAGGCATGGAAGAAGAGAAAAAGGAGCTTCGTGAGGTAGTAGAATTCCTCAGGCATCCTTTAAAGTTCAGCGCAATGGGTGCCCGTATACCCAAGGGCATCATCTTGGTGGGCTCGCCCGGAACCGGAAAGACCCTTCTTGCAAAGGCGGTGGCAGGAGAGGCGGGAGTGCCTTTTTACAGCATCTCCGGATCGGATTTTGTTGAGATGTATGTGGGAGTCGGTGCGGCCAGAGTCAGGGATCTCTTTGATCAGGCCAAGAAAACCAGCCCCTGCATAGTGTTCATAGATGAGATAGATGCAGTGGCAAGACGCAGGGGCACGGGCCTTGGAGGTTCCCATGACGAGAGGGAGCAGACCCTCAATCAGCTCCTTGTGGAGATGGATGGATTTGCCCAGAACCAGGGCATCATAGTCATGGCAGCTACCAACAGGGTGGACATACTGGATCCTGCCATCATGCGTCCCGGACGCTTTGACAGAAAGGTATCCGTAAGCAAGCCGGACGTCCATGCCAGGGAGGAGATACTGAAGCTTCATGCCAGAAACAAGAAGCTTTCGGAGGATGTGGATCTGGAGAGGGTCGCAAGGACCACTGCAGGCTTCACGGGAGCCGATCTTGAAAATATCCTCAATGAGGCAGCCATCGAGGCTGCGGTATCTGACCGGGGAAGCATAGATCAGAATGATATAGAAGAGGCCTTCATAAAGACCGGTATAGGCACTGAGAAGCGCTCCAAGGTCATTTCCGAGAGAGATAAGAGGATCACTGCTTACCATGAGACCGGCCATGCCATACTGTTTCATGAGCTTAAGGATGTGGGACCTGTCCACATGATAAGCATAATCCCCACCGGAGACGGGGCTGCAGGCTATACCATGCCTCTTCCAGATAAGGATGACATGCATGTGACGAAGGGCCAGCTCAGACATATGATGATGGCCGCCATGGGCGGACGCATAGCCGAGGAGCTGGTGCTGGATGATATCACTACCGGAGCATCCCAGGATATAAAGCAGGTGACAAAGATCGCCAGAGCCATGGTCATGCAGTATGGCATGAGCGATAAGGTGGGCATGCTGAACTATGATGAAAATGGCGATGATGTTTTCCTGGGATATGATATAGCCCACAACAAGACCTACAGTGACGGAGTGCTCAGCGAGATAGACAGGGAGGTAAAGTCCCTGGTGGATGGCTGCTACGAGGAGGCCAGATCCATCATCATGAAGAACAGGGATATCCTGGAAAAGAGCTGCACCCTCCTTATGGAAAAAGAGAAGATAAGCGGAGAGCAGTTCGATGCTTTGTTCCAGGACAGGAAAGAGGCAGCAGGAACTGAGGCCTGATCATGGAGACGGGGCGGTATGACGGGCCGGGGGAAACGCGGCATAGGGGACAAAAGTCCATTTTGTGTGAATTACATAAAAGGTAAAAAATAGAATTTTAAATTTTGTTAAATTTGAAAGATGACATAAAAAAGGCCCTTTGCTATTATAATAGACGTAACCCCCAATACATTATATAGTTTTGCTACACCCCATAAGAAAAACGAAATACCTTCTCCTGAAAGCACCGACTACCCCGTCGGTGCTTTCTACTTTTATGCCTTTATGGTATAATATCAGCATGGAAGACGGCAGTATAAATAAAAATGCATTATTTTCAGATGGCACTGAAAACTATGTCATCCCGCCTGAGTGTGACGAGGGAGATACGGTCCGCATAAGGTTCCGCACGCTTCGGGATGATGTGGACGGGGTCCTTTTCATAACCGTAAGTGATGAGGAGGATACTGAGACTGCCATGCATAAGGCTGATCAGGACGAGCTTTTTGACTATTATGAGACATCCATCAAGGTCGGAAAGGAGCCTGTACAGTATTA
>CALWMV010000015.1 GCA_944382125.1 uncultured Lachnospiraceae bacterium
CCTCTCCTCAGGCTTTGTCTCCGGCCTTCTTGACTTCATGGTGGCCCTGACTTCCGCAAGGCCCAGAAAGCTTCCCTCCGCTATAAGGACCATCTGGAACACAGCCTGCTTCAGCTCTTCATAATTATAATGCCACTCCAGTTCCCCTATATACTTCATGGCATCGTCCTCCACCGCCACTATCTGCTTTCCGAGGCGGGCATTGGCCTCTATGACGAAGATATTGACTACCTTGCTGAGATTCTGCCTGGTCTCACGGATATTGGGGACATAGAGGCTCAGCTGGGCAAAATATTGATAAAGCCTCTCATCAAAGCTGCCTGAGGCCATCATCTCTCCCAGCCTTCCGCAGGCCGTTGCCATGAACCGGAACTCAGGGCCGCCGAATTTCATTATCATGTTAAAAAGCTCTCTCTGCCTTTCCTTCGGCACTGCTTCAAGGCCCTCAAGGCAGAACACGGCTCCGTTCCTCAGCTTATCCATATCCTGGGACAGATCCCGAAGGAGCCCCACCGGATCCGTCACGGTGCAGTCCGCCTGTATATACGGCCTGTTCCAGTATTTAGAGCGTCTGTGTATGGTAAGGGCCAGATTGGCCTTCCCCACGCCCTCGTCCCCCGTTATGAGTATGGGCTGCTCGGAGAAGCAGAAGGCCTCCGCCGTACGTATGGTCTCCTGGGTATATATCTCATTCTGCCTAAGGAAGCCCTCCTTACTCAGGGGCAGCTTGAAATTCCTGACTTCCACTCCATCCCTCGGAACATCGTCCCTTATCGCTATCCTGTCTATGAACAGGGTCCTGTATTTTTCTCCTCTGTCGTCGGAGATCATGCCAAAGCTTATATACAGCACGTCTGTCTCTCTTGTGACCATGAAGCTGTGAGGCTGTTCATCCCCGATATTGTCAGCAAAGCGCTTTATCTCAGCCTCCGTAAGTCCCAGCATCTCAGGCTCCGCAGAACCATATATCAGTTCCCCGTCCTCAGAAAGTATAAAGGCCTTTCTTTCATCCTTCTGCTGCAGCTTTTCCAGCATCCCAAGCCTTCTTATCCTGGGGTTATATGCTGATACACAGGATATGACGCTCTCAAAGGCGTCCGCCACGCTCTCCTCTCCTGAGGTAAGGAGCAGATATCTGATGCCTATCTCTGCAGCCACCCTGCAGGTAGCTGCATCTCCTATTACCAGGCCGTAGCCCCTTTCTATCAGTATCTTAAGAAGGGGCTCGATCTCATCCTGATTCAGCACGGTAAATATATCCACGTCCGTGCGCAGGAGCTCATTGACGCTGTGGGCCCTCTCGGTTATGTACTGGAAGCCCACCAGGGCCTTGAGGCCGGTTATATTGTCCGCCAGCTTGATGGCCCTCATATAATCATAGCCTGAGACCTGGATGGTAAATACTGGGATATCCACGTTGTTTTTTATCATCTCCGCAGTACCGCCTCGAGAAACGATGGCATCCGCCCCGTCCCTCATGGCGTCCTTGGCATATGTCAGTCCGCTTATCAGGTCTCCGACCACTATATTGATATCCAGGCTGTCCCGGTAGCTTCCGGATACGGAGGATACCGTCTCCCTCAGACCCTCATAGGGGGCTATGACAGTCACCTTGATCTTTTCCTTTCCCTTCTCAGCCATAATGACCTTCTTCCTTTCTTTTCTGAAACATTGTATCATTATAGCACACTTCCTGCGGGGATTTATAGGTTCAGGTCCCCCTTTACGTTCTGTTTTTCAGCCTTTTTCCCTGTCCTTTATAAAGCCTCACATGTTTATTGACATTCGGTTTCATTTTTCTATAATTGGAAGCGGATACATTGTCAGTGATCGTATCCTTTATGACAGAAGATTTAAGGAGTATATGATGAAGGATCTGCTTAAGGGAAAGGTCGCGGTAGTGACCGGAGCAACCAGCGGCATAGGCCGGGCCTCGGCAGGGCTCCTGGCCTCTGAGGGTGCGGATATAGTGGCCTGCGGGCGAAGACGGGAAGCCCTCGAGGGGCTCTGCTCTGAGATAGAGGCCATGGGAAGAAGGGCCATATGCGCAGAGGGAGACGGCCTGGATCCTGAGCTTCCGGATAGGATAGCCGATAAAGCCTCAGAGCTTGGCGGTGCGGATATACTCATATGCAGTGCAGGCATGGCCCTGCGCTCTCCAAGCCTTGAGATGTCAAGGGATGAATGGAATAAGGTGCTGGAGCTCGATCTCAGCTTCCCCATGTTCCTGAGCCAGCTCATCATACCCCAGTTCCTTGATAAGGGCGGCGGCAGGATAGTTTATATCTCCTCCACCGCAGGGCGCTCAGTCAATATGGGAGCCTCTCCCTCCTATGGAGCGGCAAAGGCCGGGCTCCTCTATCTGACCAGACACCTGGCCACAGAGTTCGGCGGCAGGGGCATCCATGTCAACGCAGTTTGTCCCGGTCCCGTGGATACGGAGATCACCTCCACCTGGACTCCTGAGCACAGGGCCAGGGTGCTTTCCTCCCTTCCCATGGGCAGGATGGGCACGCCGGAGGACATAGCCTCCATAGTCCTTTTCCTCGCCTCCTCCATGAGCGATTACATAAACGGCGAGGCGATCCTTGCAAACGGCGGACGCTTCATGATGTAGATGAGAATAATCCTGCCTCACCGCAGATCATTTTTCCATATTTTTAGTAAGGCCATAAAAACACCATGAATAATTTTATTTTATGCTTCAACGCCATAGCTCCCCTGATCCTGCTTATGATGCTGGGATATTTCCTGCACCGCATCGATTTTATCCCGAGGAGCGGCTTCGAGTCTATAGATAAGCTCTGCTTCAAGGTCTTCATCCCGGTGATGCTCTTCAGCAATATCTATTATGCCGATTTTTCCACTGTCTTCCATCCGGAAGCCATCATCTTTATGGAGGCAGGCATTGCAGCTGTATTTTTATTTTCATTTTTCCTGGCGAAAAAACTCTACAAAGGGCAGAATGAGATAGCCGCCACCTTCGTACACGGAGTCAGCCACGGCAACCTGGCCGTCCTCGGCCTCCCCCTTATCATGAATCTCTTCGGAGAGGAGCAGGGAGCGGTCTATTCGGTGATGATGGCCTGCTCATCTCCCCTTGTCAATCCTCTCATGGTATTTGAACATACCTATTTTCAGGGAGAAGACATAAAGCCCGGTGCCCTGATCGTAAAGATCTTTACCTCGCCCTTCCTGGCAGGTACCCTTGCGGGACTTTTCTGCAAGCTCATAGGCATACAGTTCCCTGAGTTTGCAGGCACCTTCATAGCAGATCTCAAGTCCCTTTCATCGCCCCTCTGCCTTATAGCTCTGGGCGGCACCTTTGCCTTCAATGATGCGAAGGGCTATGCAGGCCCTGTTACCCTGGTAGTGGTGCTCAAATGTCTGATCATTCCTGCCATAGTCCTCGGCATAGCAGTGCTCCTCGGCTTCAGGGGCATAGTACTGGCTTCCCTGCTGGTCATCTTCGCATGTCCCAGTGCGGCGGCCACCTTCTCCTTCTGCAACGGATACTGCGGGGATCCCGCCATGGCTTCCCAGCTTGTCATGCAGAGCTCGGTGCTTTCGATATTTACCATGTTCCTGTGGCTCTTTGCCTTCCTGCAGCTGGGACTCCTGTAAGGACTTTTCTGCCGGCGCAGTCCCCATGGATGATTTTTGCAGGCACTGGCTTTCAGGGAAGTAACTTCTATTAAAAAAAGAAAAGTCTACATGTCCTGAAACACACGGCTTTCAGTAAAAAAGACTTCCGCGGATCTCTCCCGGAAGTCTTTTCTTATCTTTATCGATGGATTTTATATGGTGATCATATCATATGGTCCTGCGGCTTGCCTTATCCTTCTCAGCCCTGGATCCAGGCTCCGTCAGCACCCACATGGAACACTCCGTCTATGACCGTATTCCTTGCGAGATAGCCATAGGCACCTCCCGTAGTGCCCTCGGGATAGAAGTAATAAAACTTTCCGTCTATCTGATACCATCCCGTGACCATGACGCCGTCCTGATCGAAGTAATAGGTGTTGCCCTTATTGTTCCACCACATATTGGCTATCTGGCATCCCTCAAAGTCATCAGGAGTATCATTGAGGAAATACCACTTATTGTCAAGATGAAGCCAGCCTATGCGCTTTGCTCCGCTCTGGGGATCAAAGTAAAATAATACTCCCCTGCTGTCCCTGGCCCAGCCCGTCACCATCTTTCCGCTGGAATCGAACATATAGTCCTTGCCGTTTATGGTCATCATGCCGTTTGTGACCATCTGTCCGTTGGGATAACGGAAATACCAGTATCCTCCGCTCTGTATCCAGCCCACGGAGGCTGTATTGCCGCCGCTTCCCGCATTGCCGCTCACATAGCTGCCGCCGTTCTCATCCGTTGTGGTCTGTCCCATTCCGTCCGATACCTGATCCGAGCCTATGGTAAGTATGTTGGATTCAGTCCACTCTGATTTCTTTCCCACTGAGGTCCCTATATCAGGTGAGGCCACGCTTCTGACTCTGAAAGTATAATCTCCTTCCTTCGTCATGTAGGGGAAGAAATTATACATCGTGCCCTTGTAGTTCGTAAGCTTCTTGACCGAAGTTGAACCTCTGTAGCAGGTCACGTCATAGTATCCGGAGGAATTATCTCCGCCGTCCCATATGGCAGTTCCCCTTGAGGAGGACCAGTAAGCCTCTATGGGAGCATCATAGGTACCCTTTACGGGCTTCATCCTGAGGGTAATCTCCAGGGTATAGCCGCTGTCCCTGACTGCCGCGGAAATGAACTCTCCGTTCGTTATATGCACATTACTCGAATTATATGAGCCTCTGAAAAGATAGGTAGTTATGGTATGGGAGGTATAGGTCTCCTTGGGAAGTGCATTGACATATACCTTTATCCTGGGCTCATCGCCTACCCTGAGCATCTCTGTATAATCCATCCAGTCCGCGCTCTCCAGATAATAATACTGATTATCCGCGGATACGCTTACATAGGAGGAGGCATCACTTGCCAGATAATCTCCCACGGTAAGATCATTGGTCTGTATGCTGAGCCTTACATTGGGTATGGGTCTTACACGCTCGGCTCCAAAGGCTGGGGAGGTGCTGCATAGCAGCAACATGAATAATACCAATATAAATGATCTTTTTTTCATAGCTCCCTCCGGATCCTCCGGCACGGAAACAGGATCCCCATAGAAATCTGTCCCTCCGGATATTGATTCATCGGCATCCCCCTGGTCTCTCATATTCCTTCGGGGCATCTGCCGGTAAAGCTTCTTTTACTTATTTCATTATAGCTTTCGTCAAAATAATAGTCAATTTACGAATATCTATACTTCATCTTGCCGAATTCTTACGCTTCCTCCGGGCATGAAAAAAGGGAAAGGATCTTTTCCTTTCCCTTTATGTTTTCCGGATATCCTCCCGAACTTATACGAGCTCGAGAACTACCTCCATAGCAGCGTCTCCCTTACGGGGTCCGATCTTGATGATACGGGTGTATCCGCCGTTGCGGTTAGCATACTTTGTTCCGTACTCATCGAAGAGCTTTCCTACTATATCAGCTTCCTTTGTAGCCTTCTTGCGGCCGGCCTGGTTTGCAGGTACCTCGGTCACATCATAAAGCACTGAAAGCATCTTACGCCTTGCGTGAAGTCTTGAGGGCTTATCCTTCTTAACGGTCTTCTTTACCTCATCGTAAACGGTAACCTTCTTCTGCTTTCCGTTTACTTCCTTCACTTCCTTGACTCTCTTGCCGTCCTTATCCTTGCGGGGAACCTTAGCGGTGACCTCAACGGTCTCGAAGTTATCCTTCTCCTTTACTGCAAGTGCGATAAGGGGCTCAGCGATCCTGCGGACCTCCTTTGCCCTGGCCTCTGTGGTAACGATCCTTCCATGATATAAAAGGGCTGTTACCTGGTTCCTGAGCAGAGCCTTTCTCTGCGAAGATGTCTTTCCTAATTTTCTGTATCCCGGCATTTCTTTTTTCCTCCTATTGTGCCTGTGGTCTTATCAATGGGAGAGGACTTCACTGAGCCTCGGCTCAGACATCCTCCTTATTTACTCCTGAGTGTTGAGGGAGAGTCCCAGCTCCTTGAGCTTTGCAAGCACCTCATCCAGGGACTTGCGGCCCAGGTTGCGAACCTTCATCATCTCATCGGGAGTCTTGGAGCAAAGCTCCTGGACGGTATTGATACCCGCCCTCTTAAGACAATTATATGAACGAACGGAGAGCTCCAGCTCATCTATGTTGATGGCCATGACCTTGCCCTTCTCATCGTCCTCCTTCTCTATCATGACCTCTGCCTCCTTGGCATTTTCTGAAAGGTCTATGAAGAGATTGAGATGCTCGGAAAGGACCTTGGCTGCAAGGCTTACTGCCTCATCGGGAGCCAGGGTTCCATTGGTATATACATCCAGCGTGAGCTTGTCAAAATCTGTCTGCTGACCGACACGGGTATTCTCCACGTTCATGTTGACACGCTCTACAGGGGTATATATGGAATCGATGGCTATGCTTCCTATGGGCATATCCTCCGTCTTGTTCTTATCTGCTCCGGCATATCCTCTGCCGTCAGTTATGGTCAGCTCCATGTTGAGCCTTGCATCGGGGCCGCTCAGTGTGGCGATGACCTGATCGGGATTCATGATCTCGATATCGCTGTCGACCTGGATATCAGATGCCCTTACCACTCCTTCGCCCTCAAAATCGATATATGCGGTCTTGGGGGTGGAATCAGCGGCATGATTCTTGATCGCCAGTTCCTTGACGTTCATCACTATCTCGGTAACGTCTTCCTTTACTCCGGGGATAGATGAGAACTCATGGAGTACACCGCCTATCTTGATCCTGCTGACAGCCGTACCCGGAAGAGATGAAAGCATGATACGCCTCAGAGAGTTTCCAAGGGTAATACCATAGCCCCTCTCCAAAGGCTCACATACGAACTTGCCATATTTCTTATCATCTGAAATCTCAACGATCTCCACGTTTGGTTTCTCAAAATCAAGCATTTAACGCACTCCTCTCTTCGGCGCTGACAAAACAATGTAAAACCGCAGACGGGAAGCCCGGTACGGCTTTGACCCCGGACCGCTTCCCGAAGCAGCACATTATTTTGAATACAGCTCGACTATAAGCATCTCGTTAACGGGTACGTCGATTACTTCTCTTCTGGGAAGCTCCTTAACGATTCCTCTGAGGTTCTCCTTATCGGACTCGAGCCACTCGGGTACCAGACGGCCTCCGGTCACCTCCATGACATCCTTATACCTCTGAGATCCCTTGTACTTCTCCTTGATCTCGATAACATCTCCGGCCTTAACAAGATATGAGGGGATATTGACCTGCTTGCCATTTACAAGGACATGCTTGTGGTCAACGATCTGTCTTGCTTCCTTCCTGGTACGAGCCCATCCAAGTCTGAACACTACATTGTCAAGCCTGGACTCGAGCATCCTCATCAGGTTCTCACCGGTCTGTCCCTCCATACGCTCTGCCTTTGCGTAGTAGTTACGGAAAGGCTTCTCAAGAACGCCATAGATGAACTTAGCCTTCTGCTTCTCACGAAGCTGAGTCCCATACTCCGAAAGCTTCCTTCCGGTCCTCTGGGTCTTTCTTTTAGATTTTTTGTCAATTCCTAAATATACAGGATCCAAATCAAGAGATCTGCATCTTTTAAGAACAGGAACTCTATCTACTGCCATTTCTTACCTCCAAAATCAGACTCTTCTACGCTTCGGCGGGCGGCATCCGTTGTGAGGAACGGGTGTAACGTCCTTAATGCTGGTTACCTGCAGTCCTGCAGCCTGAAGCGCACGTATAGCCGCCTCACGTCCTGATCCAGGACCCTTTACCATTACATCTACTGTCTTTAAGCCGTGTACCAAAGCCGCTTTGGTAGCAGTTTCTGCAGCCATCTGAGCCGCATATGGAGTAGATTTCCTTGAACCTCTAAATCCCAGACCGCCGGCACTTGCCCATGAAAGAGCATTACCCTGAGAGTCAGTCAACGTCACGATAGTGTTGTTGAAAGACGACTGGATATGTGCCTGTCCGTGTTCAACGTTTTTTCTGACGCGCTTCTTTGTTGACTTCTTAGCGCCTGCTGACACTTTCTTTGCCATATAAAACTAACCTACTTTCTTTCATAACGGTTTCTGTGCTTAAAACATGCAAATCATGCATGATCCGAACACCTGTTACTTCTTCTTGTTTGCTACTGTCTTCTTGGGTCCCTTACGTGTCCTTGCGTTCGTCTTTGTCCTCTGACCACGAACGGGAAGGCTCTTTCTGTGACGGATTCCGCGATAGCAGCCGATCTCCTGCAGTCTCTTGATGTTCATGGCGATCTCTCTTCTGAGATCTCCCTCTACTACCTGAGACTGAGCGATAACTTCAGCTATCCTCTTTACCTCGTCATCAGTAAGATCCTTGACACGAGTATCCGGATCGACATTTGCCTCCGCGAGTATACGCTTTGAAGAGGGAAGTCCTATACCATATATATAAGTAAGGCCTACCTCAATACGCTTCTCTCTCGGAAGGTCCACTCCAGCTATACGAGCCATGTTTTACCTCCTGATTATCCTTGTCTCTGTTTATGCTTGGGGTTCTCGCAGATAACTCTTACGACACCCTTTCTCTTAATAACCTTGCACTTTTCGCATATAGGTTTTACCGAAGATCTGACTTTCATTTGAATCTCCTTTCTGACACCCGGACAGAGTTGCCGAAGTATTATAGCAAAATCAAAAGGATTTTGCAAGTCCGTACTTCGTCCCGGTGTATGTTTATTTGTCTCTCCAAATTATGCGCGCTTTGGAAAGGTCATAAGGACTCATCTCAAGTGTCACCTTATCTCCCGGCAATATCCTTATATAATTCATGCGGAGCTTTCCGCTGATGTGAGCCAGCACCTGATGTCCGTTCTCCAGCTCTACCTGAAACATTGCATTGGGAAGTTTTTCTACTACGGTTCCTTCGAGTTCTATGACGTCTGCCTTAGACATTCTTACCTCCTGAGCATCTGTGCATTACAGCACGCCGTAAAGCTTCTTTTCATCCGCCGTAAGAGATAATACCTCAGGCTCTCCCTTACGGATCAGGATCGTATTTTCATAATGAGCCGAATAACTTCCGTCCTCGGTCACAAAGGTCCATCCGTTGTCAGTCTCCCTGACTGCGTAGGTACCCATATTGATCATCGGCTCCACTGCTATGGTCATGTTTTCCCGAAGCTTTGGTCCCCGGGTCGTGCAGGTGAAGTTCGGCACTTCAGGATCCTCATGCATCTCCTGTCCTATGCCGTGTCCCACCAGATCCTCAACTATACCGTAGCCATAGGGGATGATGTAATCCTCTATCGTCCTTCCGATATCGTTGACATGGTTCCCTGCCACAGCAGCCTTTATCCCTTCAAAGAAGCTCTGTCTGGTCACCTCTATGAGTTTTGCAGCCTCGTCGCTTATCTTTCCCACTGCGTGGGTCCTTGCTGCATCTGACTGCCATCCCTTATAGATGACTCCCGTATCCACCGATACTATGTCACCCTCTTCGAGATACCTGTGCTTACTGGGGATGCCGTGAACGACCTCCTCATTTACCGAAACACAGGCTGATGCAGGAAAGCCTTCATAGTTCTTAAAGGAAGGGATGCATCCCATGGACCTGATAGTTTTCTCACATATCCTGTCCACATCATAGGTCGTCATCCCGGGCCTTATGGCGTCGGCGATCTCCAGATGGACCCTGGCCAGGATCTCACCGGCCTTCCTCATCAGCTCTATCTCGTGTTCCGACTTAATGGTTATCATATCAGCTTAACGCCTCCATGACAGCCTTGAATACGTCTGAGGGACTCTGGGTTCCGTCAACCTCCTTAAGTATGCCTTCCTTCTTATAGAAATCTATAAGAGGCTGGGTCTGCTCATGATAGGTAGCAAGACGGGCCTTTACGGTCTCGGGCTTATCATCAGCCCTCTGTACCAGCTCGGATCCGCAGTTATCGCAGATGCCCTCCTTCTTGGGAGGAGTATAAACTACATGGTAGGTTGCTCCGCACTTGAGGCAGGCACGCCTTCCTGACATACGCTCCTCGATGACAGCATCCGGTACCTCGATATTTACTGCCACATCCAGCTTATCTCCCTTTTCTGTAAGAGCCTTTCTGAGGCTCTCAGCCTGGGGGATGGTGCGGGGGAATCCGTCCAGCACATACCCGTTTTTGCAGTCAGGCTCGGATATACGGTCCAGCAGCATGCCTATGGTCACCTCATCGGGTACCAGGGCTCCCTTGTCCATATATTCCTTGGCCTTCATGCCAAGCTCAGTACCGTTCTTTATATTAGCACGGAAGATATCCCCTGTGCTTACATGGGGGATATCATATTCCTTAGCTATGTTTATTGCCTGTGTTCCTTTGCCCGCTCCGGGCGCTCCGAGCATTACTATCTTCATTTCATGCCTCCGTATCAGTCATTCAAAAAGCCTTTGTAGTTACGAACGAGGAGCTGTGATTCAATGGATTTGATAGTCTCCACGATAACGCTTACTATGATGATAAGGCTGGTTCCGGTAAAGGAAAGATGACCCATACCGGTGATGCCCGTTACTATGATGGGCGTCACGCAGGCTATCAGAAGTCCGATAGCTCCGATGAAGATAACATAATTAAGTATATGGTTGAGATAGTCACTGGTGGGCTTTCCGGGCCTTACTCCGGGGATGAAGCCGCCGTTCTTCTTCATGTTGTTGGCTATCTCAAGCGGGTTAAAGGTTATGCTGGTGTAGAAGTACGCAAACAGTACTACCAGCAGTATGTAGATCAGAAGTCCTATCGTAGGGAACAGATCCCTGGGATTGCACCAGTTGTTGGAGCTGAGCACGCTCAGGATCTTTCCTGCCACGCTTTCCGAGCTTACGCCCAGGAAAGAACCAATGACTACGGGCATCGACATTATCGATGATGCAAAGATCACGGGGATGACTCCTGCCGTATTGACCTTAAGCGGTATGTTTGAGCTCTGTCCGCCCACAAGGCGTCTTCCCTGCACCTTCCTCGAATACTGCACGGGGATGCTCCTCTGTGCATCATTGAGGATTATCGTATAAACGATAAGGGCTACTACGGCTATAAGGCACAGCACTACTGCCAGCACCCTCAGGGGCACTGCCTTTCCGCTGACAAGTCCATAGTAAATGGTGCTGAGATCGCTGGGTATGGACGAGAGGATGTTGAACAGGAGCACCATGGAGATACCGTTTCCGATACCCTTGTCAGTGATCTGCTCTCCTATCCACATCAGTATCGCCGTTCCGGCTGTCATGGTTATGACACAGACGATGACGCTGCCTGCATTATAATTATACAGGAGGCCCTGTCCGCCGAATCCGATGGCCATGGCTGCTGACTCGATAAGAGCCAGACCCACGGTCATATATCTGGTATACTCGGCTATCTTCTTACGTCCGGTCTCTCCATCCTTCTGGATCTCCTCCAGTGCCGGTACAGCTATCGTAAGCAGCTGCATGATAATGGATGAAGTGATGTATGGTGAAATACTGAGCGCAAATACTGAAAGCTGGCTGAATGAGCCGCCTGTCATTGCGTTGAACCATCCGAAGCCGTCAAGTCCGCCTATATTTGCAAACAGGAAGTCGAAATAGTAGGCATTGACGCCGGGGATGGGGATAGTGGATCCTATCCTTATCACTATCAGCATCAGGAAAGTAAAAATGAGCTTTCCTCTGACCTCATCCACCCTCCATGCATTCTTCAGCAGTTTCCACATATCAGATTACCTCACAGGTTCCGCCGCATCCTTCGATCTTTGTCTTTGCTGTCTCGGAGAATGCATTTGCCTTAACGGTAAGCTTCTTCGTAAGCTCTCCGTTGCCGAGCACCTTGACTCCGCCGAGCTCATCCTTGATTATCTTCTTCTCAAGAAGAAGAGCTGTATCTACGACTGCTCCATCCTCGAAGAACTTATCGAGGGTGCTTAAGTTGATAACAGCATACTCGACCCTGTTGCGATTGTTGAAGCCTCTCTTGGGAAGTCTTCTGTAAAGGGGCATCTGGCCTCCTTCAAATCCGGGTCTGGGTGCACCTGAACGTGCTTTCTGTCCCTTATGGCCGTAACCTGCAGTCTTGCCGTTTCCTGAACCGTGTCCACGGCCCTTCCTGAAGTTATTGCTGTGCTTGGAACCGGCTGCCGGCCTTAAATTTGATAATTCCATCGTAAACCTCCTTATTAGAGCTCTTCTACTTTTACGAGGTGCTGAACCTGTCTTAACATGCCTCTGACAGCCTGATTATCGGGAAGCTCATTGGTCGAATTGATCTTTCTGAGTCCCAGGGCAGCTACGGTCTTCTTGTTCTTGGGCACTGCACCAATAGGAGATTTTATCAGTGTAACCTTTAATTTCTCTGCCATTTTGACGTCCTCCTGTTATTTCAAGATCTCGTCCACGGACTTGCCTCTTAATGCAGCGTACTGCTCGGGAGACTTCATGGCCTTGAGTCCTTCAAGTGTGGCAAGCACACAGTTGACTTTGTTATTTGAGCCAAGAGACTTGGTACGGATGTTCTTGATGCCGACCATCTCTATGACTGCACGGGCGGGGCCGCCTGCAATAACTCCGGTACCCTCGGGAGCCCTCTTAAGAAGTATGGTGGAACTTCCGAACTCACCGAAGAAGTCGTGGGGAACGGACTTGTTCTTATCCAGAGGGATCTCAACGAGATTCTTCATGGCTGCTTCCTTACCCTTTCTTATTGCCTCGGGTACCTCAGCTGCCTTTCCGAGTCCTGCTCCCACATGTCCGTTTCCATCTCCTACAACTACCAGAGCGGAGAATCTCATTGTACGTCCGCCCTTGACGGTCTTGGATACACGCTTGATGGCAACCACTCTGTCGTTCAATTCTAATGTTTTAGGATCAATAATTGTACGTCTCATCTTTCTCCCCCTTAGAATTCAAGTCCGGCTTCACGTGCTGCCTCTGCAAGCGCCTTGACTTTACCGTGATAGATGAAACCGCCTCTGTCGAATACTACTTCCTTGATGCCCTTTGCAAGAGCCCTCTCAGCTATAGTCTTTCCTACAAATGCGGCTGCGTCCACATTGTCAGTATACTCCAGATCCTTTGCCTCCTTATCCATGGTGGATGCGGCGCAGAGGGTATGTCCCTTGACATCATCTATTACCTGAGCATACATATGATTGTTTGATCTGAATACGCAAAGACGGGGCCTCTCAGCTGTGCCGGAGATACGATTGCGAAGTCTTGCGTGCTTCTTATGACGAATTTCACTTCTTGACTTTTTTGTTATCATGTCATTCTCTCCTTAGCTTATTTCTTACCGGTCTTGCCGACTTTACGCCTGATCGTCTCAGTCTCATATTTGATACCCTTGCCCTTATAAGGCTCCGGGGGTCTCTTCATCCTTATCTCGGCTGCATACTGGCCAACCTTTTCCTTGGAGATGCCCTTGACGATTATCTTGTTCTGGCCGTCAAGCACTGTCTCAATGCCCTCGGGATCGTCCATCTCAACGGGATGGGAATAACCCAGGCTGAGCACCAGCTTCTTGCCCTGCTTTGCTGCCCTGTAACCTACACCGTTGATCTCAAGCACCTTCTGGTAGCCCTCGGAAACTCCGGTCACCATGTTGTGTATAAGAGTCCTTGTAAGGCCGTGCAGCGCCTTGATCCTCTTAAGATCGTTGGGACGGCTTACAACTACCTTTCCGTCCTCCTGCTCTATGGTGAGCTCATGGGCAAACTTCCTTACAAGCTCTCCCTTAGGGCCCTTTACTGTCACTACGTTGCCGTCAGCTATGCTTACGGTAACTCCGGCCGGAACTTTTACCGGCTGTTTTCCAATACGTGACATCTGAAAATCCTCCTTCTTAAATTGTCGGTCCGAAGACCGTTTTCAGATTATGATTTACCAAACGAAGCAGAGAACTTCTCCGCCGATACCCTTGCGTCTTGCTTCCTTATCGGTCATGATGCCCTCATTTGTTGAAACGATGGCGATGCCGAGTCCGCCGAGGACCTTGGGCATATTGTCCTTGCCTGCGTATACACGAAGGCCGGGCTTTGATATCTTCTTGAGTCCGGTGATTATCTTCACGGACTTATCCTGAGAATACTTGAGCGTGATTCTGATGTCCTTGAAATTGCCGTTGTCAACGAGCTCATACTTCTCGATGTAGCCCTCGTTGTAAAGTATCTCAGCAATGGCGTTCTTCATCTTTGATGCGGGAACGTCCACTGTGTCATGCTTACGCATATTTGCGTTGCGGATCCTTGTAAGCATATCCGCAATAGGATCACTCATAGTCATAATTGATACACGATATCCTTTCTCTAATACTTTATAAGCGCGTCACGCTCTGATTTACCAGCTTGCCTTCTTAACTCCGGGGATCTCTCCCTTGTATGCCAGCTCACGGAAGCAGATACGGCAGATGCCATACTTTCTGAGATAAGCATGGGGTCTTCCGCATATCCTGCACCTGTTGTACTCTCTGGTAGAGAACTTAGCCGGACGCTGCTGCTTTATCTTCATGGATGTCTTAGCCATGTCTTACTTTGCTCCTTCCTTATCTCGCGAAAGGCATGTTGAAGAGCCTTAAAAGCTCCTTTGCCTCTTCATCCGTCTTAGCGGTCGTAACGAAAATGATGTCCATGCCTCTGGTCTTGTCTACCTTGTCATATTCGATCTCAGGGAATATGAGCTGCTCACGAAGGCCCAGTGCATAATTGCCTCTTCCGTCAAATGAGTTGGGGTTGACACCTCTGAAGTCACGTACACGGGGAAGTGCAAGGTTGATGAGACGATCAGCAAAATCGTACATCTTCTCTCCGCGGAGAGTTACCTTACATCCGATGGGCATGCCCTCACGGATCTTGAAGTTTGCAACTGACTTTCTTGCCTTGGTCACAACAGCGTGCTGTCCTGAAATGATCTCAAGATCTCTGACAGCAGAGTCCAAAACCTTGGCGTTTTCCTTAGCCTCACCAACTCCCATGTTGATGACTATCTTCTCGAGCTTGGGAACTTCCATGACGTTCTTGTAACCGAACTTCTTGATCATGGCATCCTTGATCTCGGAATTGTAGATCTCCTTTAATCTGGCCACAGTTTTTTCCTCCTTTCGCTTATGCTATGACCTTGCCGGTCTTTTTAGCGAAGCGTACCTTCTTGTCGCCTTCCATCCTGAATCCAACCTTTGTGGGCTGTCCGTCAGCAAGAAGCATGACATTGGATACGTCGATGGGTCTTTCGCTTTTTACGATACCGCCCTGGGGATTGCCCTGGGTCGGCTTCTGGTGCTTGGTCACCATGTTGATGCCCTCTACTGTCACCTTGCCGTTCTTGGCATCTACGGAAAGGACCTTTCCGTCCCTGCCCTTGTCCTTGCCGGCGATCACTCTGACCATATCATCCTTTTTGATCTTACGCATAGGGCACCTCCTTACAGTACTTCCGGAGCAAGGGATACGATCTTCATGAACTGATGATCACGAAGCTCTCTTGCTACCGGCCCGAATATACGGGTCCCTCTCGGGGTCTTGTCATCCTTGATTATAACGGCTGCATTCTCATCGAAACGGATGTAAGAGCCGTTTGCGCGGCGGGTCTTATGTACTGTGCGGACAACAACTGCCTTCACTACATCACCCTTCTTAACAACGCCGCCGGGTGTAGCGTCTTTGACAGACGCAACTATCACGTCACCGATACCTGCATATCTTCTGGTTGATCCGCCCATGACACGGATGCAAAGGAGTTCCTTAGCACCGGTATTGTCGGCAACCTTAAGTCTGGTCTCCTGCTGTACCATAGTCTTACTCCTCTCTCCTTATCTGGCCTTTTCAACTATCCTTACGAGTCTCCATCTCTTTGTCTTGGACAAAGGTCTGGTCTCCATAACCTCTACAAGATCTCCCTCGCTGCACTCGTTGTTTTCATCGTGTGCCTTAAGGGTATATGTGCTCTTAACGATCTTACCGATCAAAGGATGCTTAACATTATCCTCGATGGCAACCGTGATAGTCTTGTCCATCTTGTTGCTTATCACCTTGCCGGTACGAGTCTTTCTGAGATTTCTTTCCACGGTCAATGCTCTCCTTTCCTACGGTTCAGCTTACTTTCTGCTTCTCAGTGATAACAGTCTGTATCCTGGCTATGTTCTTGCGTACCTCATTGATCCTTGCAGTGTTATCAAGCTGATTGGTAGCATTCTGGAATCTGAGATTGAAAAGTTCCTTCTTGGCCGTAACGAGATCCTCGTTCAAAGCCTTGACGTCCTTAGCCTTGAGCTCATCTAAATACTTCTTACTTTTCACTGTCATCACCGCCTTCTAAATCCGCCTTGGAAACGATCTTGCATGTAAGCGGTAACTTATGCATGGCAAGACGAAGTGCTTCTCTGGCTGTCTCCTCCGGAACTCCTGCGATCTCGAAGAGCACACGGCCCGGCTTAACAACTGCTACATAAAACTCAACTGCGCCCTTTCCGGATCCCATACGTACTCCGATAGGCTTTGAAGTAACCGGCTTGTCGGGGAATACCTTTATCCATACCTGTCCGCCACGCTTGATGTAACGGGTCATGGCAATACGGGCAGCCTCTATCTGATTGGCCTTAAGCCAGCAGGACTCGGTAGCGACAAGGCCGTACTCGCCGTACGCGATCTTGTTTCCGCGCTGGGCTCTGCCCTTCATGGAACCACGCTGCTGCTTACGATATTTTGTTCTCTTAGGCATTAACATGATTATCTATCGCTCCCTTCCTTCTTCTTTTCGGGAAGAACCTCTCCCTTGTATATCCATACCTTTATGCCGAGCTTACCATAGGTGGTATCAGCCTCAGCAAAGCCGTAGTCGATGTCAGCACGAAGAGTCTGAAGAGGTATGGTTCCCTCAGAATAGAACTCTGATCTTGCTATATCAGCTCCGCCAAGTCTTCCGGAAACTGCTGCCTTGATACCAAGAGCTCCTGCCTTCATGGTCCTCTGCATAGCCTGCTTGAGGGCACGTCTGAAAGATGCACGGTTCTCAAGCTGCTGAGCAATGCTCTCAGCTACGAGCTGAGCGTCACGGTCAGGCCTCTTGATCTCCTTGATATCAACAAAGAGCTTGTTCTTTGTGTACTTCTGTACCTCTGCCTTAAGCTTGTCTATCTCTGAACCGCCTCTTCCGATAACTACGCCGGGCTTAGCGGTATAGATGATAACTCTTACTCTGTCAGCCGTTCTCTCGATCTCGATCTTGGAAATGCCGGCGGGCTCGAGCTTTTTCTTAAGGAACTTTCTGATATTGTAGTCTTCCACGAGGTTATCGGCAAAATCTCTGCCCTCTGCATACCATCTGGAATCCCAGTCTTTAATAACGCCGACTCTCAGGCCGTGCGGATTAACTTTCTGTCCCATGCTTTCCTCCTCCGATTACTTCTTCTCGTCCAGGATCACCGTGATGTGGCTGGTGCGCTTCTCTATGCGGTAAGCTCTGCCCTGAGCCCTCGGCTGTATCCTCTTCATGGTAGGTCCCTTGTTTGCAAAGCACTCTGCAACATAAAGGGTGTCCCTGTCCATATTGTTATTATTCTCTGCATTAGCTGCCGCAGACTCAAGCAACTTCTTGACCAGAGCGGAAGCATATCTGGGATTGTAGGTCACGATACCGATCGCGGTATTGAGATCCTTGCCTCTGATGGCATCCAGGATAAAGCATGCTTTCTGTACCGAAACTCTTGCGTATGAAAGCTTAGCGCTGGGCCTTAAATCCTTAACGGCATTTCTTTCTCTTTTAATCTGTGATCTGTGTCCTCTTGCCATAGTAGATCTTTCCTCCTTTCACGCCTTGCTTACCTTGCGCCGGTCTTCTTCTCGTCCTTGCCGTGGCCCCTGTAGGTCCTGGTGGCAACGAACTCGCCTAACTTATGACCGACCATATCCTCTGTTACGAATACGGGAACATGCTTCCTGCCGTCGTGAACTGCTATCGTGTGGCCTACCATCTGAGGGAAGATAGTAGAACGGCGTGACCACGTCTTTATAACGGACTTCTGTCCGGAAGCGTTCATAGCGTCGATCTTTTTAAGGAGCGATGCATCAGCGAACGGTCCCTTCTTTAATGAACGATTTGCCATAATCTTTTATCCTCCTATATTACTTAATGGCTCTGCCATCACGTCTTCTTACGATCAGCTTGTTGGAAGCCTTCTTCCTCTTCCTGGTCTTGAGACCAAGAGCAGGCTTGCCCCAAGGAGTAGAAGGACCGGGACGACCGATGGGTGCTCTGCCTTCTCCACCACCATGAGGGTGATCGTTGGGGTTCATGACGGAACCTCTTACGGTAGGCCTTATGCCCATGTGTCTCTTACGTCCTGCCTTACCATAGTTGATAAGGTTGTGCTCACCGTTTCCTACCACACCGATGGTTGCGCGGCAGTCGATGGGGACCATACGCATCTCGCCTGAAGGAAGACGAAGTGTTGCGTAGCCGCCCTCCTTAGCCATAAGCTGTGCGGAGTTTCCTGCAGAACGTACCATCTGTCCGCCCTTGCCGGGGATCATCTCGATGTTGTGTACGTTTGCACCGACGGGGATCTGTGCGAGGGGCAGGCAGTTGCCGACTCTTGCCTCGGCGTGCTCACCGCTCATAACGGTCATGCCGTCTGTGAGTCCTGCAGGTGCAAGGATGTAGGACTTTGTACCGTCTGCATAGCAGATAAGTGCTATGTTTGCAGATCTGTTGGGATCGTACTCGATACCGATGACCTTAGCCTCGATGCCGTCCTTGCCGTTCCTCTTGAAATCTATGATCCTGTACTTCTGTCTGTTTCCGCCGCCGTGATGTCTCACGGTTATCTTACCCTGGTTATTACGTCCGGAAGTCTTCTTCTTTCCGGCAAGAAGGGATTTCTCGGGAGACTTCTTTGTGATCTCAGAGAAGTCTGAACCGGTCATATTCCTTCTGGAAGGTGTATAAGCCTTATATGTCTTAATACCCATGACTTAGTTCTCCTTATGATTTATTGTCGCAGTCTCATCTGCATATTTTGCGGTCTTTACAGTCCCTGGAATATCTCTATGGACTTGGAGTCCTTGGTAAGTGTCACGATGGCCTTCTTGGTCTGTGCAGTCTTACCGATAGTCATACCGCGTCTTCTGTCCTTGCCGGGCTTTCTCATGGTGTTTACTGAATCCACCTTGGTTCCCGGGAACATCTTCTCAACAGCCTCCCTGATCTGGCTCTTTGTAGCCTCAGGTGCCACGAGGAAGGTGTATTTGTTCTGTGCCATATCGTTCATTGAAGACTCTGACACAACGGGCTTAAGTATTACGTCATAATAATTGATAGCTGCCATTATGCGTATACCTCCTCAATATCTGAAACCGACTTCCTGGTAAGTACCACTGTCGAATACTTCAT
This sequence comes from uncultured Lachnospiraceae bacterium, assembly GCA_944382125.1. Lineage (GTDB taxonomy): Bacteria > Bacillota > Clostridia > Lachnospirales > Lachnospiraceae > Avilachnospira. The sequence continues at coordinate 19,441 of CALWMV010000015.1, forward strand.
CACATCATAGGTGTTGAGGGATCCGACCTGAGTCGTCTTTACGCCTTCGATATTCCTTGCGGAAAGGATAACGTTCTTGTCCACATTGTCGAGAACGAACAGAGCCTTCTGAAGCTTCAGTGCGTCCATGACCTTCTGGAACTCCTTGGTCTTGATCTCTGAAAGTGCAAGCTCATCAAGGACGATCAGCTTTCCTGCCTCAACGCGGCTGGTAAGCGCTGACTTGAGAGCAGCTCTCCTCTCCTTCTTGTTCATAGACATGCTGTAGTCTCTGGGAACGGGAGCGAATACTACTCCGCCGCCCTTCCACTGGGGAGCTCTGATGGATCCCTGTCTTGCATGTCCTGTACCCTTCTGTCTCCAGGGCTTCCTTCCGCCTCCGGATACCTCGGAACGGGTCTTTGCCTTCTGTGTGCCCTGACGCATGTTGGCAAGCTGGGTAACTACTGCCATATGTACAAGATGCTCATTGACCTCGACACCGAATACGGCATCGTTGAGCTCTATGCTATCAACCTGCTGTCCCTGCATGTTGTATACAGCTACATTTGCCATGTTAAGTTTCCTCCTTTCTCTCCACCAAATTACTTAGTTACCTTAACTGTCTCTTTGATGGTTATAAGGGATTTCTTCGGTCCCGGAACAGAACCCTTAACCAACAGCAGATTGTTTTCGGCGTCTACTCTGATGACCTCCAGATTCTCAACGGTCCTCTGGACTGAACCCATGTGTCCGGGCATTCCCTTGCCCTTGAATACACGGCCGGGAGTCGTAGCAGGTCCGTTTGAACCCTGATGCCTGTGGAACTTGGAACCATGCTTCATGGGTCCTCTGTGCTGTCCGAGTCTCTTGACAGCGCCCTGGAAGCCCTTACCCTTGGTAATGGCTGTCACATCCACATGATCTCCTGCAGCGAAGATATCAGCCTTGATCTCATCAGCCACCTTATAATCAGCAGCATTCTCAAATCTGAACTCTCTTAAGTATCTCTTTACGGATACTCCCGCCTTCTCGAAGTGTCCCTTCTTAGGCTTGTTCGCAAGCTTCTCTCTGAGCTCGCCGAATCCGACCTGTACTGCATCATAGCCATCGTTCTCTTCGGTCTTGACCTGAGTTACCACACAGGGACCTGCAAGAAGGACGGTTACGGGGACCAGCTCTCCGCTCTCGGCAAAGATCTGAGTCATGCCTACTTTTGTAGCAAGTATTGCCTTCTTCATTAGATTGTTTTTCCTCCTTGTTTAATCTACAGCGGAATGCCGCCTGTTACGCCGGCATTCATGAAAGACCAGCGCATCACATCCGTGATGAAAGGTTCTTTCAATAATATATGCAGCGGCTCTGAAACTGCCGGAGGGCCTCCGGTGTTATCCAGATATATGCCGCTCATAAACTCTCTGAATCTGCCCCGTCAGGCCTTGGCCATGGCCCGGGGTCTTTTTATTTAAGCCTCTGCGTTCTCGGCCTTCTCAGCCTTTGCGGGCTTCCTGTCAGCCTTTGCTGCAGGTCTTGCGGGCTTCTGGGTCCTGGGCTTCCTGGGAAGGGGCTTTGTGATGAGCTGCTTCCTGGGTGCTCTCTTGCCCTTATCAGCCTCATTCTTCATCTGAACATCGATGTATACGCCTGCGGGCATATCCAGTCTCTGAAGAGATTCCATGGTCTTGGGACCGGGATTGATGATGTCGATGAGTCTCTTGTGTGTCCTCTGCTCGAACTGCTCACGGCTGTCCTTATACTTATGTACAGCTCTAAGGATGGTTACAACCTCCTTCTTTGTGGGAAGGGGCACGGGTCCGCTGACCTCTGATCCTGTCTTCCTGCAGTTCTCAACGATCTTCTGAGCTGACTGATCAACCAGCTGATGATCGTAAGCCTTGAGTGTGATCCTCATGATCTGATTTGCCATAAAAAAAGTCGCCTCCTATTCGTACTTTTGATGCAGTACGACAAGTGGTGACTGTACACGCTATCGGGTGTGTCGCGATTCTTCGCACGCTCCTTTTCCCGATTCCGAAATATTTCGGACTGTTCATCCGGTACAGTGACTTGTCGCCAACGATATGTCTTGACATTTACTCCCCGCAAAAACCTGAGGGCACTTATGTATTCGTGCCGGCAGCAACCTTGCGGATCAACGCTATCATGCCACAGCCTTGTAAGGATAACATAAAAGCGCCTGCCGGGCAAGCGCTTTTTATGTCTGTATATATTGTATTTTGTATTTTTTTCAGTACAAGTTTTTCATCCTGCACTCAGGGTTTTTCAATTCCCCGATCATACATAAGATACTTCAAATACGGGGGTCAGGAGCTCACTGGGCTCAGCATATGCGCCGGACATCCACTTACCCTGGGAATCGGACTTGTACTCTGCTTCTTCCTTATTGGAATTATAGTTCTTGCGTATATTGCCGCTGGAGTTGACCAGATAGGTCTCGCCGTTGACCGTATAGTAAGCGTAGCTGGAATCCACTGCTCTCTGAAGGAGTCCCATGTAATAGAGCTTGCCGTCCCTTACTCCGGTGTAGCCATATCCCTGGCTGTCGAAGTTGTAGGTATAGCTGTTGCCCTCGGAATCAGTGATCCTCTTGGTTCCCTTCTGCAGACAGCACTCCTGGCTGGTGCCGAAGTACATGCTGGTCACCTCTCCGTTGGAGCGTCTCACCTTCCTGAGTCCGTATACGGGGTTGCCGTACTCATTGAACAGATAGGTCTCTGTCTTGCCGTCCTTCTCAAGTCTCTTAAACTTGGCTACCAGGGTCTCATCATCGTCACTCTCGGACACATCCGTGCCGTAATAGGGCTGGCCCTTGGAATCGAAGTAGTACCAGCTTACATTGCCGAGGTATCCCTCATCCTCGGGAGGATAAGCTGAAAGCCATCCCTGATGGGCTGCTCCGTAGGTGCCTATGGACTCGCTGTCATTATAGTATCTGTAGCCTGCGATGGCAGGAGATGCACTGGCATCCACCTGCACCCAGCCGACCTGCATCCTGCCGGCATAGTCAAAGGAATAACGGTTATTGTTTATGACCATCTCCCTGTACTCGCCGTAGCCCTGGGACCTGACTGCCTTTCCTGAGGAAAGGAAATAGAACCAGTACTTGCCGTCTGCCGAGTAGGGGCTGTCATCATAATCATTGACCAGATCGGGATCGGGAGCGATGTATCTCCAGGTGGAAGTCACCATGCGTCCGCCTGCCTCGGGATCGCAATAGTAAAGGGAATCTCCATCCTCTACCCAACCCGTCCTCATGGAGCCGTCATAGTCGAAGAAATACCAGAGACCGTTTATCTGTCTGGAGCGGTTGGTGATGAGCTGTCCGTTATTATCAAAATAGTACCACTTGGAGTCTATCTGTCTCCAGCCGTTGGTCACCATCCTGCCGTCAGCATCCACATAGCGCTCGCTGTTGATGAAGGAATTGACCGCCATGTATCCGTTGCTGCCCAGATAATAATAGCCTCCGTCAGCGGATGTGCGCCAGTCATTGGTCACACGGTATCCGTTTTCATAATAAGCCCACTGTCCGTTCTCCATGGTCCAGCCGTCTGCGAAGGCAGCCAGTGAGAATACGGCGCTAAGCCCGAAGGCCAGAAGCATAGTCTTAAGTACTTTTTTCATATATACCCCTTTGCCCGATGAAGTGATACCGCAGCCTCCGCCTCACGAACCCAGCCTGTCACAGGCCCCGGTCCAGGGCAGGTCTCCTGCGATACCTGTTAAACTATAATGAAGTATAACAGTAATATATCCTTTTAACAATGAATAAATAATTTCTAAATTCTTACAATATAATTTGTCTCTACAAAATAATGTGCCCGCACAGGATACGGGCACACATCATATATGGATCATATTCAGGTTTTCAGGGTCTCGTATATGGATCATATCCGGATCTTCCGGGCCTTATCGCTCAGGCAGTCCAGAATCCTGCAGCTCCGCAGGGGAGCACCAGGCCCTTTTCCCTTACCGGCAGGCCTATCTCGTCGGACTCGGTATGTCCTCCATGGGCTGAGGTCACCGCCGTTTCCAGCATATAGGTAAGGACTCCTGCCTGGAGGCCGGTGGTATATGAATTGACCAGAAAGAAAAGGGGCCTGTCCGAAAGCAGCTTTGCACAGAGCTTTATGAATTCAAATATATCATCCTCTATCTTCCAGATCTCACCCTTGGGTCCTCTTCCATAGGAAGGAGGATCCATGATCACCGCATCATAGGTATTGCCCCTGCGCAGCTCCCTTTCCACGAACTTGGTGCAGTCATCCACCAGATAACGTATCGGAGCTTCAAGGAGTCCCGAGGCTGCCGCATTTTCCCTGGCCCAGGTCACCATGCCCTTTGAGGAATCCACGTGGGTAAGTCTGGCCCCCGCAGCCGCAGCCGCCAGTGTGGCTCCTCCCGTATAGGCAAAAAGATTGAGGACCTTCGGAGCCTCTCCCCCTGAAGCTATCCTCTGTCTTATCAGTCTCGAACAGCGGTCCCAGTTGACTGCCTGCTCCGGAAACACTCCCGTATGCTTGAAGGAAAAGGGCTTGAGGTTGAATACTATGCGTTTCCCAACCTCCTCGGGCAGCTCATAGCCTATCTGCCACTGCTTCGGAAGATCAAAAAACTCCCAGCTGCCTCCTCCCTTCTGGGAACGGTGATAATGGGCATTGGGCTTCTTCCAGCCCCTGTGCCTCCGCTCCGTATCCCATATGACCTGAGGATCAGGTCTTATGAGCAGATACCCTCCGAAATCCTCCAGCTTCTCTCCTCCGGAGGTATCTATGACACTGTATTCCTTCCATCTGTCTGCAACAAGCATATCCTTTGAATATCCTTTTATCTTTTCTTTTTTCCCTGACCCGCGGCGGAGATCCTGCTCTCAAGCTCCCCTGCCAGTCTCCTTAGTTCCTCAATGGATGGATACTGAAGCCGTTCATCCACCCCTGCATCCGCTATCACCACTGCCAGATAGAGGGGAAGCAGATCCATCAGCTTTCCTCTTAGCATATTCCTTAAGGCTGCCGTGGCTTCAGCCAGCTTTTCCTCCTCGGTGCGCTCAGCCCTGTCCTCCTCATCCATCTTGAAGGAGCCCCTGTAGCCTTCTCTTCCTATCAGATATATGGCCATGGCTGTCTCCCGGGGTTCGGAGGGCATCAGCTCTCCCAATATCTCTTCAAGCCTTGCCCTCTGCTCATCTCCGTATGGAAATGCAAAGCGGCGGTAGCGCTTCTGCTCCGCCTCTCTTTCTTTTTTGGATTTAAATACGAACCAATCCGCAATACTCATATCAAGAATTCACCTTTCAGCTCATATGCCTTCGGCCCCGGTCAGGTCCGGGTACATATATATGGCTCATCATCAATCAGGCTTCCCTTCTTCAGCTCCTGCCCCCGCAAAGCATACGGCAGAGCCCGGGGATGAAGCGCTTAAGCATCAGAAATCCGCCGTAGGCCGCTGCCACGCATATCGCCGGCATGACAAGATAAAGTATAAGGAGCAGGACGGCGTTTTTCGGCACTATGAAGTTCAAAGCCCTTATCACAAGATAATGGGTGGAATAAATGAAGAAGGTGATCTTCATCCAGCCTGCGGGCTCGCCCTTCCCAAGCCTGAAGCAGCAGAGCAGGAACCACACGGCCAGCACTCCGCTTATCCTCCGAAGCACTATAGCTCCGGTATAAAGAGCCAGGGAGTCTCCCATCACGCCGGGAACAGTCATGACAAAGCCAAGCATTATGAAGAGGAAGATCCCGATGCACATAAGATTCCTGTGTATATCTCTGCCCTCTGATTCAAAAAGCTCATCATAAAAGGTCACTGCCACTATGCCGCAGCAATAATAAAACAGCGCATCCTCATTGACTATATGCACGCTCACGGTATTGGTATTTGCTGCCACCACGAAAAACAGGAAAAGGAGGAAGATCGCAGACTTCCTGCCGCTGTCCCTCAAAACCGCATAAAGAAAGGGCGCCAGCACTGACAGTATTATAAGCTGCTGCATATACCAAAACACCGGATTGTATCCGTAAAATACGATCGCATCCAGGGCCGCCCGGGGACTTGCCCCGGCCCTTCCGAAGACAAGATATATCACATAATATATCAGATTCCAGATGGCATAGGGCAGTACCAGGGAGATGAGACGGTTCTTCCATTTACGCTTTATGTCTCCGACCGTTATCTTCTCTCCTCCAAGGCTCCTGCAGAAAAGGTAGCCGCTTATGAAGAAAAATCCGGGCACCGCTATCTGTCCAAGCTCCTCTCCGATAAAGGACTCCAGAAGCTCTGCCGCATCATATGCCGCTCCCTGCCTCAGGGCCTCCGGGATCAGATACAGATTCCCGGCGTGTACGGCTATCACCAGCACGGTAAAAATAAAGCCCAGCAGATATATCCTGTTTACTGTCGTTCCTTCCTTCAATGCTTTGCCTGTTCCCTCTTCTTTTTATATTCGCTGACCCTCTTATTGATCCTGTCCGTAGGATTCAGAAGGCTGCTTATGGAATAATCATGATTGAGATTGTCTATAAGGAGAGCCAGATACTTGCCCATATCCACGCTCACATACCACTCCTTTGTAAAAAGCTCCGGCAGCTGGTAGATGAGGTTGGTGGTAAATACCTTATCTATGACGCCCTGCTCATAGGCCTTATCGAAGACCTTGAGCCCGCCGGTGAAAAGCCCGAAGGTGGCGCAGCCGAAGACCCTTCTCGCCTTCATCCTCTTTAATTCCTTCGCCACTCCCACCATGGTCTCTCCTGAGGATATCATGTCATCCACGATTATCACATCCTTGCCCTCTACCGAGGTGCCGAGGAACTCATGGGCAACCACCGGATTATGTCCGTTCACGACCCTCGAATAATCCCTGCGCTGATAGAACATGCCCATATCAAGGCCCAGCACATTGGCAAAGTATATCGCCCTCGGCATGCCATTCTCATCCGGGCTTATGATCATCATATTCTTAGAGTCTATATCCAGGTCATCCACATTATTGAGCAGAGCCTTTATGTACTGATAGGTAGGAGACACGGTCTCAAAGCCGTAAAGGGGTATCGCATTCTGGACCCTGGGATCGTGGGCATCGAAGGTTATGATATTGGTCACGCCCATGTCCGTAAGCTCCTTCAGCATCTGGGCACAGTCCAGGGATTCCCTCTCCTCCCTGCGCTCCTGCCTGCCCTCATAAAGGAAGGGCATGATGACGGTCATCCTCTTCGCCCTGCCTCCCGCGGCAGCTATGATCCTCTTCAGGTCCTGAAAATGGTCATCGGGGGAATAATGATTCTGTACCCCTCCCACACTGTAAAGGATTGAGTAGTTGGTCACATCCACCAGAAAATAGAGGTCGTCTCCCCTGACGGAGGATCTGATGATGCCCTTGGCCTCTCCCGATCCGAATCTGGGGCAGTCAGCCTCTATGATGAAACTGTCTTTCTGATAACCTGCAAACAGTATGCTGTCCTTGTGATCCGACTCCCTTTCATGTCTCCAGTTGACCAGATATCCGTTTATCTCGTCACAGAGCCCCTCCATGCCCTTTAAGGGCACGAGTCCAAGGGGGCCCACAGGGACGGACTCTATCTCGCCATCGTTGTAGGTGGTTATCTCTTTCATCTCGCCTTTTTCTGTCATGTCCTCATCCCTCCCCGGAGCCTCAGATCGCTTCCGTAAAATGGTATCAGCACAAAGCTTTCCATAAGTCTTGATACTATCCTCTCTCCATATACCCTGCTCATCTGATTGAGGGACAGGTTGGAGGAGATTATGGTGGATCTACCCGTCTTAAGCCTGTGGGACAGCAGCATGAACAGCCTCGAATTGCTGAAGGCCGAAGCCACCTCAGTCCCAAGATCATCTATGATGAGCAGCTCGCAGTCGTATATCTCTTTTATCCTTCCGGAAAGGGCCTCATCCTGCTCCTTCCCGAAGCTTTCCCTTGAAAACCTCTCGAACATCTCGGCAGCACTCTCATACACCAGGCTGCAGCAGCGGTCGATGGCCTCGTTGGCTATACAGTTGCTGAGGAAGGTCTTGCCCGTGCCGGCAGGGCCTGTCATAAGCAGGTTGCCCTCCCTCTTTCCAAAAAATGAATTCATAAAGCTCTGGACCTTGGGAAGCACTATATCCTCCATGTAGGCCCGCTGGGTTATCATAAGATTGGGAGCCAGCTCCGAAAGCTTCTTTTCATCATCGAATATATCCAGATCGAAATTCTCGAAATTTTCCTTCTTAAGTATGGAGGGCAGCCCGGAGCTCATATATATGACCTCAGACTCCAGCTTCCTCAGGCAGCGGCATTTGTCCCTGCCCACATATCCCGTATCCCTGCAGAGACTGCATTCGTATACGGGTTCCAGATAATCCACCGGATATCCGTGAATCGAAAGGAGCTCGGCTTTCCTCTCAGAAAGCTCTTCCCTTCTTTTACGAAGCTCAGCGGCAAGCTGCCTGTCTCCTGAAAGCAGGGCCTCCGTCTCGGCCACCGCCGTCTCCGAGATGCCTTGGGAGCACTCCCGTATCTCCGGTATCAGCCGGTCTATCTCCTCCTGTCTCCTGCGCCTTATCTCATCGACCCGCATCCTGCGTTCATCATAGATGCGCATTATTCGATTGTACTGCTCTCTGGTAAGACCCATCAGCTCTGCTTTCTCTTTATCACCTTATCAAGTATTATGGAGTCATAGTCCGTGTCCCGGCTCTGTCCCTTCATAGCCTGCTTCCTTCTGCTGCGCTCCTCCCGTCCGGCCTTCATGCTGTCAAATTCCTTTGCGCGCTTCTTAGCCGCCTTTACATCCCTTATCCCGGAGGAGGCCCAGTCGAGGCCCACGGTCTCTATATATCTTATATTATTTTTGCCCTGCTGAACACAGTAATCTACAAGAAAATCCAGCACGTCGCAGGGCAGGTGAAGTCCGTCATAAAGATATGCAAATACCTGCTGCTCCCTGTCCGTAAGGATCTTGGACATATATTTCTGCACGACAAACAGAAGCTGGGTGAACTCATCATCCTCCGAGAGACGATCCAGAGCCTGCTTTCCAGAGGTCCTGCGGTAGCGGTTCCTGATCTCCGCAGCGTCCCCATCCTTCCCTGAAATGCCGAAGGATGCTTCTGCCTCCGTACCCGCAGGTCTCTCTTCGCCATCCGAAGCCTCCGTAAGCTTATCTCCGGAAAGCTCCTCTGCCCCTGCTCTCCTCTGGGAGCTCCTCTTCTGCTCCATACGGCTCTCCGAAGCCCTGTCTGAAGCCCCCTGCTTCTCCCCGGCTCCGCCTTCGTCCTCCCTGGGCTCGCTCCTGAAGACGCCAAGGTTCTCCCAGTACCTTATGGCACGGCTCACGTCTCCTTCGGTAAGCTCCAGGGCCTCTGCTATATCTGCAAGCTCGGCACCCTTCCTGCCCTTCCTCAGCAGGTAAAGATACACCTTTACATAGTCTCCGTTGGCCCCCGGCATGTATTTATCCAAAAACTCATTTGCCACCAGAGTGGCATCTATCCTGAGATTATTGCTGTACGTCATCTTATCACATTCCCATCCGAATTTCTTCCTGTCCGGATATGATAACATAAGCCCGAAAAAATGTGAATATGCGCCCGGAAGGCCCCGTTTTATGTGGATAAGGTGCATAACTTCCCGAAAATGTCCCAAAACTTACCTGTTTTTTACAAAAATATCCACAGGCTGCTTCACATTTTTTGTGCACAGGCCTGTGGATAAAGTGGATAACTACTTTGAGATCAGGTGATCCGCCACGTCTAGAATGTTTCCGGCCCCCATAGTTATCAACAGATCCCCTGTTCTTAAATTATTTAAAATAAATTTTTCGATGTCGGCAAAATCCTTTATGTAGGTCACCCTGCCTCCGGCCTCCCTGATCTTCTCAGCCAGGTCCTCAGAGCTTACCCCTATGGTATTCTGCTCCCTGGCGGCATAGATATCCGTCAGTATGACCTCATCGCAGCGGGAAAGAGCTTTTGCAAAATCATCCATCAGGGCCTTGGTCCTGGTATAGGTATGGGGCTGGAAGGCAACCCAGAGCTTTTTATGGGGATAATGCCTTGCCGCCTCTATCGTCGCCTCTATCTCCTGAGGGTGGTGGGCATAGTCATCGATGATGGTGAAGCCTTCCACCTCTCCCTTATATTCAAAACGTCTCTCTGTTCCCCTGAACTTCCCGAGGGCCCTCTTGGTATCATAAAGAGATATGCCAAGCCTCATGGCCACGGCTATGGCAGCCAGGGAATTATATACGTTATGGATGCCGTTTACTGAAAGCTCCACCCTTCCCAGCTCCTCTCCGTCTACAAGGAGTGTATAGGAGGGATGTCCAAGCTCATCAAAGCTTATGTCCCTGGCACTGTAATCGTTGTCCTCTGACCTTCCGTAGGTCACATAATCACAGCCCAGATCTCCGGTAAAATAATCCAGATCCTCTATGTCCCCGTTTATGACCAGGAAGCCTCTGCCATCCTGGGGCAGCCTGTCTATGAATCTTCTGAAGCTGTGCCTTATGTCATCTATATCCTTGAAGAAGTCCAGATGATCCGCCTCCACATTGAGGATGACCTCTATGGTAGGGTAAAAGCTCAGAAAGCTGTTGGTGTATTCGCAGGCCTCTGCCACAAAATACTCGGAACCGCCCACATGGATGTTTCCGCCTATGGACTCCAGGATGCCTCCCACTGTCACAGTAGGATCCTTCTCCGCCTCCATAAGGATCTCGGTTATCATGGAAGTGGTAGTGGTCTTGCCATGGGTGCCGGCCACATTTATGGCCTCGCCGTAATTATTCATCAGCTCTCCCAGAAGTTCGGCCCTGGTCATCATGGGAATGTTCCTGCGCTTTACCTCACAGAACTCCTCATTGTCGGGATGTATGGCAGCCGTATAGACCACCACGTCAGGATCCTTTATATTGGAGGCTGTCTGACCTATATATATCTCTGCGCCCAGTTTTCTGAGATGCTCTATCAGCTCCGTATCCTTTATATCTGAGCCGCTCACCTGAAATCCCTCATCGATAAGTATCTCGGCAAGGCCGGACATGCTGATGCCCCCTATGCCTATGAAATGTATGCGGCAGGGGTCATTGAAATCTATCTGGTACATAATGCTTCTCCATATCTCATTATTTCATAAAAGCCGCAAGGCGGCTTTCGATCTCGCTTTGC
>CALWMV010000016.1 GCA_944382125.1 uncultured Lachnospiraceae bacterium
ATCAGGAACAACAACACCATCAACTGGGTGCCCGAGTCCATAGGAAAGGGACGCTTCGGAGACTGGATCGCAAATGTTCAGGACTGGGCCCTTTCAAGAAACCGTTACTGGGGCACACCGCTCCCCATCTGGGAATGTGAGTGCGGAGAGCGTGAGTGCATAGGCTCCAATGCGGAGCTCAGGGAGAAGAGCCCCAACTATGAAGCTGTGCTTGCAAAGCTCAAGGCAGCAGGAGACAAGGGCTGGGAGGGAGACATCATCGAGCTCCACAGGCCTTATATAGATGAGGTGGAGATCACCTGTCCGAAGTGCGGAAAGCCCATGCACAGGGTGCCCGAGGTCATTGACTGCTGGTTTGATTCAGGAGCCATGCCCTTTGCACAGCATCATTATCCCTTTGAGAACAAGGAGCTTTTTGAGAAGGAATTCCCTGCCCAGTTCATATCCGAGGCAGTGGATCAGACCAGAGGCTGGTTCTATTCCCTGCTGGCTGAGTCAACTCTGCTCTTCAATAAGGCCCCTTATGAAAATGTCATAGTCCTGGGCCATGTGCAGGATGAGAACGGACAGAAGATGAGTAAGTCCAAGGGCAACGCCGTTGATCCCATGGAGGCTCTCTCTGAGTTCGGAGCAGATGCCATCAGATGGTATTTCTTCACCAATTCGGCACCCTGGCTGCCTAACCGCTTCTACGGCAAGGCCGTGACCGAGGGACAGAGGAAGGTGCTTGGTACTCTCTGGAATACCTATGCCTTCTATATACTTTATGCAAATATAGATGATTTTGATCCTACGAAGTACAGCCTGGATAAGGAAAAGCTCAATGTCATGGACCGCTGGATCCTTTCCAAGATGAACTCCATGATAAAGGATGTGGATCAGAATCTTTCCCAGTATAAGATCCCCGAGGCCTGCAAGGCCCTTGAGGTATTTGTGGACGATCTCAGTAACTGGTATGTAAGACGCAGCCGTGAGCGTTTCTGGGCAAAGGGTATGGAGCAGGACAAGGTTAATGCCTATATGACCCTTTATACGGCCCTCCTCAACGCTTCACTCTGTGCAGCGCCCTTCATCCCCTTCATGACGGAGGAGATATACCAGAACATGGTGCGCTCAGTGGATAAATCCGCAAAGGAATCCATCCACCTCTGCGATTTCCCCAAGGCAGATGAGTCCATGATAGACAGGGATCTTGAGCAGAGCATGGATGAGGTCCTGGATGTGGTAATACTCGGAAGAGCAGCAAGGAACGCCTCCGGACTCAAGAACAGACAGCCCATAGGCAGGATGTTCGTAAAGGCAGAGAGGCCTCTGGACGGCATCTATGTGGATATCATAAAGGATGAGCTTAATCTCAAGTCCGTGGAGATGAGGGATGACGTAAGGGAGTTTACCTCCTATACCTTCAAGCCCCAGTTAAAGACTGTGGGACCTAAGTACGGAAAGAATCTGGGCTTCATCAAGCAGTACCTGACCGATATCAACGGCAATGAGGCCATGAATGAGCTCAATGACAAGGGAGCCCTTTCCTTTGCAGCCCCTGACGGCACACAGATAGAGCTCGGCAGGGACGATCTGCTCATAGACGTGTCAAAGCAGGGCGGCTACGTGACCGAAGAGGACAGGAACGTTACCGTGGTACTTGATACCAACCTTACTGAGGAGCTTATCAATGAGGGCTTCATGAGGGAGATCATCTCAAAGGTACAGACCATGCGTAAGGAGGCCGGATTTGAGGTCATGGATCATATAGCCATAGGCATGACCGGATCCGACAGGATAACGGGCATAGCCGACATGTTCAGGGAAACCATATGTCATGACTGCATGGCAGATGAGATAAGCTTTTCAGAGCTCAGAGGATACAGGAAGGAATGGGACATCAACGGTGAAAAGGTAGAGCTTTCAGTAGAGAAGCTGGTATAAAAACCCGCAGGGCAAACAGGAGAAACGGAGATCAGTATGAAAGCAAAATTCAACAAGCAGGAATTCAAGGCTGCAGTTGCGAACAGCGTTAAGGTCCTTTTCCGCAAGGAGCTTTCAGAGGCCACGGATCAGCAGCTTTTCCAGGCTGTGTCAGGAGTGGTCAAGGAATGGATCGTTGATGACTGGATCAATACCCATAAGAAGATAGAGGAGCAGGACTCCAAGAAGCTCTACTATTTTTCCATGGAATTCCTGGAGGGACGTGCCCTTGGCAATAACCTCATCAATCTCAGACGCAATAAGGAGGTCAGGGAGGCTCTCGATGAGCTGGGAGTGGACCTCAACCTTATAGAGGATCAGGAGAGGGATCCGGCCCTTGGAAACGGAGGATTGGGCAGACTTGCTGCCTGCTTCCTGGATTCCCTGGCAACCCTCAATTATCCGGCTTATGGCTGCGGCATCAGGTACCGCTACGGTCTGTTCCGCCAGAAGATAAAGGACGGCTTCCAGGTGGAGACCCCGGACAACTGGCTCAAGAACGGCTATCCCTTCGAGGTAAAGAGGAGCGAGTATGCCTGTGAGGTCAAGTTCGGCGGCTATGTATCCACCGAATGGGACGGACACCGCAACCACTTCGTACAGAAGGGCTACAGATCCATACTGGCGGTTCCCTATGATATGCCCATAGTCGGCTATGGCAACGGCATGGTCAATACCCTCAGGGTATGGGATGCGGAGCCCATGGAGGAGTTCCGCCTGGACGAGTTCGACAAGGGCAACTATGAGAAGGCCGTAGAGCAGCAGAACTTTGCCAAGACCATAGTTGATGTGCTTTACCCCAACGACAATCATATGTCCGGAAAGGAGCTGAGGCTCTCGCAGCAGTATTTCTTCGTTTCGGCTTCAGTTCAGCTTGCCATCAGAAGATATATGCAGGATCATAAGGATATCCATGAGCTTCCGGACAAGGTGGTATTCCATATGAATGATACCCACCCGACCCTGGTGGTCCCCGAGCTTATGCGCATACTGCTGGATGACTATAACCTTGAGTGGGATGATGCCTGGGAGATAACAAAGCGTACCTGTGCATTCACCAACCACACGATCATGTCAGAGGCTCTGGAGAAGTGGCCCATAGAGCTCTTCTCAAGGCTCCTGCCCCGTATATATCAGATCGTTGAGGAGATCAACCGCAGATTTGCTGCCTTCATCGACAGCAGGAACTATCCCAATGCCCATGAGAAGCACAGGAACATGGACATCATCTTCGACGGACAGGTACGCATGGCCAACATGGCCATAATAGGAAGCTTCTCCGTGAACGGTGTTGCCGAGATCCATACCAGGATACTTGAGCAGGAGGTCTTCAAAGATTATTATGAGATCTGGCCTCAGAAGTTCAACAACAAGACCAACGGAGTAACCCAGAGAAGATTCCTGCTTCATGCTGACCCGCTGCTTTCAGACTGGATCACGGACAAGATAGGACCCGAATGGATCACCGATCTTGAGAGGCTCAAGGAGCTGGAGGTCTATGCCGATGATCTCAAGGCTCAGCGTGAGTTCATGAACATAAAGTACCAGAACAAGGTACGCCTTGCCGAGTATATTGAGAAGCGCAACGGTATAAAGGTGGATCCCAGAAGCATCTTTGATGTGCAGGTAAAGAGGCTCCATGAGTATAAGCGCCAGCTTATGAACATACTTCATGTGATGTACCTTTACAATCAGCTCAAGGAGCATCCCGGCATGGATATGCTCCCTCGGACCTTTATCTTCGGTGCAAAAGCAGCTCCCGGATATTACAGGGCCAAGATGACCATAAAGCTCATCAATTCCGTGGCAGATGTCATCAACAATGACAAGAGCATCAACGGCAGGATCAAGGTAGTATTTATAGAGGACTACTGCGTATCCAATGCAGAGATCATCATCCCTGCATCAGATATCTCGGAGCAGATATCCACCGCCTCCAAGGAGGCATCAGGAACCTCCAACATGAAGTTCATGATGAACGGAGCCCTGACTCTCGGAACCATGGACGGTGCCAATATCGAGATCGTGGAGAAGGCCGGTGCTGACAATGCCTTTATCTTCGGAATGAGTGCCGAGGAGGTCATTGCCCATGAGAAGAGCAGGGACTATGATCCCATGGATATCTTCAATTCCGATCCCGAGATCAGGAAGGTGCTCATGCAGCTGATAAACGGCTTCTATTCACCTGATGATACAGAGAGATTCAGGGATATATATAATTCCCTCCTCAATAAGCAGTCTTCAGGAGGCATAGCAGATCAGTACTTCACTCTGAAGGATTTCAGGGACTACTGCAGGGCCCATGACGAGGTGGACAGACGCTACCGCGATGAGGCTTACTGGGCAAGGGCATGTATCATCAACATAGCCAATTCCGGAAAGTTCTCCTCAGACCGTACCATCGAGGAGTACGTAAGGGATATATGGCATCTCAGCAAGCTTAAGATATGATCTTTATTGTGAAACCCGCTGAAGGCGGGTTTCATTGAATGATAAAACAAATACTTCCGGAAGCCTGAAGCGGCCGGGAGCCTCCGGATACCGAAGCCCGGGTCAGGAGGAGATGAAAAGGAGGCACATTAAATGACCACAAAGATAGACGTTATATCGGGATTTTTGGGTGCCGGCAAAACGACATTCATTCAGAAGCTCCTTAAGGAGGCCCTTAAGGATGAGAAGGTCGTGCTCATAGAAAATGAGTTCGGCGAGATAGGCATAGACGGGAGCTTTCTTAAGGATGCAGGCATAGAGATAAGGGAGATGTCCCAGGGCTGCATCTGCTGCTCCCTTGTAGGCGACTTTGAGAAGGCCTTAAAGGAGGTCATCAGCACCTATGAGCCGGAAAGGGTCATCATAGAGCCCTCAGGAGTAGGAAAGCTCTCAGATGTCATGAAGGCTGTCACCGATGCATCCGAAAATCTTGACGTGCAGCTCAATTCAGCAGTTACCATAGTTGATGCGAACAAATGTAAAATGTACATGAAGAACTTCGGAGAGTTCTTCAATAATCAGGTGCAGTACGCAGGTACCGTGGTGCTCAGCAGGACCGACATAATAAGTGACGAAGAGAAGATAGAGGGAGATGTGGAGCTCATAAGGAGCCTCAACCCCACGGCGGAGATCATAACGACTCCCGTATCTGAGCTTCCGGGAGCAAAGCTCCTTTCCATCATGGAAAAGAGGGATGGACTCCTTTCTGACCTTATAGAGGAGGCCAGGAGAGAGGCTGCAGAGAATGAGCATCATCACCATCATCACCACCATGGAGAGGATGAGTGCTGCGGCCATGAGCACCATCACGATCATGAAGAGCATGAGCACCATCATGACCATGAGGATGAGGACGAATGCTGCTGCCATGACCACCACCATGATCATGACCATGAAGAACACGAGCACCACCATCACGACCACGAGAGTGAAGAGTGCGGCCATGAGGATCACCAGGAGCACGAAGAGCAAGAGCACCATCATGATCACGGGGACGAGCATCATCACCACGACCATGAGGACGGAGAATGCTGCTGCGGCCATCATCACCATCATCATGGACATGATGCCGATGAGGTCTTTGATTCCTGGGGCAGGGAAAATGTACCTCCCATGTCAAAAAAACAGCTTGAGGATATACTTAAGGGATTCTCCGAGAGCAATGAATACGGCGAGATCATCCGTTCAAAGGGCATGGTGGCCTCTGCGGATGAGAAGGGAACCTGGTATTACTTTGATTTCGTTCCCGGAGAATATGAGATCAGGGACGGAGAGCCCGAGCACACAGGCAAGGTCTGCGTGATAGGAAGAGAGCTTGACACCGAAAAGCTGTTAAAACTGTTTGCATAAATAAAAGCTGATAAATGTCTGATAAAACTGTCGGCGAAGGACATCGCAAAAGATATGATCGATTATATTGACGACAACGAGATTCCCGTATTTATAATCAACGGCTTCCTTGAGGCCGGTAAGACCTCCTTCATAAAGTATACCATGGGAGAGGATTATTTCCGCATAGACGGCAATACCCTGCTCATTTCCTGTGAGGAGGGCGAGGTGGAATACCATAAGGCGGAGCTGGCTCTTCAGAGGACCAGGCTGGTGACGGTGGAGGATCAGGAGCAGCTGACTCCTGAGTTCATGGAGGAGCAGAGGAAGGATTTCAATGCCGAGAGGGTCATAATAGAGTTCAACGGTATGTGGGATCCTACGGCTCTTACACTTCCTGAGGGCTGGGTGCTTTATCAGCAGATCACCATCTTTGACGGTACGACTCTGACCTCATATCTCAATAACATGAAGGCCCTCATGGGACCCATGCTTAGGAATACGGAGCTCTGCATAGTAAACCGCTGCGACGGCAAGGAGGATCAGGAGCTTCTGGACTGGAAGCGTAAGCTGAGGCCGATGCTTGGTTCTGACTGTGCCATAGTCATGGAGAACAAATACGGAGAGATACCTCTGGAGACCCTTCCCGAGGAGCTTCCCTATGACATAGAAAGCCCGGTCATCGAGATCAGACCGGAGGATTTCGGCATATGGTTCTTTGACGCCAAGGACAATCCCGAAAGATATAAGGGAAAGTTCGTTTCCTTTACAGCCTGCATAATGAAGTCCAGGAATTTCCCTGAGGACTGCTTTGTGCCGGGCCGCATGGCCATGACCTGCTGTGAGGCGGATATGACCTTCATAGGCTTCATGGCTCATTATGCTGAGCTTTCAGCCTTCCAGAACCATGCCTGGGTGAAGCTTAAAGCCAAGATGGATATAAGATACCAGAAGGAATACGGAGGAGAGGGCCCCTTCCTTGAGGTAACGGAGATGAGCCTTACCGGGGAGATAAAGGAGCCGGTAGGATTCTGATGAAAGCAAAAAGAAAAGAGAGATTAAGCCTGGTCTGCCTGTTCATAACCGCACTGATCTGGGGTTTTGCCTTTGTGGCCCAGTCAGAGGGCAATGTCATGGGCCCCTTTACCTTCAACAGTATAAGGAACTTCCTGGGATTTTTATCCCTCATACCCTTTATCAGGATATATTATGGTGACCTGAAGGCAGACAGACATACTCTTATCGGAGGCATATGCTGCGGCATATGTCTGTTTCTGGCCTCCAATACCCAGCAGTTCAGCCTGCTTTATACCACGCCGGGAAAGACCGGCTTCATAACCGCCTGCTATATGATGCTGGTGCCCATAGCCGGGCTCTTCATGGGAAGGAAGCTAAGCAGGAAGGTGGCTGCAGCCATATTGGCAGCAGCCCTTGGACTTTATCTTCTCTGCATACCGAAGGGAGAGGGCTTTTCCGATATCAACAGGGGCGATATGCTGGCCATGATATGTGCGGTATTTTATACCTTTCACATACTCTGTATAGACCATTTTGCGAAGAACGCTCAGGGTATAAAGATGTCATGCATCCAGTTCCTTACCTGTGCCATCCTTACCCTCATTCCATCACTGTTTACTGAGAAGCCTGAGCTCAGCGCCATAGGCTCAGGCATCGTGCCCCTCCTTTATGCCGGCGTGCTTTCATCCGGAGTGGCATACAGCCTTCAGATCGTAGGACAGAAGGATGCGGATCCTTCGGTGGCTTCGCTGATACTGAGTCTTGAATCCTGCTTTTCAGTGCTGGCAGGCTGGCTCCTCCTGGGAGACAGACTTAGCTTAAGAGAGAGTCTGGGCTGTGTGATCATGTTTGCAGGCATCATACTTACCCAGCTGCCGGACAGGAGACCAGCAGAGGCCGAAGCTTCGTCAGCCGGAAGCGAGGGGAAGATCGCTTCGGCAGCAGCAGTAAGGGCGGCAGGACCCGTGGAGGAGGACAGCCATGGGCTATAAGATCATTGAAGCTCCTGTGGAGGCAGAGATAGAAGTAAAAAGATCCAGATTCATCGCAGCCATCGGGAGAGCCGGCACGGAAGAGCTTTCGAGGGCCTTCCTTGATAAGGTGAGGAAAAAACACAGGGATGCGAGGCATAACTGCTTTGCCTTCAGGATAGGGATGGGAGAGAGGATACTGGAGCGCTTCAGTGATGACGGCGAGCCCCAGGGGACCGCAGGAAAGCCCATGCTGGATATACTGAGGGGCAATGAGCTCACTGATGTCATCTGCGTGGTCACCAGATATTTCGGAGGCACCCTGCTTGGGACCGGAGGACTTGTGAGGGCTTATTCGGATGCCCTTAAGGAAGCCATCGAAGCGGCAGAGCTCTGTGAGCTCAAAAACGGACTGCTTTTTGACATAGCCTGTCCCTATGAGCTCCTTTCCAATGTCAAATATACCGCACAGAAGAGCGGGATATACATAGCCTCCGAAGAATATGCGGAGCAGTGCAGGATATCCTTCATCTCAGAGGAGCAGAGCTTTGGCTCCTTTGAAGCAGGACTTGAGCGTATGTCCCTGGGAAAGCTCAGGGCAGATAATGTACGAAGGGTCCTCTGCTATGGAAATGAGGCTCCGAAGGTATACAAGGAGCTCTGAATGTGATAAAATATCATGTTGTTTTTTCAGAAAGGTCCTTAACATGATAAATTTCAAGGATGAGATAAACAGATTCAAGCCCTCTCTGGAGGTCGGGGACATAGAAAAGGCCATAGCCAAATCCGACCTTACGGATATGAGCGATATAATGATGCAGTTGATCAAGGAAGCAGCCTTCAATGAGGGGGATGCTCCTTTGCAGAGGACAAATGAGAGATTATAAAGATCTGCTTTTCAGGATATCCAATGCCTATTATAATCTGGGACTTGAGAAAGCGAAGCTCTCGGATCTATCCGGGGCCGCGGAGCTGCTCAAGAAATCCCTGCATTTCAATAAATATCAGACCGATGCGAGGAATCTGCTGGGTCTTATTTATTATGAGATGGGAGAGGTGCCTGAGGCCCTGGTCCAGTGGGTGATAAGCCTCAATCTGGACCCGGAGGATAACAGGGCGGATCATTATCTGGATGAGGTACAGCGCAAGCCGGGAGCCCTTGAAAGGGAGACCGCAGCCATAAGGAAATTCAACCAGGCCCTGTATCATGCTCAGCATGGGGCTGAGGATCTGGCCATGATCGGCCTCAATCAGATAGTCAGGGAGAAGCCGGATTTTATAAAGGCAAGGCTGCTTCTGGCCCTGCTTTATCTGGACTCGGGACAGAATACCAAGGCCGGAAGCGTCCTTATGAGGGTCCTGAAGACTGACAGGAACAATTCTCTGGCCCTTATCCTGATGGATGAGACAAAAAAGAGGACAGGCAAGGCCGAGGTGGAGAAGAACCGCATGAAAAATGCCTTTTCCCACCGGCGCATGGAGGATGATGATGTCATACTTCCGAAGGCCAGGAGACAAGCTACTCCGGGGCAGACGGTCATGTATATCATCGGAGGCGTGGCCCTTTCCTTCCTGGTGTTCTGGCTGATGATACTGCCTTCCGTGAGACGGCAGTACAATATCGAGGCCAATGAGCGCATAGCCCAGAACAGCCGTGAGCTCAATATGGTCAACGCCAGCTATGAGGAGCTGTCAAGGCAGTATGCCTCCGTAAGCTCGGCCTATGAGGATGCGGCGGGAAGGCTCCGAGCCTTTGAGGAGGAAAATGCGGCATTTACCTCCATGTACAGACTGCTGGTGAGCATAAACGAGGATTATGCGGCAGGCAATGTAGTCCAGGCTGCGGAAAGCTACCTCAGCATAGACAGGAGCATGATAACGGAGGAGCCCCTCCTTGGCATGCTTCAGGATGTGGACAGATATATGCTCAACGAGGGCTTCGATGCCATAGTTTCCATGGGTACGGATTCCTGGAACGGAGGAAGGCTTGAGGATGCGGAGCATTATTATGATCTGGCTCTCAGTATGAAAGGCGATGATCCTGAGGCCATGTATCTGAAAGCAAGGCTCCTTCAGAGCCAGGATCGGATCACGGAGGCCAATGCCATCTTTGATGCGATCATCGGAGGACATCCTGAAAGCCCCTATGCTGAGAGGGCCATGGAGGCCAGGGGATACTAATATATAAAGGGGAATTCAGTTTTTCGTGGTGGGGACCACTTAGATGCAGGAGAGTATGAAAGCATGATAAGCAAGAGAGAGGATATAAGAAATGTAGCCATAATCGCCCATGTAGATCATGGCAAGACTACCCTGGTGGATGCGCTGCTCCGCCAGAACGGTATCTTTCGTGAAAACCAGGAGGTGGTTGACAGGGTCATGGACTCCAATGCCATAGAGAGGGAAAGGGGAATAACCATCCTGTCAAAGAACACTGCCATAGACTATAAGGGCTATAAGATCAATATCGTTGATACACCGGGCCATGCGGATTTCGGTGGAGAGGTAGAGCGTGTGCTCAAGATGGTGGACGGCGTGGTGCTGCTTGTAGACGCTTTTGAGGGCCCCATGCCTCAGACCCGCTTCGTACTTGGCAAGGCCATGGAGCTTGAGCTCCCCGTGGTGGTCTGCATCAACAAGATCGACAGGCCCGAAGCAAGGCCCATGGAGGTCGAGGATGAGGTGCTGGAGCTCCTGATGGATCTGGGAGCCTCAGATGAGCAGATAGACTGCCCCTTTGTCTTTGCCTGTGCAAGGAACGGGCAGGCTGGCATGGAGCCTGACAGCCTCACTGACAACATGGATCCGCTTCTGGATACCATCGTGGAGCATATCCCTGCACCTGAGGGTGACTTTGATGCACCTCTTCAGATGCTGATCTCCACCATAGATTATAATGAATTTGTAGGAAGGATCGGTGTGGGCAAGGTCTCCAACGGATCCATCAGGGTCAACCAGCAGGTAGTGCTTATCAACCATCATGATAAGGACAAGCTCATCAAGACCAAGGTATCAAAGCTTTACGAGTTCAACGGACTCAAGCGAACCGAGGTGGAATCGGCAAAGGTCGGATCCATAGTTGCCATCTCCGGCATACCAGAGATACATATCGGTGATACGATCTGCGATCCGGAGAAGGTGGAGTCCATCCCCTTCCAGAAGATATCTGAGCCCACCATCGCCATGTACTTTATGGTCAATGATTCTCCCCTGGCAGGCCAGGAGGGCAAGTACATAACCTCAAGACATCTGAGGGACAGGCTTTTCCGCGAGCTCAATACTGATGTATCCCTGAGGGTGGAGGAGACGGATTCTCCTGACTGCTTCAAGGTATCAGGAAGGGGAGAACTGCATCTTTCCGTACTGATAGAGAATATGCGCCGTGAGGGCTATGAGTTTGCCGTATCCAAGGCAGAGGTCCTTTATAAGACCGATGAGAGAGGCAAGCGCCTGGAACCCATGGAGATAGCCTATATAGACGTACCGGAGGAATTTACCGGTACTGTCATACAGAAGCTGACCCAGAGGAAGGGAGAGCTTTCCGGTATGACCCCCATGGACGGCGGGATCACAAGGCTGGAGTTCAATATCCCTTCCAGAGGACTTATCGGATACAGAAATGAGTTCATGACGGACACGAAGGGCAACGGCATACTCAACACTGCCTTTGACGGATATGCTCCATATAAGGGAGACCTTTCCTACAGACCCACCGGATCCCTTATAGCCTATGAGGCGGGTGAGGCCATAACCTACGGCCTTTTCAATGCCCAGGAAAGGGGAACCCTGTTTATAGGGCCCGGAACCAAGGTCTACGGAGGCATGGTGGTAGGACAGTCGCCCAAGTCTGAGGACATAGAGATCAATGTGTGCAAGACCAAGAAGCTTACCAATACCAGATCCTCCAATGCTGATGAGGCTCTGAGACTGGTACCGCCCAAGATCATGTCCCTTGAACAGTGCATGGATTTCATAGATACTGATGAGCTCCTGGAGGTGACCCCCAAGTCCCTCAGGATAAGGAAGAAGATACTGGATCCCCTGCTCAGAAAGAGGGCATCCTTCAAGAAGTCCTGATATGAGGCATCCCTCCCTCAGGGGAAGGGACCGGACCTCTGTCAGGGGCCTTCGGGCCGGGATACCATAAAGGAAGATATCTATGGCATATGACGGCTTTGCGGTGGCAGCCACCGTAGCAGAACTGAATGAACGGCTCCTCATGGGGAGCATAAGCAAAGTAGCTCAGCCCGGAAAGGATGAGCTGCTTTTAAGTATAAAAAATAACAGGAAACTTCTGAGGCTCCTTATATCGGCGGATCCCTCCCTCCCCATGCTGAGGATCAGGGAGGACAATGAGCTTTCAAAGCCCTCGGCTCCAAGCTTCTGCATGTCCCTGAGAAAGCATATCGGAGGCGGAAGGATAGTAAGGATATACCAGCCTGGAGCGGAGCTTTCAAAAGACGGTCTGGAAAGGATCATAGTCTTTGATATAGAGCATCTTGATGAGCTTGGAGACCTGAGCAGAAAAAAGCTGGTCTGTGAGCTCATGGGAAAATACAGCAATATAATCCTGGTCCGGGAGGACGGCATCATCATAGACAGCATACGTCATGTGGGCATGCTCACAAGCTCAGTAAGAGAGGTGCTTCCGGGAAGGAACTATTTCATACCGGATCAGAGCAGGAAGGCAGACCCCTTCACCCTTTCAAAGGAGGGGGCGGATGCTCTTTCGGAAAGGCTCAGAAGTTCCAATCTGAAACTGTCCAGGGCGATCTATATGAACATCACCGGCTTCAGCCCCGTGATGGCGGAGGAACTCTGCGTAAGGGCCGGAGTTAATTCAGACAAGAGCACGGCAGAGCTCTCAGAAGAGGAGACAGGAAAGCTTTATACGGCTTTTGTCTCCATGATGGACAGTGTGGAAAAAAGAGAATTTGCCCCCAATATCATATACGAGGGGGAGAACTGCGTGGAATTCTCCGCTCTCCATCTTTACTCCATGGAGGGAGGAGGATACACGGAGAGATGCTTTGACAGCATGTCGGAGGTCATAAGCCTCTACTACGGAGAAAGGGAGAAGAACGGCAGGATCAGGTCCCTTTCAGAGGATATAAGACATGTGCTCAGGCAGCTTACGGAGCGATGCGCAAAGAAGCTGGAGCTTCAGGAAAAGCAGTATGCGGATGCGGAGGGGCTGGATAAGTACCGCGTCTTCGGAGAGCTCCTGAATACCTATGGCTATGAGCTTTCCGGCGGAGAAAAGGAGCTCATCTGCGAAAACTATTATGATGAGGGAAGGAAGATCAGGATCCCCCTTGATGAGAGGCTTTCCGCCAGGGAAAATGCAGTAAGGTATTTTGATAAGTATCAGAAGCTCAAGCGCACCATGGAGGCCCTCAGCGTGCAGATAGAGGAGAGCAGACAGCAGCTCTATCACCTTGGATCCCTGGCCCAGGCCCTTTCCATGGCTGAAAATGAAGCGGATCTGGATGCCATAAGAAAGGAGATGCGGGACCACGGCTATATAGGCGGCGGTCATCAGAAAAAGGATCGCAGAAGGAGCCAGGAAGCTCCCTCCGAGCCCCTGCATTTTGTTTCCTCAGACGGCATAGACATATATGTGGGCAGGAATAATCAGCAGAATGAGGAACTGAGCTTCAGGCTTGCGGATCCTGAGGACTGGTGGTTCCATGCCAAAGGAGTGGCAGGCTCCCATGTCATAGCAAAGACCGGACCGGGAGAGCTTCCGGATCGGACCTGTCTTGAAGCTGCGGCCCTTGCAGCTTATTATTCCAGAGCGGGAAATGAGAGCAAGGCAGAGGTGGATTATGTAAGGCGGAAGGAGCTTCGGAGGGTGCCGAAGGCGGCTCCGGGCTATGTCATCTACCATACAAATTATTCCATTGTGATTGAACCGAGACCGAAGATTTGATATACTTGTTTAAATATAAGTGACCATGGAGAGGCTTATGCAGTTTATTAACAGCATGACCGGCTTCGGACGCCGTGAGCTCATGGATGATGAGCACAGGATCATGGTGGAGATCAAGTCGGTCAATCACAGATATCTGGATGCGACCCTCAAGATGCCCAGACGCTTCAACTGCTTTGAGGCGAGGATAAGAAAGCTCCTTACGGAGTACATGCAGAGGGGCAAGACAGAGCTGTATATCTATTATGAGGACTACACTGCAGGCAGCAGGAGGCTTAAGTACAATAAGGAGCTGGCTGCAGAATATATGGAATGTCTGGAACGTATGACCGGGGACTTCGGCATCAGAAATGATGTGGGGACTTCGGTACTTTCACGTTTTCCGGATGTGCTGGTCATGGAAGAGACGGCAGATGATGACGAGAGGCTCTGGGAGCTTATAGACCCGGTGCTGAGAGCTGCCCTGTCAGACTTCGTGGATACCAGGAGAAGGGAAGGGGACAACCTCAGAACCGACCTGCTCTTCAAGCTTGACCATATGGAGGAGCTTGTGGGACAGATAGAAAGCTGTTCGCCCTCCGTCATAGATCAGTACAGGGAGAGGCTTACTGCAAAGCTCAGGGAGAGCCTTTCGGACCTTTCCTTTGATGTGGATGAAGGCCGCATACTTACGGAAGTGGGCATATATGCAGACAGGATCTGTACGGATGAGGAGATGGTAAGGCTCAGGAGCCATATCAGCTCCATGCGGGAGAAGCTTAAGGCGGGAGGTGCCTGCGGAAGGGAGCTGGACTTCATAGCCCAGGAGATGAACAGGGAAGCCAACACCACCCTTTCAAAGTCCGGAAGCCTGAAGATCTCAGATACGGCCATAGCCTTGAAGTCCGAGATTGAGAAGATAAGGGAACAGGTGCAGAATATTGAGTAAGGACATGGAAGCAAAAAAGATTTCAGACATGGATGAAAGGGAAGACTCCGCAGCAGGGATGAAGCATGACGGCTTCATACGAAGGAAGGGCATGCTGGTAGTCATATCCGGGTTTTCCGGAGCAGGCAAGGGCACCCTCATGAAGGAGCTCATAAAGAATTACGACAACTATTCCCTGTCAATATCGGCTACCACGAGACAGCCACGTCCGGGAGAGACGGACGGCAAGGAGTATTTCTTCGTATCAAAGGAGCGCTTTGAGGAGATGATCAGGAATGATGAGCTCCTGGAGTATGCAAGATACGTGGACAATTACTATGGAACTCCCAAGGCCTACGTGGAATCAGAGATGGAGAAGGGCAAGGATGTGATCCTTGAGATCGAGATCCAGGGAGCCCTGAAGATAAGGGCCAAGTATCCGGATTCAGTGCTTATATTCATCATAACCCCTTCAGCAAAGGAGCTTATAAGCAGGCTCCGCCACAGGGGGACCGAGAGCGATGAGGTCATAAGGAAGCGCCTTGAGAGAGCCAAGCTGGAGGCCGTCGGCGTGGAAGCTTATGACTATATACTTATAAACGACAATCTGGATAAGACAGTAAAGCATCTGAATTATCTTATCCAGGACCAGCATATGAGAGCTTCCCAGCAGCTTGAATTTCTGGAGGAGTTCCAGAAGGAGCTGGGGACAGTTATTTGATCAGGAGGGGAAAATCATGGCAATGCTCAGACCTACATATAACGACCTGATGGAGGTCGCAAACAAGGATGTGATGGAGGGCGAGGAGCCCGTAGTAAAGAGCCGCTATTCGGTGGTGCTGGCTGCAGCCAAGAGAGCAAGACAGATAGTGGACGGCGCACCGGTGACCATAGATGAGGAGGACGAGAAGCCCCTCAGCATAGCAGTTGAGGAGCTTTATGAGGGTACTGTCCGGATCATCGGAGTAGGCGAGGAGAAGGATGGCGAATAAGGCTGTGACGGCAGAAAGGCCCCTGCGGCTGGGACTCATATCCCTGGGCTGTGACAAGAACCTCTGTGACAGCGAAAGGATGCTGGGAGAGCTCCTTTCAGAGGGTTATGTATATGAGCCTGATACCGAGGCCTGTGACATACTCCTGGTCAATACCTGCTGTTTCATAGGCGATGCCAAGGAGGAGAGCGTCAATACCCTTATAGAGGCCGCGGAGCTCAAAAAGTCCGGAAGGCTCAGGAAGATCATAGTTACCGGATGCCTGGCACAGAGATATAAGGATGAGATCCTTGCGGAGCTTCCTGAGGTGGATGCGGTCATAGGCACCAATTCCATTCAGGACATAGGAGAGGCTCTCAGGAGCTGCCTTAAGGAGGAGAGGCCTCTGATCACGGCACCCCTTTCAGAGATCCACTTTGACAGGGTGTATGAGATGCCCAGGATGGTGACGGGCATGGGAGGCTATGCCTATCTCAAGATCGCGGAGGGCTGCAATAAACGCTGCTCCTACTGCATCATCCCATATCTGAGAGGTCCCCAGAGATCCGTACCCATGGAACAGCTCATCAAAGAAGCCGAGGGCCTTGCGGGAGAGGGCATTAAGGAGCTCATACTCGTGGCTCAGGAGACCAGCGTGTACGGAACTGACCTCTATGGCAGAAAGATGCTTCCGGAGCTGCTTCGCAGGCTCAATGACATAGAAGGTCTTGAGTGGATAAGGATCCTTTACTGTTATCCGGAGGAAGTCACGGATGAGCTCATAGAGGCCATAGCAGGACTTCCCAAAGTATGTCATTATCTGGATATACCCATACAGCATGCCTCGGATCACATATTGAGGCGCATGAACAGGGCAACTACCCGTGAGGAGATCACGGAGAGGATACAGAAGATAAGGGAGAGGATACCTGACATGGTCCTTCGGACCACGATGATATCCGGATTCCCGGGAGAGACGGATGCAGATCATCAGAGCCTTTGTGAATTTGTTCGTGAAATGGAGTTTGACAGGCTCGGAGATTTCACGTATTCAAGGGAGGAGGGGACACCTGCCGCGGCATTTAGTCATCAGGTTTCAAAGAAGCGAAAGGAAGCCAGAAGAGATGAGATAATGCTCATACAGCAGGAGATCGCTTTCAGAAAGGCTGCTTCCAGGATCGGCAGGGAGCTTAAGGTGCTCATAGCCGGGAGACTGACTGACGAGGATGCCGAAGGGGGCGGAAGTATATATGTGGGCCGCACCTACATGGATGCTCCCGATGTGGACGGATATATCTATATCGACACCAGGGGCCGGGAGCTCATGACCGGAGACATGGTCATGGCCAGGGTCACGGGAGCCCATGAGTATGACCTTCTGGGAGAACTGATCTGATCCTGAGACAGGGAGCTTAATACCTGTCATAATAGATCAAGACCGGATATACACGGACAGGGGATATCAAAGCCCCGGGGCCTTCCGGCAAATGGAGATAAATATGAATCTTCCCAATAAACTGACTGTTCTGAGAGTCATAATGATACCTTTTTTCGTAGCTGTCATGCTGCTCAGCACGGGCAGCCAGATGATGCAATACGTGATGACCAGCTTTGACTATGGCCCTTATCTGAAGCTCAGGGCCCTGGCCTGCGTGATCTTCCTTGCCGCTTCATTTACGGATTATCTGGATGGACACATCGCAAGGAAGAGGGGACTTGTTACGAACTTCGGAAAGTTCATGGATCCCCTGGCTGATAAGCTCCTTGTCTGCTCTGCACTGATACTGCTTACAGCAGAGGGAAGGCTCCATGCCCTTGTGACGCTTATCATAGTTGCCAGGGAGTTTATCATAAGCGGCTTCAGGCTCATAGCAGCTGATAATGGAGTGGTCATAGCGGCCAGCAAGTGGGGAAAGCTTAAGACAGTGACCCAGATGATAATGTGCGTGCTGCTGATTCTTGAGGTACCTGTATTTTTTTCAGGAACGGATATGTACTTCGTCGTTCAGACGGTCATGGAACTGATAGAGATCATAGCGGTACTGCTTACCTTGATATCCCTTGTGGATTATATAGCCAAGAATATAAGGATCATCACCGAAGGAGGCATGTGATGGAAGAGACAAAAAAGAAGATGGAAGAAAGGCTTTATGAGCTTTTAAAGGCAAAGGGCCTCACCATATCTGTGGCTGAGTCCTGCACGGGCGGCATGATATGCTCAAGGCTGGTGGATGTCCCCGGGGTCTCAGAGGTATTCAAGGAAGGCTATGTGACTTATTCAAATAAGGCCAAGAAAAGGACTCTGGATGTTTCAAAGTCCACTTTAAAGAAGCAGGGAGCCGTGTCCTCGCAGACTGCAAAGGAGATGGCCCTTGGTGCTGCCATGGCCTCTGATTCGGATATAGCAGTTTCAGTCACGGGCAATGCAGGACCCTCGGCAGAGGAGGGGAAGCCCGTGGGACTTGTATATATAGGGATCTACTGCAAGGGCAAGGTCAAGGCCTACGAATTCAGCTTCGAAGGAGAACGCAGGGATATAAGGGAGCAGGCCGCAGAGGAGGCTCTCAGGATCTGCTGCGAGGCTGCGGAGAAGCTCAAGAGCTGATATAGATGGATGCAGGCGTTATATTCGGAATATTGAAGTTCCTGCTCATTACAGCCGGGATACTGCTGCTTCTGATACTTCTTCTGATCCTGATCCTGCTTTTTGCACCGCTGAGATACAGTATAAAGGGCTCATATCTGGATGAAAAGGCGGACGGTACCGCAAAGGCGGACCTGCTTTTCGGCCTTCTGTCCGTAAGGATAAAGTATCATCACGGCATAGCAGAGACGGGCAGCATCAGCGTGATCGGCATACCGATATACCGTATAGAGGGCAAAGAGGATGACTGAGAAGCTCAGATATCTGGCCTCAAAGTTTGGAGAGGCCGTGACCATACTGCGCAGGGAGCATAACAGGAAGGCCCTTTTCCATATAATCAGGGAGGGCAAAAAGCTTCTTTTGAGGCTTTCTCCAAAAAAAGGCAGCGGCTGGGTGAAGTTTGGCACCGGTGATCCCTATGATACAGGCAGGGCCATGGAGATCGTAGCCCTCATGTATCCCTTTTACGGGGAGCATGTGAAGGTCATACCCATATTTGAAAGGGCTGAGCTTTCCGGAGAGGGCGATATCTCAGGAAGGACCAATCTGGCGGGGATACTTTTTCCCCTTGCGGCCCTCATGCTGGACAGGGATGTAAGGGCCTTTATCAAAGAACTCAATGAATACAAGGAAGAGCTGTGATTTTATCGAAGATCCGTGATGACAGGGTGCGGGGTGTAAGATGGCTTCAGATAACAGAAGAGATAAAAACAAAAATACAGGAAGAAGGGATATGCCGCTCCATGTTGAGGCAGGCCTCAGGGATGACGGCATAGGCATCACCATAGATACCCTTTTCAAGGGACTTGAGGGACTGGCATCCTCCAAGACGGTCATAGGCGAGCCCATACACATGGACGGCGTCACCATGATCCCTCTTATCGAGGTGACGGCAGGCCTTGCTTCGGGTGCCCTGGCTAAAAATGCCAGACAGAACGGGGCAGGAGCCATGAGTGCCAAGGTGACTCCTATAGCCATACTCATGATATCTGAGGGCAGGACCCGGCTTATAAGCGTAAAGAATCAGGATGTATTTACCAGGATACTGGACATGATACCCGATGCCATCGACAGGATAACGGGCAGCATCATACCAAGACGCTACGATGATGAGGCCAGGGACAAGATGGAGGAGATGGGTATAGAGATCATAACCCCGGAGGACGGAGAAGCAGCGGATGA
Organism: uncultured Lachnospiraceae bacterium; assembly: GCA_944382125.1. Classification (GTDB taxonomy): domain Bacteria; phylum Bacillota; class Clostridia; order Lachnospirales; family Lachnospiraceae; genus Avilachnospira. The sequence goes on from CALWMV010000016.1 coordinate 19,409, forward strand.
AGGAAGCGGAAAAGATGAATGATATGGATCCAATGGATAAGGCAGGAAGGCTCCCGATGGAGTTCTGCACTGCCATGAAGGATCTGCTGGGAGACGAGTATGAGGCCTTTCTTTCGAGTTATCAGGAAAAACCGAAAAAGGGCCTCTTCTTTAATTTTAAAAAGGTACGGCAGGAGACCGTGGAAAAACTCGTGAGAGAGTGGGGACTGAGACCTGTGGAGTGGGCTGAGGGCGGCTATCATTATGATGAGGAAAAGGTCCGTCCGGGACGCTCTCCCTATCATGATGCGGGCATCTATTATATACAGGAGCCCTCTGCCATGATCACTGCCGGGAAGGCTGACATAAGACCAGGAGACATGGTGCTGGATCTCTGTGCTGCCCCCGGAGGCAAGAGCTGTCAGGCAGCCCAGAAGGCCGGGATACTCATATCCAATGAGATCATTAAGAAAAGGGCCAGGGTCTTAAGCTCCAACATAGAGCGCATGGGCTATGACAATGTGATAGTCTGCTCGGCAGCCCCCTCTGAGCTTGCGGAGCATTTTCCGGAGAGCTTTGACCGGATCATAGTTGATGCCCCCTGCTCCGGAGAGGGGATGTTCAGGAAGGACGATACTGCCATAGCGGAATGGAGCCTTGAAAATGTGGATCACTGCGTGGAAAGGCAGAGGGAGATCCTGGATGCAGCCCTCCGTATGCTGAAGCCTGGAGGAAGGATAGTGTATTCCACCTGTACCTTCGAGCCCTATGAAAATAAATGGCAGCTCAGACGTTTCTGTGCCATGCATGAGGAGGAGCTTGAGCTCAGTGAGTTTGAACAGCTCTTTCCACACAGGATAGAGGGAGAGGGACATTTTTACGGAGTCATGGACAGCAAACTTACGCCAGGCGATAAAGAAGATCACGGGCCCCTTTCTGCTTCCGAGACGGAAAAAAGGATAGAGGAGCTTTCCTCATCCATGAAGAGGGCGGGCATCCATGTCCTGCGGGCAGGGATAGAGAAGGGTGAGCTCATAACCGGCAGCCATAAGGGAGGAAAACGCTATGAGCATTCCCATGCCGAGGCCATGAAAGCCGGTGAACCGGTGATAAAGCCCTATGCGGACATAAGGAGCGAGGCCCTTGCTCTTAAGTATCTTGCCGGGGAGAGCCTGAGGCTTTCGGCATACCATGAGGAGGCGATAAGACTTGAAGCTTCTGAGGGAGAGGAACTTAGGGTGCTTTATGACGGATATCCCCTGGGCATAGCCAGATACAGCGGCGGCATGCTTAAGAACAGGCTGCCGAAGGGACTTCGCAGGAATCCCGCTTAAGATGAGCCGGCAGAAGTGATTTAACTGGAATCCTATCTAAGAAAGAGGAAAATAAGGCCGGGACTTGACTTTAGGCTGCAAGCTATGGTAGTATAACATGGCTATTGTTTTGGAGGTGTTGATATGACAGCGGTTATTTCAGTTATATATTGCATTCTAGGAGTTGCGCTTGCAGCACTCGTGCTCATGCAGGAGGGCAAGAGCGAGGGACTCGGAAGCATAGGAGGCATGGCTGACAGCTACTGGGGCAAGATCAAGGGACGTTCCATGTCAGGAAACCTTGAGAAGTTCACCAGATACGGAGCCATCGTTTTTATGGTGCTTTCCCTGGTCCTCAATATACTGATGAAGTAAGGCCTAAAGGCAGAACAGATGTTCAGGACAAAGCCTCCTGATACAGAAGTGCATCTGCGGGAAGGCTCTGATACGATCATTCTGAACAGCTCCTTTGTGAGCTGTTTTTTTATCTTAAGAAAAGTATAGAATAATTCGATATGAAGATCAAAACAGAGAAAAAAGGAAAAAAAGACAGAGAAAATATGAGCCCCGGACGCGGCACTGCCGATGGGAGCCGGGGAGGAAGACATAAAAAAGGAGGTAAAAAGAACGCAGGCTTTGGAAGGAAGAGAAAGCTGAGAGACCAAAAGGAGGGCTATGGTAAAAAGAAGAGCCTGAGAAAAGCTCCTGATAAGGGCTTTAGAAAGAAGAACTCAGTAAGCTCCGGCCGCGAAGGAGACAGGGAAAAGAGCCTTGATAAGAGCAGGATCTTTGAGGGAGTATTTTCCCAGCATGAAAAGGGCTTTGGTTTTGTCACCGTTGAGGGCAGGGAGGAGGATATCTTCATACCTGCGGACAGGACCGGAGCTGCCTTCCATAATGACAGGGTAGAGCTTTATATGGAAAAGGACTCCTCCGGGGACGGCTCCTACAGGGCAGAAGGAAGGATACTCAGGGTCCTTGACCATGGTATAAGTGAGGTCATAGGAAGCTTCCATAAGCATCAGAACTTCGGCTTTGTGGTACCCGATGACAGACACATCCTCTCTGACATATATGTGGACAGGGATGATTTCTGCAATGCCTCAAACGGAGACAAGGTAGTAGTCCGTATAAAGGATTACGGCGACAGGAGAAGAAAGCCGGAGGGAGAGATCACCGAGGTGCTGGGAGGTGCCTCGGATAAGGGAGTAGACATCACCAGCGCCGTCAGGATGAGCGGAGTGAGATACAGCTTCCCTGAGGAGGTCCAGGCTGAGCTTTCATCCATACCTGATGAGGTCAGAAAAAAAGATCTCCGCGGCAGACGGGATTTCAGGGACAGCCTCTGCATAACCATAGACGGTGATGATTCAAAGGACTTTGACGATGCCGTGTCCCTGAGCTTTGATAAGGAAAGCGGCATGTATGAGCTTTCCGTGCATATTGCGGATGTGGCAGAGTATGTAAAGGAAAAGAGTGAACTTGATAAGGAGGCCGAGGAGAGGGGCACCTCCATATATCTTCCGGACAGAGTCATCCCCATGCTTCCGAAAAAGCTTTCAAACGGTATCTGCTCTCTCAATGAGGGTGTGGACCGCCTTACCCTTTCCTGCATAATGCGCATAAACTCAAAGGGTGAGATCGTGGACCATGAGATCTGCGAGGGAGTGATAAGGAGCCGCAGAAGACTGACCTATAAGTATGTCTACAGCCTCCTTACCGATAAGCTTGCTGCCAGGGCAGAGAAGGACAAGGAGCTTCTTGCCATGCTGAAGCTTATGCTCAGGCTCTCAAAGATACTCAGACGAAAGAGAGAGAAGGATGGCTCCGTGGATTTTGATTTCCCCGAGTCAGTTATCACTCTGGATAAAAACGGAAGGGTAACGGATATCAGTCTTTATGAGATAAATGATGCCAACAGGATGATAGAGGATTTCATGCTGGCGGCCAATGAGACCGTGGCAAAGGAGTTCGAGTTAAGGAAGATACCATTCCTCTATCGCTGCCATGAGGCTCCCTCGGAGGAGAAGGCTGAGGAGCTCATTGAGCTGGTGAGGGGACTGGGCTTTTCCATAAGGAAAGATAAAAAGGGACTTAAGGATCCTGCCAGGATGGCGGCCCTCTTAAGGAAAGTGGAGGGAAGTCCCGAGGAGCCCCTTATAGAGAAGATGGCTCTCAGATCCATGTCAAAGGCAAAGTATCTCACCGAATGCCTCGGACATTATGGACTTTCAAAGCAGTATTATACCCATTTTACTTCTCCTATAAGGCGATATCCGGATCTTCAGATCCACCGCATCATAAAGGAGTGTCTCAGAAATGATGGCAGCCTCAGGCCCCGCAGGCAGAAACACTATGCCAATATACTTCCCGGGGTGGCAGAGCACTGTTCGGATACCGAAAGGAAGGCTGATGAGCTGGAGAGGGACTGCGATAAGATAAAGAAATGCGAATACATGAGCCGCTTTATCGGTGAATGCTTTGATGGTATAATATCAGGAGTCACTGCCTACGGCTTTTACGTGGAGCTCCCGAACACCTGTGAGGGCATGGTCCATGTCAATAGCATGACGGATGACTACTATATTTTTGATGAGAAGAAGCTAAGGCTCACCGGTGAGAGGGGCGGAAAGACCTATGCCCTTGGAGACAGGATAAGCATAGTCGTGACAGCCGCAGACAAGCTCACCAGGACCATAGATTTCAGGGTGTATTATGGGTAAGGACAGCATAAAACTTATAGCCAACAATAAAAAGGCATATCATGATTATTTTGTGGATGAGACCATAGAAGCAGGCATTGAGCTCTTCGGCACCGAGGTCAAGTCCATGAGACTGGGACACTGCTCCGTAAAGGAGGCCTTCATAAAGGATAAAAACGGAGAGCTCTTCATATACGGCATGCATGTCAATCCTTATGAAAAGGGCAATATCTTCAACAAGGATCCCCTGCGCACAAGGAAGCTCCTGCTCCATAAAAAGGAGATATCAAGGCTCATCGGCAAGACGGCGGAAAAGGGCTATGCCCTGATACCTCTCAAGGTCTATTTCAAGGGGCCCAGGGTCAAGGTGGAGGTGGGTCTCTGCCGAGGCAAGAAGCTCTATGACAAGCGTGAGGACATGGCCAGAAAGTCCCAGAAGAGAGAACTGGAGCGGGACTTCAAGCAGGCCAACATAAGAGTCTGATCATCATCGGACTCCCGCTTGGGGAAATCGTCAAAATAAATCAATATCTGAAAAACTGCCGTCTCGGACTGCTGCTTTGCAATGTCCGTCACCGGCAGTTTTTCAGACCATTACAGAATATATTTTTCTATGGGACAATAATATCCTGACTTAAGACCTGATAAAACCTCTGATTGCGGACATCGCAGGGCGGCAGTCCGCAGACAGAGGTTTTTCAGGTAAACAGAGATACTTTGTTATCGCGCTAAAAGACCAGGCTTTCAGGTCTCATCTTCCTGATCCAGGATCTCCTTGATGGTAGTTTTGATTATTTTGAAGGCTATGGGGTTCTTGCCGCTGTTTACGACTATGTCCGCAAGACGCTTCGTGGGCTCCACATAGAGGTAGTGCATGGGCTTTACGGTGGTAAGGTACTGGTCAACTATATTTTCTATGTCACGGCCCCTTTCCTTGGTGTCACGGATGACCCTTCGGAGTATGCGCTCATCAGCATCCGCATCCACGAAGATCTTGATATCCATAAGATCCCTGAGCCTTGAATCATAAAGGGTAAGGATGCCTTCAATGATGATGACCTTGCGGGGCTCTACCAGGATGGTCTCCTTGGCTCTGTTATGCACGGTATAATCATAGGTGGGGGAGACTATGGGTCTTCCCTCCTTGAGCTCCATGACATCATGGACAAGAAGGTCACCATCAAAGGCGTCGGGATGGTCATAGTTGAGAAGCTTGCGCTCCTCAAAGGGGATATCATCATGGGCTTTATAATAGTTGTCATGATAAAGCACTGAGATGGAATCGCCGAAGGCCTTCTTGAGACGATTGGTAAAGGTGGATTTTCCTGAGCCGGTGCCGCCGGCAATGCCTATGATTATGGGTTTCATGTCTTTTCCTTTCACCGCGGTGCGGTAATTTTCTATAAAAAGAAGCTTTATATCTCCCCTATAAGCTTATTGACTATATGTGAAGCTATCAGAAGTCCTGCAGCTGAAGGCACGAAGGAGATCGAAGCCGGTGTGCGGCTGCCTGTCTTTACGGGAGGTTCCTCTGAATAGCATACGGTAAGCTTCGGTATGCCCCTGGCCTTGAGCTCCCTTCTCATGACCTTGCAGAGGGGACAGACCGAGGTCCTGTAGATATCCTCTATGCGAAGGAATTCAGGATGGAGCTTATTGCCGGTGCCGCAGCAGGATATAAGGGGGATGCTCCTCTCCTGGCAGAGGGAGGCTATGGAAAGCTTGGCAGATACCGTATCTATGGCATCGGCCACGAAATCTATCGGACCGAGCTCAGCCTCGATTGCGAAAAAAAGCTCAGGGATATTATCCGCTGAAGCAAACTCCCTGTAAGTCCGAATCTTTGTGTCGGGATCTATGTCCCTTATGCGAAGCTCGGCTGCCTCGGTCTTCGGCATGCCGAGGGTACTTCTTAAGGCAAACAGCTGGCGATTCAGATTGGTGATATCCACTGTATCATGATCCACCAGGGAAAGCCTCCCTATCCCGGCCCTTATGAGGGCCTCGCATACATAGGAGC
>CALWMV010000017.1 GCA_944382125.1 uncultured Lachnospiraceae bacterium
GCGAAAACGAACGAAGTGGCTGCCAAGCGAAAAAGATTTTAAGAAGCAGCTTAGGTGTCGATCTCTGCCTCATGAGCATGCTTATAGATAAAGTCCCTTCTCGGAGCGACCTCACTGCCCATCAGCATCTCGGTGACCTCTGAAGCCATCTTGGCATCCTCGATGTTCACCTGCTTCAGCACTCTCCTCTCAGGATCAAGGGTCGTCGCCCACAGATCCGGAGGATCCATCTCTCCAAGTCCCTTGAAGCGCTTAAGATCGTAGCTGTCCGAGCTGTGGCTCTTCTGGTAGCGGCTGAGCTCCTTGTCATCATAAAGATAAAGGGGCTCTTCACTCTTTTTCTTCGGAGTCACAAGATAAAGGGGCGGTATCGATATATACACATGGCCCGTCGTTATCAGCTCCGGCATGAATCTGTAGAAAAATGTCAGAAGCAGAGTATCTATATGACTTCCGTCCACATCCGCATCTGTCATGAGTATGATCTTGCCGTAGCGGAGCTTATTGATGTCAAAGTCGTTGCCATAACCCTCTGAGAAGCCGCAGCCAAAGGAATTGATCATGGTCTTTATCTCTGCATTGGCGAGGACCTTGTCTATGGAAGCCTTTTCCACGTTGAGTATCTTTCCTCTGATAGGAAGTATGGCCTGGAAGTCCCTGTTCCGTCCCATTCCGGCAGATCCGCCCGCCGAATCTCCCTCGACTATGAAGATCTCACATTTTTCAGGATCCCTTGAGGTGCAGACCTTCAGCTTGCCGTTGGAGTCAAAGCTGAATCTGTTCTTTCCGAGTAGATTGGTCTTGGCCTTCTCCTCCTGCTTTCTTATCTTTGCGGATTTTTCCGCACAGCCTATGATGGCCTTTATGACCTCGATATTGCGGTCAAAGAAATGCTCCAGCTTCTCTCCTGTTATCTGGGCTGTTATCTGGGAGGCCTCAGCGGAGGCCAGCTTTGTCTTAGTCTGACCCTCGAAGATGGGATCCGGATATTTGAGGGCAAGGACACAGGTCATTCCGTTCCTGGTATCTGCTCCGGTAAAGTTCTGATCCTTCTCCTTCAGTATGCCGAGCTGCCTCGCATACATATTGACCATCTGGGTGAATCTGGTCTTGAAGCCGGTTATATGGGTGCCGCCCTCCTGGGTGTAGATATTGTTGCAGAAGCCGTGGATATTCTCCTCAAAGGCATCCACAAACTGGATGCAGCATTCAAGCTCGGAGCCTGAAAGCTCATCGCAGAAATATATCAGGGGAGTCACAGCCTCCCTGCCCTTATTGAGCTCCCTCACATAGGATCTGATGCCCTCAGGCTCATAAAACTCTATATCCTCAGCAGTCTGGGGCCTCTCATCCTTATAGTATATGTGAAGCTTCGGATTGAGATAGGCTGTCTCATGAAGACGGGACTTTATGGATTCCTCGCGAAATACCGTCTTTTCAAAGATCTCATCATCGGGGAGGAAGCTTATCTCCGTACCGGTCTCCTTTGACTTTCCGACTATGGGAAGCATGCCCTTCGTAAGCTTTGTGGTGGGTATACCCCTCTCATAGGAGTCATAGTATATATTGCCGTCACGGAAGACCCTGACCTCCATCTTCCTGGAGAGGGCGTTGACCACCGATGAACCTACTCCGTGAAGTCCTCCTGAGGTCTTATACACGGTATCATCAAACTTTCCTCCCGCATGAAGGGTCGTGAGTATTACTCTCTCAGCGGAAACTCCCTTTTTATGAAGGTCCACAGGAAGTCCCCGGCCATTGTCCCTTACTGTACAGGAATTATCCTCGTGGATGGTCACATATATCCGGTCACAGAAGCCTGCCATATGCTCATCCACCGAGTTATCGAGTATCTCATAGATCAGGTGATTAAGACCCCTGTGGCCTACCGAACCGATATACATGCCCGGTCTCTTCCTCACGGGATCCAGGCCCTCCAACACGGTTATGGAATCAGCATTATATGTAGATCTGGGCATCAGTACCTCCTTATCGCAGATCATATAGATAAAAGCCAGAGGCTTTACGCTGTCACTCAAAAAAATCGGCAGGCATTGAAGTCCGCCGAATCAAACAAAGTTATATTATTATACATTAAAAGTCAGATGCCTGCAAGACCATGGATCAGATAGATATAGGCAGGCAGAGTAAGCGCTGAAAGTATGGTGCTGAAGGCAAATATGCCCGAAGAAAGCTGCGGGTCCTTTTTATACTGTATGGCCAGCATGGGCACAAGGGCTGCCGTGGGACAGGCCGCCGTGGTAAGCATGGATATGCCTATGTCATCGGTAAATCCCAGCAGCAGGAAAATGACTGCCAGCACCGCAGGCACGGTCACATTTTTATGGATGGAATCCAGTATGACTCTCCCTGAGAACAGCTTTGAAAGATCACTGTCAGCCAGAGTCACTCCCGTAACTATCATGGCAAAGGGCGAATTCATGGCCGCTATGGAAGAAACAGGCTCCATGATGATGGAAGGAAGCCTGAGTGAAAACGCAGAAAGAAAAAAGGAAAATATCACTGCAATAAGGGGTGCAGTAAGTATCTTCCTGAGGGTCTCCTTAATTCCTGTCTTCTCTCCGCCCTCTCCTGCCATGAGCATAGCCCCGTAGCTCCAGAAAAACACATTGAAGGCTATCATGGCCATGACTGCGCAGAACCTTCCCAGCGGCCCGTAAAGGGCATCCAGAAGTGGAATACCAAGAAAGCCCGCATTGGAATATATAACGGAAATCTTTTCAGAAGGGGCATCCGGTGTTTTCCTTCGTATGACAAGGGCAGTCAGGACTATGGTTATAAGATAGATGATACCAAGCTGAAGGACTATCTCCGGGATGTAGGAGGAAAACTCGCTGCCCTCCTCGGATAAGAATGAATCAAGGACCACACAGGGAAGTACGATATTGATAAGAACAGAGGTAAGATCCGCTTTGGCTCCCAAGCCAAGCCTGCCAGATCTTCTGCAGATAAATCCTATGAATATCATAAAGAACAATATGATTATCTGCCTCAGGGCAATCAGTAATAGCGACATCTTATCTCCTCCGGGTATTTTTACTCCCGGACAGCTTATCATAGTAAAAAAAATGTGTCCATAAAAGGACTTGATAAAAGGCATTTTAAGCCATAATAATGGGGATTTTACCTCTCGGTCATAACCTAAGGTTATAGATACGATTATGAAAATAAAAAAGCCGCAGATCCTGCGGCCAAGCTCCCGGCCGGACTCGAACCGGCGACCCACGCATTACGAATGCGTTGCTCTACCAACTGAGCCACGGAAGCAGATAAATATGTTGATGTACTTTGATACTATCTGTTAAAAAAATAAATCGAGGCGACAGGATTTGAACCTGCGGCCTCTGCGTCCCTAACGCAGCGCTCTACCAAGCTGAGCCACGCCTCGATTTCTGACGTTTTCGCGTCACTGGCCGAATCACTCGACCGAGAATGTATTTTAAACGATAAACGGCAAATTGTAAAGTCTTTTTTTTAAATTCTTTTTTGTCCTGTGAAATTTATGCCTGCGCCGGGATCTCCGGCGCAGCATTGCCGGTTTTATTCCACCGTAACTGACTTTGCCAGGTTCCTGGGCTTGTCCACATCCAGCCCCTTTGACACGGACAGATAATATCCGAGAAGCTGCATCGGGATAACTGCAAGTATGGTGGCAAAATGAGGATCTATCTCCGGAATATACACGGCAAAATCCACCGTATCCTCGATCTCCACATGATCCTTTGTGGTGATGCCCATAAGATATGCGCCTCTGCTCTTGCATTCCACCATGTTGCTGAGGGTCTTCTCCATGACATGGGGCTGGGTAAGGATACCTATGACAAGGGTCCCCTGCTCTATCAGGCTTATGGTTCCATGCTTCAGTTCTCCGGCTGCATAAGCCTCGGAGTGGATGTAGCTGATCTCCTTCATCTTAAGGCTGCCCTCCATGGCAGTTGCATAATCTATGCCCCTGCCTATCAGGAAGCCATCCTTTGAGGAGGCAAACTTGGAAGCGAACCACTGTATGCGGTTCTTATCCTCAAGTATCCTGGATATCTTATCGGGAATGGCAAGAAGCTCCTCTGCAAGCTCTCTTTCCCTGGCATCATCCAGCCTGCCCTTTACAGAAGCAAGCCTTACGGCTATGGCATAGCAGGCAGCAAGCTGAGCGCTGTAGGCCTTTGTGGTTGCAACGGAGATCTCAGGGCCTGCCATGGTATAAAATACATGGTCTGATTCCCTTGCTATGGTGGATCCTACCACATTGACCACTGAAAGGGTCCGAAGTCCATGCTCCTTTGCCTTTCTGAGGGCTGCGATACTGTCAGCTGTCTCTCCTGACTGGCTTATGATTATGCAGAGGGTATCCTTTGAAAGGACAGCCTCCCTGTATCTGTATTCTGAAGCAAGCTCTATCCTTACAGGTATGCCTGCCAGATCCTCTATAACATACTGCAGGGCAACGCAGATATGGTAAGCTGAACCGCAGCCGATCATGCAGATCTGATCTGCTGATGCAAGCTCCTCATCGCTGATGCCTACAGAGCTTAAGTCAAGCCTTCCGTCCTTTATTACTGAATTAAGGGTATCCCTGATGGCCCTGGGCTGCTCATAGATCTCCTTCATCATGAAATGCTCATAGCCTTCCTTTTCTGCGGCCTTTGCATCCCACTCTATCCTGTGGGGCTCTATGGTGATCTCATCCCCATCCAGATTATAGAAGGTGAGTTCTCCGTCCTTGAGCCTTGCACACTGAAGATCCCCGAGATAATAGATATCCCTGGTGTATTCAAGTATGGCTGCCACATCTGAAGCCAGGAAAGCATCACCATCTGCCTTTCCAAGCACCAGGGGGCTGTCCTTCCTGGCCGCATAGATCTCGCCGGGATAATCCTTGAACAGAAGTCCAAGGGCATATGAGCCCCTCATCCTTACCATGGCACGGTTCATGGCATCTATGGGCGTTCCGAAATACTTCTTATAGTAATAATCCACCAGTTTGACGGCAACCTCCGTATCCGTCTGGGAATGGAAGCTGTAGCCATGTCTTATGAGCTTTTCCTTGAGTTCCTGATAATTCTCGATTATGCCGTTATGTACGGCTACTACTGCGCAGTCATCACTGTAATGGGGATGGGCATTTTCCTCTGAGGGCTCACCATGGGTAGCCCACCTTGTGTGGCCTATGCCGCAGTGCCCATTGATATTGCTGCCGTTACCTGTCTTCTCAGCCAGCACATCAAGCCTTCCCTTGGCCTTTACGATCTCGATCTCTCCCTTAGCCTCGTCAAGCACCGCAAGGCCGGCAGAATCATAGCCCCTGTATTCAAGCTTTCTAAGTCCTGAGAGCAGCACCGGTGCTGCCTCTTTTGCTCCTGTGTATCCGACGATACCGCACATATATCTTTGCCTCCTTAGGGTCAAAAGCGGCTTTAGCCGCAGGTATATCCATAAAAAATCGCTTTATTTTATCATCACAGCTCTGGTAAGTAAAGCATCAGAGACCCAAGTTAATAATAACTTGCCCATAAGTTAATAAATATTTAAAAAAGACTTTCTGCAAGTCTGCAAATACTTCCGGTACCCGGATATTGCGAAGCAGCAGTCCGGGGCGGAAGATTTTCAGTTCATCCCATCATGTCGAAGATACTCAGCTGATTGGTCTCCGGTATGCTTTTCAGCAGTCCCAGGCTCCTTATAAGCTCTGCATTGGTCTTGCCTATCTTCGTCCTCTGGGTAAATTCCTCCATGCTGAGGAATTCTCCCTTTTTGGCTTCCTCCTCTATGGATCTTGCAGCTATGTCTCCAAGTCCAGGAATGGAATTGAGTGAAGGCATGATCTTTCCTTCCTCAGTCAGCGTAAATTCCGTGGCTTTGGCCTTATATATGTCTATCGGGGTGAATTCCACTCCCCTGGCCAGCATCTCCTCACAGACCTTTATATCCCTCAGGAAGAGCTTGTCATTGGCAGTCTGATCCCTTCCGCTCTCAGGATGGGTCTCACGGAACTCCCTCATATTGCGTCTGAGCACCGGCAGCGAGCAGGTCATCTTTCCATAGTCGAAGCCTGTTCCCTTTATTGTAAAGTAGGCCGTATAGAATTCAGCAGGGAAATGCACCTTATAATATCCCATCCTTATGGACATGACCACATAAGCCGATGCATGGGCCTTAGGGAACATGTACTTTATCTTGTCACAGGACTCTATGTACCATTCAGGCACCTCATGGGCCCTCATCTCTGCACACCACTCCTCATGCTTCGGATTCTTGGGGAATTTGCCTTTACGCACGGCCTCCATGATGGTGAAGGCAAGGCCGGGTTCCAGGCCCTTGGTTATAAGGGTATTCATTATATCGTCTCGGTTACAGATAGCAGTCTGTATGGTGCATATACCGCTCTGTATCAGGTCCCTCGCATTGCCTATCCACACATCTGTTCCGTGGGCCAGTCCGGCAATGCGGACAAGGTCTGACACGTACCTCGGCTTGGCATCAAGCAGCATGTTTATAGCAAAGTCCGTATTGAACTCGGGTATGGCAAGGGTCCCCAGGGGCGTGCCTCCGATATCCTCAGGGCTGATGCCCAGTGAAGAGGTATCCTGGAACAGGGACATGACCTCAGGTGCGCCTATGGGTATATCCATGGGATCCAGACCTGTCATATCCTTCAGCATACGAAGCATGGAAGGGTCATCCTTTCCAAGGATATCCAGCTTCAGAAGGTTATGATCGATGCTGTGATAATCAAAATGCGTGGTTATAGGGCTCTGCATATCATTGGCAGGGTGCTGGATAGGGGTGAAGGAATTGATCTCCTCCCCGTGGGGAAGCACGATGATGCCTCCCGGATGCTGTCCCGTCGTTCGCCTTACCTCAGTGCAGCCTATGGCAAGTCTCTCGATCTCAGCCCTTTTCATATCCGGGACCTCATGATCCTCATTGTAGCGCTTTACATATCCATAGGCGGTCTTGAGCTGCACGGTGCCTATGGTCCCTGCCTTGAAGGTCTGTCCCTTTCCGAAGATCTCCTCTGTATAGGCATGGGCCTTGGCTTGATAATCTCCGGCAAAGTTAAGGTCTATATCAGGCTCCTTGTCGCCCTTGAAGCCAAGAAAGGTCTCAAAGGGGATATCAAAGCCATCCTTTACAAGGGGTTCTCCGCAGACGGGGCAGACAGCGTCAGGCATGTCGCAGCCCGCCTTGTCTGAAAAGGCCCTCACTGTCTCACTGTCAAAATCCGAATAATGACATTTTCTGCAGTAATAATGGGGCGGCAGAGGATTGACTTCTGATATGCCTGCAAAGGTAGCCACAAGGGATGATCCGACGGATCCCCTGGAGCCCACCAGATAACCGTGGTCATTGGAATCCCACACAAGCCTCTGGGCTATGATATAAAGCACGGAATAGCCGTTGCTGATGATGGAGCTGAGCTCCGTATCCAGTCTCTTCTTAACGACCTCAGGTATGACCTCTCCGTACATCTCATGGGCCTTGTCATAGCATATCTTTCTGAGCTCCTCATCGGAATTCTCTATGACGGGAGGCCTCTTGTCAGGCCGTACCGGAGCTATGGTCTCGCACATGTCAGAGATAAGTCTGGTGTTGTCTATGACTATGCGGCGAGCCTCCTCTTCTCCGAGGAAGGAAAAGCTGGAGAGCATATCCGCCGTGCTCCTGAAATATAGGGGTGCGGTAAATTTCTGCTCATCATAAAGATATTTCCTTCCCTTGGAGGAATATTCAAAATATTTTATTATCTTGCGGAACTGCTCATCTCCGGGATTTGAAAAATGCACGTCTCCCACTGCACAGGCAGGCCTTCCCACCCTATCTGCAGAGGCGATCAGACGCTTCGTGGCTTCTCTTATGTCCTCTATGGAGCTTATATAGGATTCGTCGCTGTCTATCAGATAACGAAGATTCTCCGGAGGCAGTATCTCGATATAATCATAAAAAGCTGCAGCCTTATCAAGCTCCTCATCAGAGAAGCCTCTCAGCACCATGTCATAAAGCTCGCCCTCCACATCTCCTGAGCCAATAAGGAGCCCGGATCTCAGCTTCTGTATCAATGACTTCGGGAGCTTTGCCGTATTATGGAAATAATCTATATGGGCCTCGGAAATGAGTCTGTACATATTGGTACGGCCCAGGTCGCAGGTGGCCAGCATGGTAAAGTTCTGGCCATGAAGCTTCTTTACCGTGACAGTATCCCTGTCCGTATCATCTGCCTCATAAAGGGCATCAAGATCATTTATGCCCCTTTCCTTCAGCATGTCACAGAATCTCAGGAAGATACCTGCCGTGGCTTCGGCATCATTGACAGCCCTGTGGTGAGATGACAGTATCACCCCAAGCTCCTTTGCAACTGTGTCCAGTCTGTTGCGCCACAGATCCTTCAGAAGCATATATGAAAGTCCCAGGGTATCCACCACGGTCGGATCAAAGCTTCTTCCGAGAAGCCCTGCATAATGCTTTATAAAGCCCACATCAAAGTGAGCATTGTGTCCCACCACCGGAAGATCCCCGCAGAAATCAAGGAATTCCGGCAGCCAGTGCTGATAATTGCCCTGTCCCCTCACATCCTCGTCGGTTATGGAAGTGAGTTCCGTTATGTTGGCGGGTATGGGGATCTCAGGATCTATAAAATGAGAAAAGCGATCCTTTATGATGCCATTCTCGATCTTTACGGCACCAATCTCGATGATGCGGCAGTGCTCCATGGAAAAGCCGGTGGTCTCTATGTCAAAGACCACAAAGCCTCCGGAAAGGCTCTGTCCTCTGGGATCCGTCACCGCCTTCTTTACGTCATCACAGAAGAAGGACTCACAGCCGTATATAAGCTTCAGCTTTGAATCCTTTGACAGGCTGTGGAAGGCCTCAGGGAAGCCTTGGACCGTATTGAGATCAGTTATGGCAAGGCTGTCTGAGCCAAAGGCCTCTGCAAGACGAATATAATTCTTTATCTCACCTACCCCGTCCATATCGCTCATCTTCGTGTGAAGATTGAGCTCGACACGCTTTTCCCCGGTATAGGTCTCCTTCCTGTCCTCTATCCTGCTCTTTGCCCGCTTTATGCCCTTTATCATGGATATATGCAGATCAGGATTGAAATTGTCCGGAGGCATGACCTTACCGAATACGCTTATGAATTTTCCGTCCTTTATCTCCGGGGCAAGAGCCTCAAGCTCCTCTTCGGAGACATAGGCTGAGCAGCCTATCGAATCCGTACCGTCATACAGATTGAATTTGGCAGCTATCCTTCCGCTTCTGGTCTTTATATCCTCCCTGGAAAATATCTGGCCGGATATAAGCACCTCTCCCATGTCAGCCTCGAGCATGGCTATATCCGTTATATTGCCGCTGAAATCATATCCGAAGACCACATCCGGATCCTCAGATTTCTTGCTTCTCCTGGGAGTCCATGCGTTATTTTTTGCAAAGCTTCCCTGACCAGGCCTTTTTCCCTTTTCAAAGGCTGCCTTGCCTCCTGAAGAAGACTTCAGAGATGAGCCTTTATCCGTACCCGAAGAAGGGGCCTTCTTTGATCCCACGGCTCTGCTTCCTTCAAAAGGGACACTGTCAGAAGCTCCCTGGGCCTGCGGCTGTCCCTCTTCTCTGCTCACCTTCTTCTCACGCATTATGCTGACGCAGATATTTTTATCTCCGAATACACTTTCCCTTACTGCCTTCTGAAGGGAAAACAGAGCCTCCCTGGGAAGCTCATTTCCTCCGTCAATGAAGATATGCAGGGAATTGCGTATGGGATTGGTACTGATCCTTACGACCTCAGTCTCTGATATGAGTCCCTTCAGTTCCTCATTTATATCAAGTTTTTCAAATACACTGAGAAATCTCCGCGTCATAGATATCTGTCCAGTTCCTTCCGGAATTCTGAAAGAAGCTCAGCCTCCGGTACCTTTCTTAATATCTCACCCTTTTTAATGATGAGGCCCTCGCCCTTTCCTCCGCAGATGCCAAGCTCGGCTTCCGAGGCCTCTCCGGGGCCGTTGACCACACAGCCCATGCAAGCCACCTTGAAGTCAAGCTTCTGATACTTCTTTTCGGATACCAGTGCATTGACCTTGTCGGCAAGGCCTATCAGATCTATCTGGGTCCTTCCGCAGGTGGGGCAGCTTACGACCTCTATGCCGCCCTTTCTGAGTCCAAGGGTCTTAAGGATCTCAGAGGCAGTCCTTACCTCCTCTGTTACGTCACCCGTCAGGCTGACCCTTATGGTATCTCCTATGCCTTCATAAAGAATGATGCCCAGGCCTACCGAAGACTTTATGCTTCCGGAAAACAGGGTCCCGGCCTCTGTTATGCCCACATGGATTGGATGCTCTGTCCTGTCCTTTATAAGCTCATGGGCCCTTATGCACATAAGGACATCTGAGGATTTGATGCTGATGACCAGCTCCTCATATCCCAGTTCCTCTATGAGCCTGCAGTTATTGAGGGCCGATTCCACAAGCCCCTCCGCAGTCACATGGCCTCCATGGGCGGCCAGTATATCCTTTTCAAGGGAACCGGAATTGACTCCCACCCTTATCGGTATATGCTTTGCGGCGCAGGCATCGACCACCTTCTCGAGTCTGTCCCTGCTTCCTATATTGCCGGGATTGATGCGGATCTTGTCGGCTCCGTTTTCCACCGCTTTAAGCGCAAGCCTGTAATCAAAATGTATATCCGCCACAAGGGGGATGGATATCCTTTCCTTTATGCCTGCTATGGCGAGGGCTGCCTCCTCATCCGGAACCGCCACCCTTACTATGTCACATCCGGCCTCTTCAAGCCTCTTTATCTGAGCCGCCGTCGCCTCCACATCCTGAGTCCTGGTGTTGCACATGGACTGTATAAGCACCGGATTGCCCCCGCCTATGACTCTGTTTCCTATATGGACCTCATGGGTCTTCATCCTGCAATTCATATGCTTCCTCCTGTATTTCCGAAGCTTCTCAGATCAGAAAGCTTATATCATTGAATACTATAAATACCATCGCTGCAAGCAGCAGTACCATTCCTGCCATATGGATCCTTGCCTCTATCTCCTTCGGCACGGCCCTTCCTGACAGCAGTTCTATGATTATAAATATCAGTCTTCCTCCGTCAAGGGCCGGGAGAGGCAGCAGATTGGTCACTCCCAGGGAAGCGGATATTATTATCATCAGATTGAAAAGGGTCATCATCAGTGCCCAGAGGCCGTAATCCGAGGCCTCATCAACGGTCTGATCTATGGTGCTCACGATGCGGACAGGACCCATGACATCTTCCCTGGAGGCCTGACCTCCCACCAGCATCTTTACGGATTCGAGGGCTGAGACCAGACAGTACCTGATGTTATAAAAGCTATATCGGAGCATATCCCACAAAGAATCCAGCTTCTGATATCCAAGGCTGTAGCCTATGCCCATGACATAGGATCCCGCGGCCTCATCATATTCAGGATAAAGTGAAACCGTCCTATGCTGTCCGTCTTCAGCATCATGATAACCAATGGTGATAAGGCTGTCTTCGCTGAAGGAAGATTCGTTAAGATAGAGGAAAAGGTACAGATCCCTGGAAAGATAAATGGATGCATCTTTTCCGTCAAGCTCAATGGAGCTTATCACGTCTCCCTCTGAAAGGCCGGCCTCCGCCGCAGGGAGTCCCGCCTCAGTGTTTAAGATCGCCGGTATATCGGCACCTACCCCTGCGCAGATCACAAAGGAAAGGATCAGGGCAAGCAGGAAATTGAAGATAGGGCCTCCTGCAATGATGAGAAAACGCTGCCAGGACTCTTTTCTTACAAACTGCTCGCTGTCCTTATAGATCCTGCCGTCTATGACGATATCCCGGGAAGCAGTATGGACATGGCCTCTGTCATATCCCTCAGATCCTTTACTTCCGCCGCCGCCTTCTTCCGGGCTTTCATCCAGCTCCTCTCCTGCCATAAGGCAGCTTCCTCCTATCGGCAGAGCGCAGAGTGCATACTCCGTATTATGATAAACCTTCGAGACAAGCTTAGGTCCCATACCGAGGGAAAAGCTGACCACACCAACGGAAAAAAGCTTGGCAAAAAGAAAATGGCCAAGCTCGTGTATAGTCACTATAAGCCCGAGGGCGATCAAGGCAATGATAAAACTGATCAAATAACAGATCCCATCCTTCCTGCGGTACTGATCAGAGGAGCTTATTTCTTACAAGCTCTCTGGCCCTCTGCTCAGCCCGAAGTATCTCTTCCACATCAGGAGCCTTTACATCGCTCCAGTCTTCCTTAAGTGTCTCCTCTATGACATCCGCAATGGCAAGGAAGCCTATCCTTCCGGAAAGGAACAGGGCCACTGCCTCCTCATTGGCAGCATTGAATACCGTGGGATAAAGGCCGCCTTTTTTCCCTGCCTCTATGCCGAGCCTGAGTCCCTTGAAGGTACACATATCAGGCTTTTCAAATTCAATGGCATGCAGAGCATCAAGATCAAGAAGGGGTTCTCCCTTTACCGGCCTTCTCTCAGGAGCATAAAGGGCAAAGGCTATGGGCACCAGCATGCTGGGGGCACCAAGCTGAGCCTTGATGGCGCCATCCTGAAACTCGACCATGCTGTGTATCACGGAACGGGGCTGGATTATGGGCTCTATATCATCTATATCCACATCAAAAAGCCACCTTGCCTCCATGACCTCAAGGGCCTTATTGACCATGGTGGCGGAATCTATGGTGATCTTGGCTCCCATGGACCAGTTGGGATGCTTCAGGGCGTCCTCCGGCCTGATATCCTTAAGCTCATCCCTGTGCTTTCCCCTGAAGGGTCCGCCTGAGGCTGTAAGATAAATCCTTCTTATGCTCTCGTGCCTTTCCCCCATCAGACACTGGAAGATAGCACTGTGTTCGGAATCCACCGGCATGAGCTCCACGCCGTGCTCCCTTATCATGGGCATGATGATATGCCCTGCGCAGACCAGGGTCTCCTTATTGGCAAGGGCGATCTTTTTATGGGCTTTGATCGCCGCGATCGTGGGCCTTATACCTATCATGCCCACAAGGGCAACGATGACCGTATCCACAGACTCATGGGAAGCCGCAGAAAGCAGGCCATCCATGCCGGATACTATGACGGGAAGCTCTGACTCACTGAGAACATGCTCCCCATGAAGCTCATCCCGAAGCTCCCGTGCCTTATCCTCATCATAAAGGCAGACCATTTCAGGCCTGAATTCGTATATCTGCTCCTTAAGGAGCTCCTTGTTGGTTCCTGCCGTAAGCACTGAGGCGCGAAGACCCGGGTCCTCTCTTATGATGCTTAAGGACTGGGTACCTATGGATCCTGTACTTCCGAGCACGGCTATATTTTTGACTTCCATAAATATTTCCTTATCTATTTACTATCGGCTTGAAGATATTTATTATCTGTCTTTAGGATCAGATCATCTCCTCAAGGATCTTTACTGCAAAATAAACTGCGGGGGAGGTGAAAAGCATGGAATCAAAGCGATCCAGCACACCGCCGTGTCCCGGTATAAGATCTCCGTAGTCCTTGATGCCATGATTGCGCTTTATGGCCGAGGCCGCAAGGTCCCCTATCATAGAGATTATCGCACCGATTCCACAGGCCACAGAGCAGGTAAAAAGGGATACCTCTCCTGAAAAGAATCTGGAATTGATGGCGTATCCGAAGATGGCCCCCAGCACCATAGCACCGGCAACACCGCCCATGGCACCCTCTATGCTCTTTTTGGGGCTGAGCTTGGGCACCATCTTATGCTTTCCGAAAAGCATGCCGAAGCAGTAGGCCAGGGTGTCTGATCCCCATGAGCTTATAAGTATCAGCCATACAAAATATCTGCCGTCGGGCAGCATCCTGGTAAGATACAGATAGCTCAGCATCACCGGCACATAGCACATGCCGAAAAATGCTGCCGTGACCTCCTCGGTCTTATACTCCGGAAAAGTGGCTACATAAGCCGTCATAAGCACTATAAGGGTCACAACTATGACCGTGGCCATATAATATACGCCGCCGCAGTAGACCAGCACGAAATATGCTGCCGTGGCCGTATATCCTATAAATGCAAGGCCCTTATGCTCTATGCCAAGGGCACGGTAAAGCTCAAACTGTCCTATAAAGGCAATGGCTGCAACGATAAGAAGAAGCGGCAATCCTCCCATATAGAGGAATAATATGGCCAGGGCAAGCAGAGCTATGCCGCTCAGAAGGCGTTTAACGAACATCACACACCTCCGAATCTTCTCTTTCTCCCGTTGAACTCCTCAATACAGGAAAGCAGTACGTCCTTATTGAAATCAGGCCAGAGCACATCCGTGATCACTATCTCGGAATAAGCGCACTGCCAGAGGAGGAAATTGGAAAGCCTGAGCTCTCCCGAGGTACGTATCAGAAGGTCAGGATCAGGAACGCCGCAGGTATCAAGATAGGAGGAAAATGTCTCTTCGGTAAGCTCAGAGGCCTCTTGTTTTCCCGCCTTCACATCAGAGGCAAATGCCATGGCTGCCCTTCTTATCTCATCCCGGCCTCCGTAATTGGCTGCCATGACGAAGGTCATGCCTGTATTGTCATTTGTCTCCCCCTCAAGCTTATTGATGGCATCTATGATATCCTGAGGAAAGCGGCTCCTGTCGCCTATCATCCTTACGCGGACATTGTTATCCTTTGCCCTTGAAAGGAGCCTTCCGGCATAATATCGGAAGAGCTGCATAAGGCCTGAGACCTCATCCTCAGAGCGCTTCCAGTTTTCCGTTGAGAAGGCATAAACGGTCAGATAATCCACTCCAAGCCTTGCACAGTCCTCGATGATCTGCTCCACCGTCTTGCAGCCCTCTCTGTGGCCCATGTTCCTGGGAAGTCCCCTCTTTTTGGCCCAGCGGCCATTGCCGTCCATGATGATGGCTATGGATGAGGGTATGTTGAGTTTTTTCTTTTCTTCCATAATACTGCTCCAAATCTTAGGCTCCTGCACAAAGCAGAGACCCGGATACTTCAGTCACCGTATGTGTGACCATTTGGAAATTATTTTATCAGCTTTCAGCATAAAAATAAAGGTGCAATACAGACAAAGAAAATGCCCGCATCACACCCATATCTCTTTGACTAATTGAAAGCAGGAAAAAATCCCGTTTTTGGATCAGACTGTCATCACGTCCTTGGTCTTGTTCTCAACAGCCTTATCTATGTCCTCGATGAACTTATCGGTCATCTTCTGGACATCCTTATCGGCCTTCTTTACATCATCCTCAGTCATCTCACCGTTCTTTTCCATCTTCTTTACCTTATCATTGGCATCACGGCGGATGTTGCGGATGGCAACCTTGGTCTCCTCACCCAGCTTCTTGATCTGCTTTGCCAGTTCCTTACGCCTCTCCTCGTTAAGCTCAGGGAAAACAAGCCTTACGGAAGTGCCGTCACTGGTAGGATTGATACCGATATCGGACATGTTGATGGCCTTCTCGATCTCCTTGATGAGGCTCTTCTCCCAGGGCTGTATAAGGATGATCCTTGCCTCGGGAACTGAGATATTGCCTACCTGCTGGATAGGTGTGGGAGTACCATAATAATCCACCCTTATCTTGTCCAGTACATGGGGATTGGCCCTTCCTGCCCTTATGCCTGCAAACTCGTCCAGCATGTTGTCATAGGACTTCTTCATCTTCTCTTCATAGATCTTAAGTTCTTCAGTCATTGCTTCCTCCCTGTCAGTCTGCAGTCACATAGGTACCGCAGTTCTTGCCATTAAGAGCGTCGGTAATGGCTCCCGTTTTATTAAGTGAAAAAACCGAAAGTGGCATATGGTTCTCCATACAGAGTATGGAGGCGGTCATGTCTATGACCTGAAGCTTCTTCTCCACCACCTCGGTGATGGAAAGCCTGTCAAATCGCTTTGCATCGGGATACTTTGCAGGATCCTTGTCATAGACCCCGTCCACGGCCTTGGCAAGCAGTATGCAGTCGGCCCCGATCTCTATGGCACGGAGAGCTATGCCGCTGTCGGTGCTGAAATAGGGATGGCCTGTTCCGCCTGCAAAAAAGACCACTTTATGCTCCGAAAGGGCCTTCATGACCTCATCCTTATCAAATACAGGGACTATACCCTCAACATTGAAGGCGGAAAACACCTTGGTCTCCATGCCGCAGTTGCGGAATATCTCCGACACATATATACAGTTCATGACCGTAGCCAGCATGCCGATCTGGTCAGCCTTTACCCGATCAAAGGCATTGGAGCTCCGGCCTCTCCAGAAGTTACCGCCCCCTATGACTATGGCGATCTCAACCCCCTCATCGTAGGCTCCCTTGACCTCCCTTGCCACCTCCGTGACGGTAGCCTCGTCAAAGCCCATATGCTTATCTCCTGCCAAGGCCTCCCCGGACAGCTTCAGCATTACTCTTCTATTCTTCAAAGCAATCTACCTCGCCTCTTTTATTCCTGATAAGTATACCATGGATGAGGATGTTTTGAAAGCATACTTATCCAAATAAATATCCGAGTTTTCTTCTCTGCTCCATTTGAGCTGATTGCCCTTTGAAGACCTGCGGTTATCTTCTATGATATCTCTTTCAAATAATTCTATCATGCATATTTACCTGTTAAACTGATATTTTCGCTTCAAGTACAGCAGTAAAACTTTATTTCAGCAGTCACCGTTTGGAAATTTCCTGGCTTATAACCTTTCAATGTCAATATGAAAATCATCTTCCGCCATCCTACCTCCGGTTTTTTGAATTATCATAAACGGATCGAAAAATGGAAGGTTAAGTTCTTTAAGCATAAGTTTCATTTTGTCCCTTGAACCGGGAAAACACCTTGATTTTAAGAATTCCTCATAATCTTTAAAATCAGGATGCTCATTTGCTCCAAAGGCTCGTGATTGTATATCCTCAGTAAAATTTATCTCAAAAACTCAAAAAAGTCCTCAAATTGAGGGTAAAATTAAATAATTTTACCCTCAATTTGAGGATATGGAGATAATAATATAAAATAAAAGTGCTCAACCGAATAATTCTTTTGCCTTTTCCATTCTTTCGATAACCTTTACATCAAAGGGACATCTCTGCTCACAGCTTCCGCAGGCCACACAGTCACCGGCATTGGCAGAAAGGCCCTTATAATGCTCCTTCAGGGAAGCGGGCACCTCTCCCTGCATAAGCGCAAGATCGAGGAGCTTATTTACCATGGCTATATCTATGCCTGAGGGGCAGGGAGCACAGTGCCCGCAGTAGGTACACTGCCCCTTATATGAATGTCTCGGCGCACTTGCTATAACACTGGCATAATCCTTTTCCTCCTCGGAGGCAGTCTCGTAGGCTGCGGCCTGCCTTACATGCTCTACGCTGTCATATCCGCAGAGTATGCTGGCCACTGCCGGCCTTGTAAGAGCATAGTGTATGCATTGTACCGGAGTCAGGGCCGCTCCGAAGGGTGAGGCCGATGCATCAAAAAGCCTGCCTCCCGCAAAGCCCTTCATGACCGTTATGCCTACTCCCTCCCGCTCACAGATACGGTAGAGCTCTGCTCTCTCCGGGTCGATGCCCGACAGTTCGCCCTCATAGGTCTTATCCTCAAAATAATCGTCCAGGTTTTCACTTGCCGGCAGCAGATCAAATGCTGCATTGACGCTGAAAAGTATCATCTCTATCTTACCTGAGAGCGCTGCAAGTTTAGCCACTCTCGGATTGTGGGTGCTCATGCCTATATGGCGTATCACTCCCTTATCTTTCTGTTCCTTCACATAAGCATAAAACTCCCCGTCGATAATACACCGAAACTCATCTTCCTCATCCACAAAATGTATCATGCCAAGGTCTATATAGTCGGTCTGAAGCCTCGTAAGAAGATCTGAAAATGCCTCCTTCACCTTATCCATGTCTCTTGTTCTGACATACTGTCCATTCTGCCAGGTGGAACCGAAGTGTCCCTGTATTATCCAGTGATCTCTTTTTCCGGCTATGGCTTTTCCGATATTTGTCCTTACCTCCGGATTTGACATCCAGCAGTCCAGTATATTGATTCCGAAGCTTTCGCAGGCATCTATTATCTCCTTTACTTCAGACTCATTATGCCTCTCCAGCCATTCGGCCCCAAGGCCGATCTCGCTGACCTTAAGTCCTGTTTTTCCAAGCTCTCTGTATCTCATATATACCTCCGATTTATCATCCATTATATTTTATCACGAAAAGACATCCTCAGTTTACCACTTTCTGATGGCAAAACCAAAGATGCCTTTATAATAGAGGAATTTATGCAAACCGGTAAGGCTTATTCAACCTCATCTATGGTGGAGACGTTCATTGTGATCTCCTCAAGCACATTGAGCACTATGTCTACCGTATCAAGGGAGGTAAATACCGTCACTCCATTCTCGACAGCCACGCGGCGGATGATGAAGCTGTCTGCCCTGGTGATTATCTTATCGGGGTTTACCGTATTGATGACATAGGTCACATGTCCTGCCCTTAAAGACTCGGGGATCTCCTCACTTCCCTCTGAGATCTTCTTCTTGATCCTGGTGCGGATGCCGTTTTCCTTAAGGAACTTTGCGGTACCCTCTGTAGCCTCGATGTTGAAGCCCAGATCATAGAAGCGTCTTATAAGAGGCAGTGCCTGCTCTCTGTCTTTCCTTGCCAGGGTCGCAAACAGCGTACCATAATTCTTTAAATTCATGCCGGAGGCCTGAAGGGCCTTGTACATAGCTCTGTTGAGGTCCTTATCGTATCCCATGGCCTCACCTGTGGACTTCATCTCAGGAGAAAGCACGGTGTCTGCTCCCTTAAGCTTGGAGAATGAGAATACCGGTGCCTTGACATACCATCTTCCAGGTGTCTTCTGAAGGCCGCCCTCGTAGCCCTGCTCCTTTATGCTGTGTCCCAGGGCTATCTCCGCAGCTATGTCTGCAAGGGGAAGTCCCGTTGCCTTGGAGATGAAGGGCACTGTTCTTGAAGATCTGGGGTTGACCTCGATGATATATACATCATCATTGCGGTCCACGATGAACTGGATATTGTAAAGTCCGTTCATCTTAAGTCCCAGTCCAAGTCTTGTGGTGTAGTCAATGATGGTATTGAGAGGCTTCTCTCCTATGCTGAAGGTAGGGAATACACTTATGGAGTCTCCTGAGTGTACACCGGTACGCTCCACGTGCTGCATAACTCCGGGGATCAATACAGTCTCGCCGTCACACACAGCATCCACCTCCAGCTCCTTGCCTTCGATATACTTATCTATAAGGACGGGAGACTCGGCAGATGCAACGATGGCCTCCTTGAAATAAGTGCGGAGCTGCTCATCATCATATACTATCTGCATCGCTCTTCCTCCAAGGACGAAGGAGGGACGTACCAGTACGGGATATCCTATCCTGTTTGCTACCTTTACTCCATCCTCCACATGAGTGACAGCCTCTCCGGTGGGCTGAGGGATATGGAGCTCCTCAAGGGTCTTCTCAAAACGATCCCTGTTCTCAGCACGGTCAACGGCATCAACAGAAGTGCCTACCACCTTTACTCCCAGGCTGTCGAGACGGTTCGCCAGGTTAATGGCAGTCTGGCCTCCAAGGGTCACTATGACGCCCTCAGGATCCTCAAGATGGATGATGTTCATGACATCCTCTATCGTAAGGGGCTCAAAATACAGCTTATCCGAGGTGGTATAGTCCGTGGATACGGTCTCGGGATTATTATTGATGATTATGGCCTCATAGCCCGCATCCCTGATGGTCCAGATGGCATGTACGGTGGAGAAGTCGAACTCCACGCCCTGTCCTATCCTTATGGGTCCGGAGCCCAGGACTATGATCTTCTTCTTGTCTGAAACGATGGACTCGTTTGTCTCTCCATAGGTGGAGTAGAGATAGGGAGTCCAGCTCGCAAACTCAGCCGCACAGGTATCTATCATCTTGTAGGCGGGAAGTATGCCAAGCTTTTCCCTGATCTTATATATCTCACAGTCGGTCTTGCCTGAGATGTGGGCAAGGTAGCCGTCGCTTATGCCCATGCGCTTTGCTGTCCAGAGCTTCTCCACATCCTCATCTGAGAGCCTGTCGAAGTCTATGGACTTTGCTGCAGCCTCAAAATCAACTATGTTCTTGATCTTCTCAAGGAAGAAGAAGTCGATCTTCGTGACATTATATATCTTGCCGATATCCTCACCTCTCCTGATGAGCTCTGCGATGGCAAAGAGCCTGTCGTCACGGCACTCATATACATATCTGTAGAGCTCTTCAAGGCTCATATCATCAAACTTGCCAAGCCAGAGGTGGTTGGCGCCGATCTCAAGTCCCCTTACAGCCTTGAGCAGAGCCTCTTCCAGGGTGCGGCCTATGCTCATGACCTCACCGGTAGCCTTCATCTGAGTTGAAAGGCGGTTGTCTGCTGCAGTGAATTTATCGAAGGGAAACCTGGGGAGCTTTGCAACCACGTAGTCAACGGTGGGCTCAAAGCTTGCAGGCGTATTGGCGATGCGTATCTCATCCAGATGAAGTCCTACGGCGATCTTGGCACTGACTCTTGCTATGGGATAAGCAGTAGCCTTTGAAGCAAGGGCTGAGGATCTGGAAACTCTGGGGTTGACCTCTATAACATAATACTTGAATGAGAAGGGATCCAGTGCAAACTGAACGTTGCAGCCACCTTCTATCTTAAGGGTCCTTATGATACGCAGTGCTCCGTCACGAAGCATCTGATACTCTCTGTTTGCCAGGGTCTGGCAGGGAGCCACGACTATGGAGTCTCCCGTATGTATGCCGACGGGATCCACATTTTCCATGGAGCAGATAGTGATGGCAGTATCATTGGCATCACGCATTACCTCGAACTCGATCTCCTTATAGCCCTTGATGCTCTTCTCGACCAGGACCTGATGAACAGGAGAAAGCTTGAGTCCGTTCTCCATGAGCTCGATGAGCTCCTCTTCATTGTCGGCAAATCCGCCGCCCGTTCCTCCAAGGGTAAATGCAGGACGAAGCACTACGGGGTATCCTATATCATTGGCTGCCTTGATACCTTCTTCAATGGTAGTTGCGATCTCGGAAGGAAGCACGGGCTCGCCTATCTCCTCGCAGAGCTCCTTGAAAAGTTCTCTGTCCTCTGCTCTCTTGATGCTGTCAAAGGAGGTTCCGAGTATCTCGACTCCGCACTCCTTCAGCACACCTTTTTCAGCCAGCTGAACCGCCAGATTGAGTCCTGTCTGTCCTCCAAGTCCGGGAACTATGGCGTCGGGCCTCTCCTTACGGATGATCTTTGCAACATATTCAAGATTAAGGGGCTCCATGTATACCCTGTCGGCTATCTTCGTATCCGTCATAACGGTAGCAGGATTGGAGTTTACAAGGAGTACCTCGTAGCCCTCCTCCTTAAGAGCCAGGCAGGCCTGAGTGCCTGCGTAATCGAACTCAGCAGCCTGTCCGATGACTATGGGGCCTGAGCCGATGACCATTATCTTTTTAAGATCTGTTCTCTTAGGCATTCTTACGTACCTCCCTCTCCTTCTTAACTATGTCCATCATGGACAGGAATTTTTCAAAAAGATAGTTGGAATCCTGGGGACCGGGGGCTGACTCGGGATGATACTGAACTGAGAACATCATTCCCTCCTTATCCTCTATGCCCTCAACGGTGCCGTCCAGCAGGTTCCTGTGGGAAACAGTGAGCAATGTATCCTTAAGACTATCCTCATTCACTGCATAGCTGTGGTTCTGGCTGGTTATCTCAATGCGTCCGGTCTCAAGGTTCTGTACAGGATGGTTGCCTCCCCTGTGTCCGAACTTCATCTTATAGGTATGGGCACCTCCTGCAAGGGCCATGATCTGATGTCCGAGGCAGATACCGAAAACAGGCACCCTGCCGCGAAGCTGTTTAAGTGTTTCCACTACCTCAGGAACATTTTCAGGATCTCCGGGGCCATTGGAGATAAATACTCCGTCGGGATTGAGCCTCATGATCTGCTCTGCATCAGTATCATAGGGAAGGATCGTAAGATTGCAGCCCATCTCATTCATCTCACGGATGATATTGAGCTTTATGCCGCAGTCGATGACTGCCACGTTGTATCTGGGGTTCGCTGTCCTGGAATACCAGCGCTTTCTGCAGCTTACCTGCTTCACGCAGTCTGAGGGGAAGCTCCACTCAGCCATCTTCTTAAGGCACTCTTCGAGGGGTGTATCCGCATCTGTTATGATGGCTTTCTGGGCACCCTCATCCCTGATGGTGCGGGCCAGCTCTCTTGTGTCTACTCCGCTGATGCCGGGGATGCCGTTATCCTCCATGGCCTCAGAAAGAGTCTTTGTATACCTGAAGTTTGAGGGAGAGTCGTTATACTCATGCACAACCATGCCGCTCATGGAAGGTGATTTTGACTCATAGTCATCATCATTGATGCCATAGTTTCCGATAAGCGGATAGGTCATGACAACTATCTGTCCGGTATAGGACAGATCTGAAAGGACCTCCTGATATCCAACGACCGAAGTGTTGAATACGATCTCTGCAATGCTTTCACGGTCAGCGCCGAAGCCGGTGCCGTAAAATTCCCTGCCGTTTTCCATTACGATCTTTTTCTGTTTCATGTCTTCTCCCGTCTTGATAATATTACTGTCAAAAGAGCCCGAAGGGTCCAGCTTTCCAAAAAAATAGGCCTGCGGTAAAATCAGCAGATGATTTTACCGTCAGGCCTAAAAGCTATCGTATGAACTTGTACGAGTCTCTCGAATCGCCATTGCATACCTCTCTTTTCAAACTTTCCGTATTTTATCAGAAATCACCCTTCTGTGCAAGAGGTAAACATAAGAAATAATTCAAAAAAATTGTCTTTTGCTTTATCAATTTTTGTCAAAATGGAAATTTCCCGGCTCAAAGTCCGGTGACAAGATCATAGGCCGCCGCTGCTGCCTTCGCTATATCCTCAAAATCCGTCCACTCCTCCCTGCAGTGGCTCCGTCCATCCCTGCTTGGAGCAAATATCATCACCGTCTCGCAGGCTGAGGCTATCTCCTGGGCGTCATGTCCGGCACCGCTGTGCATCCGCTTATGGCTGAATCCCCTGCTTCGGCAGCTTTCCTCAAGTCTGTCACAGAGCTCACGGCTGAGTTTTACCGGAGGGATATCCATCTTTTCCACGATCTCAAAGCCTGTTTTGCAAAGCTCAGCTGACTCCCTAAGCATTTTCTTAAGCCCCTCTGTAAAGGCATCCAGACTCTCCCTGTGCTCTGACCGGACCTCGGCACTGAACTCACAGGAGGATGGAACTATATTTTCCACACAGGGCTCGACCCTGAGATAGCCCGCCGTTGCCACGGTCCCGTCATTTAAGGATCTCGCAAAGTCACCCATCCAGGCTATGACTCTTGAAGCAGTGTCAACTGCATCGCTCCTAAGATCCATGGGCGTGGTTCCCGAATGATCAGCCCTTCCATGCACGGTCACCATATATCTTCTGAAGCCCACCACAGACTGGACTATGCCGACCTCAAGGCCTTCTGAATCAAGTACGGGACCCTGCTCTATATGAAGCTCTATAAAAGCCCTGACCTTCTTCCAGTCCCAGACTGCCTCACTTATCCTGTCAGGATCCATATCCCAGGACATCATGGCCTCTCTGATAGATATACCGTCCCTGTCCTTATAATCCCTTATGGCCTGCTGCTGGTCCCTGCCAAGAATGCCGTAGGAACCAAGGTAAGAGCGGTGAAAGCGCACTCCTTCCTCATCATTGAAGGCAATGACCACGAAGTCCCTCTCCAACTTTATGCCCTGCTCCCTTAAGCACCTTGCGATCTCAAGGGCAGATATGACTCCTGCCTGTCCGTCAAACATGCCGCCGTTATAGACCGTATCATAATGTGAGCCCATGGCAGCCGCGGGAAGCTCTCTGTCCTTTCCGGGCAGGACACCGATGATGTTTCCTATGGCATCCTCCCTGGTCTCAAGACCTGCTGCCCTGAACCTTTCCTTAAGGAATTCGCAGGCCTCCCTTGCCTCTTTCGTAAAAGGAAGCCTTGTGACGCCCTCACCGGGAGTGGAATTAAAACGGGCCAGGGCCTCAAGATCCTCCCTGATGCGGTCTGCATTTATCGGAAAATAGCTTTTCATCTTATTCCTCAGTCTTCTTCTGCCTATCTGAAAGCTTTGTGATGCTTCCATCCTCATGCTTTATGCTGATATTGTTGAGATGTCCCCTCAGATTATGCTTCACGGAATCAATATAAAGCCTGCGCAGCTTCTGCTGCTCCTCCTTTTCCTCCTCCGAAAGCTCAGCTTCCTTTGACTTACGCCAGAGCTCATTTATACGAGCTATCTCTTCTTCAGTTATAAGCTTCATAATATAACCTTTCCAAAATGTATTTTTTCTTTTCTCTGATGCAGGAGCCATGTCCCTCACTGGATCCCATCCTCGTTAAAGAGACAGTATCAATTATCCCTCATGCCATTTTTAATAGAGTCTATGACTGCAAGGGCGGTCTTTATGCCGTCCACGGCTGAGCTTGTGATGCCTCCAGCATATCCTGCCCCCTCGCCGGCGGGATATATACCATTGATGCAGGCCTGCATGCTCTCATCCCTGAGTATCCTGACAGGTGCTGAGGTCCTGGACTCCACGCCGCTTATGATAGTCTCATCTCCGGCAAAGCCCTTTATCGAGGACTCAAAGGCCTCCATGCCCTCGATTATATCATTTTTTATATATTCAGGGAATATAGAAGCCACATCGGCGGCTCCGGTAAAGCCCCTGGTCTCATTGTCATAAGAGCTTATGCCCGCAGGATCAGAGCAGCCCTCCCTGAACTCCTTATAGGTCTCATAGGGTATGACTCCGGAAAGCAGGCCATAAGCCCTTTCCTCAAGCCTTCT
>CALWMV010000018.1 GCA_944382125.1 uncultured Lachnospiraceae bacterium
AATATCCGTTTTGTATGTATTTTTATAAATACAAACTGTAATTTTATGCAAAACGCTCCCAGCTTCGTGCCGGGAGCATCCATGTCCTTAGTTCTTTTATCGAACTGTTTTATTTTATCCGGATCTTACATCCCTCCGTATACTATCCAGATATATATGTAAGCCGGTATCACAGCAGCGAGGGTAAAGGGGATTCCTATACGGAAGAAATCACTGTTTCTGACTTCGAAGCCTGCCTTTCTGAGTATGCCTATACCTGCTATATTGGCCGAAGCCCCTATGGGAGTCATATTCCCTCCCAGGGTCGCACCGCTGAGAAGCCCGAAATAGAGCACCGTCGGATCCACTCCCATGCTCACTGCTATACTCTGCACCACCGGCAGCATAGTCGCCACATAGGGTATATTATCTATAAAAGCCGAAAACAGCACGCTGGCCCAGAGTATCAGCGTATATATGACAAAAAGATCATCTCCTGCAAGCCTGGTAAATACTCCGGCCAGGGCATCTATGACTCCCTGCTCAGTGATCCCTCCTATCACCAGGAAAAGCCCGAGCAGCAGCCCCACCGTCGTAAAATCTATCTCTTTTATCGGATCAGTAAGTCCCCTGAGGCTTTTCTTTCTTACAGATTCATATATACCTCCGATCACCATCAGGGTAGCGCATATCACGCCATTGCTGATATCAGGAGCATCAGGTACGAAGGAAGCGCAGATCAAAAGCGCTATCATAAGCAGCAGGAGAGCTGAAGGTACATAATCCGTAACCTCGGTCCGCTCTGCTTTCGGGAGCTTCTTATCCTCCTTCCTGAAAAGGAAAAACAATATGACAGCAGAGATCACAGCGCCAAGCTCCACGGCAAAGAAAATACTGGGTCTTCCTTTATATACGAAAAAGTCAAGGAAATTCATGCCTGCATATCCACCCAGCAGTATGGAGGTAGTATCTCCCACCAATGTCGCAGCTCCCTGCAGGTTTGACGAGACCGCTATGGATATGATCATGGGTACCGGACTCATGCCTATACGCCTGGCTATGGCCAGGGCCACCGGAGCCACCATCAGGACAGTGGCAACATTATCGACAAAGGCTGATATTATGCCTGCAAACAGCGCCAGCGCTATGATGGCCCAGCACACGTTAGGTACATGGGCTATGATCATGTCAGCCAGCCTCGCAGGCATCTTTGACTCTATGAACATGGAGACAATGCCCATAGTCCCGGCTATCATCAGGAGTACATTAAAGTCAATGCTTTCAATGATCCTGTCAAGCGGAAGC
Source organism: uncultured Lachnospiraceae bacterium (assembly GCA_944382125.1). Classification (GTDB taxonomy): domain Bacteria; phylum Bacillota; class Clostridia; order Lachnospirales; family Lachnospiraceae; genus Avilachnospira. Next base: position 1,285 of record CALWMV010000018.1, read on the forward strand.
ATGCCCGAGGCAATAAAGCAGCACGCCGATATCAGGGCCACGCAGGTCCTGTACTTCGGCAGGGCAAGCATAAGGATATAGGTGACGGCAAAAAGAATTATCGCATAAATCATAATCATGCTCCTCCCCTCTCGGATCTCGCGGATCCTTCGAGATATACACGCCAATAATATCAGCCGTAGTATTAAATTGGTATAAAAGTCGTGATATAGACCAACTATTAAAAACCCTGAACGAAAAAAGCTCCGGAGCATCAAATTGTCCGGAGCTGTGATCGCCGCAATGTTTTGAGGGCCATCTTCTTATATTTAAATCTTTTTAAGAAGATAGCCCTCATCTCGAGTGTGCCATTGGAATTTACCTTTCCTTTCTTTGATCTGGATGTCCATCAACTCTTACCTTTCTCTTTGGTAATCGGGATATAACTCATTGAATTGAGTTTTATCTTTTTGATGTTCATCTGTTTCAATAATGGCTTATTCAGTTGTTAGGTATATATTATATATACTTCTCTTAAGATCCCCTACCCTTACTTCTTTTACCTAAATAAAGTTTTACCCGTTTTCTTAGTTATAATACTTAATTCTTAAAACTCTTGTCTTCGTCCTTATGTCTCTTATAACTGAATCTTCTGTCGGTAACTTTGAAGTTTGAATAAGTTCTTCTTAAGTTGTCTTTATAATACCAGATCAGGGCTATTTATTCAATTGGCAATTGTACTGAAAAAAATACAATTTTCTTGTGCAATATTCTCGCGCTGCAGATCAAGGCTTTCTTCTGCCACATCAGACTTTTCATTTTAAGTAAATCTTCATCCCTTTTCAAAGTCCAAAGATACAGCAAGCGATTTTTGTTTCCTTTTAAAACACTTTTCTATTTTACAGATTTTTTTTATCTAAAATGTACTATTTTGATTGTGAAAATATATTATGTCTGCTACAATATTTATGATTGATACATTTTTGACGCACCTTTGCGTCTCATTTTCAATTAGAAAGGGTGAGTGAGAAAAAGTGAAGCAAAATCTTTTTAAGGTTGATGGCAGATTCTACTATGGCTGGGTCATGCTCTTCTGCGGATTCATGTCCATGTTCATCTGCTACGTTATCAAGGTCAACTGTACCTCCCTGTTCTACACACCTGTGTGTGAGGAATTCGGAGTGTCCCGTACCGCATTTACTCAGGTAAATACGGCCATGACAGCAACCATGATGATAGGCTCTCTTTTCATCGGAAAGATCTATAAAAGGTTCCCGATGAAATTTGTGCTTACAGGCTGCGTCGCAGTTGCCGCCCTCTGTTATGTTCTTATGTCATTTTCAACGGCGATCTGGCAGCTCTGGATCCTTGGAGCCATCCAGGGCTTTGCATGGTCAGGTGCCACCAATCTTCCCGTTACAATCATGGTAAGCAACTGGTTCGGACCCAAGATCAAGGGAACGGCCATGTCCATAGGTATGCTTGGAAGCGGAGCCGGTGCCCTCGTATGGGTCAAGCTCATAAACTCAGTCATATCTTCCAGCGGCTGGAGAGCCGGATATCTTGCCATGGCAGGAGCCCTTGCCATCATGATCCCCATTGCCCTTATCCTTGTGGTAAGCATGCCCACCGACAAGGGCTTTGAGACCAGAGTCGGAGATCCCAGCCCCGAAGAGCTCAAGGCGGCTCACACCGTTTCAGCTCAGAAGGCAGGCATCACTGGCCAGCAGGCCCTCAAGACAGCCAGATGGTGGCTGCAGTGGCTTGCAGGCATGACCACCATGATCGGAGCAGCAGCATTTTCAGCCCAGTTCGTGGACTACTACACAGGAGTGACCGGTTCCAGCGACCAGGCTACTACCCTTTATTCGGCTGCCCTCGGAACGCTGATACTTGGAAAGTTCCTCCTTGGAGTATTTTCAGATGTCCTGCATGTCAAGAGGACCTCTGTCATTGCTCCCCTGTTCTATGCAGGAGTATTTGCATGCATGGCCCTTTCATCACAGAACATGATGTTTGCCACGGCCCTTATACCTCTGTATATGATAGGAGGAGCCGTGCCTTCAGTCATTCCCTTCCTTGTTACCTCCTATAACTTCGGAGACAAAGAATACGGTGTGATGAGCGGATGGATGAATATAGCCGGCAATGTGGGACAGATAGTAGGCCCTACGGTCGCAGCCATCATCTTCGACGTGACCGGCACCTATACCCTTGCCTGGATCATCTTCGCCGTGCTCATGGTAGTCGTGGGCGGTCTTTATCTGGCTTCCAGCCTTGCCAGCAAGAAGCAGATCGAGGCCATGGGTTATACTCCCGTAAAGTAATAAGTGTCATAAAGGAGCGGCCCATCCGGCTGCTCCGGATATGCCCGGATCTGTTTTCAGATCCCTTTGATAGTTTTAATTCCTATGGAGGACAAAAACATGAAAAATTATTTTGATGTAAGCGGAAAAGTCGCCTTTGTAACAGGAGCTTCCTCAGGGCTTGGAAGACAGTTCGCCCTCTGCCTCGCTGAGCAGGGCTGCAACGTTGCCATAGCTGCCCGCCGTGTGGAAAAGCTCGAGGAGGTAAAGAAGGAGGCCGAGGCCTATGGAGTAAAGTGCCTCGTCGTTCCCTGCGATGTTACTGATACGGCTCAGATCAAAAAGGCAGTAGAGGATACAGTAAAGGAATTCGGACGCATAGATATCCTCATCAACAATGCCGCAGCAGGCTTTGCAACCCCGGCTGTTGAGACCACAGACGAGGTATGGGAGAGGGTCATCAACACCAATGTCAACGGAGTATTTTTCGTAGCCCGTGAGGTCGGAAAGGTGATGCTTCAGCAGCATTACGGCAAGATCATCAATATCGGATCCTTCCACTGCGTAGTCACCATGAACGGAGTTCCCAGATCGGGCTATTCAACTGCAAAGGGCGCCATCAACATGATGACCAAGGCCCTCGCTGCCGAGTGGGCAAAGGAAGGAATAACCGTCAATACCCTCGGCCCCGGCTACTTCAAGTCCGAGATGGCTGACAAAGTAACTGACGAAAAGTATGACAGAGGCATCAGGGAGGGCTGCCCCATGGGACGCCGCGGCAATCCCGGAGAGCTCAACGGAGCCATGCTTTATCTTGCATCGGATGCTTCCAGCTATGTGACCGGACAGCTTCTGCTTGTTGACGGAGGCTGGACCATAGTTTAAGATCCCTGTATGATATCGTAACTTCCGAGGCGTGTCCTGACATATCTCATATGGGATGTCCCGTATCAGACTGATCTGGGCACGCCTCTTTTTACTCTTCTGTATCCGGAGGATAAAATATGGAACCTGGCATGACAGGGCTTTTCATACTCGCCCTTATGGTAGTTTTATTCATAACCAACCCCATACCGGCCCCGGCGACCGGCTGTCTTGGCTGCATACTTATGGTATTGCTGGGAGTATCTGATTTTGAGTCCGTATTTTCCGGATTTTCAAGCAGTATAGTCCTCCTCATGTCCAGCGCCATGATAGTCGGCATAGCCATGTTCCAGACCGGAGCCGCCCAGATCATAGGCCGTATGGTCATACGCTGGGCCCATGGCAATGAGATGCTGTTTCTGATGGCAAGCTGTATCGTTGCGGGCCTGCTTTCCATGTTTCTTGCCAATACTGCCATACTGGCAGCCTTCATCTCCATAGTTGACAGCGTATGCCGTACATCACCCCGGATAAAGCAGCGCAACATAGTACTGCCTCTGGCCTGCTCAGTCATGTTCGGAGGAGCCAGTACACTTATAGGCTGCACGCCTCAGCTTACTGCAAACGGCATCATGAGTGAGATGGTCGGCATAGAGATGGGTATGTGGGATCTTACCGGTCCCGGACTTTTCCTCTTTGCCCTCTTTCTGCTCTATCTCTTTTTCTTCGGATATAAATATGGAAAGACTATCTGGGGAGGAAGAATGGCCGTCGAGATGAACATCGACGAGGAGAAGCTTCGTTCCGTCATAGAAGCAAATTATGACAAAAGAAAAGTGACTCTTATGCTCACCATCACGGTGCTGATGATCATATCCTATATAGCCGGTTTCATACCTACGGCACTCACTGCCATGATCGCAGCCCTGCTCTGCGTGATATTGGGTCTCTGCTCCGTGGATGACATAATAAGGGAAATGGACTGGAAGACCATAGTATTCCTGGCCTCCTGCCTTGGCCTCGCCAACGCCCTGACAGTATCGGGCTCAGGAGAGATCATTGGCGACGCGGTCGCAGGCATGCTCGGTGACGTAAGGTCCCCCTTCATCATATTTGCCGTCCTGGTGCTGCTGACTCTTTTTATCAGCCAGTTCATAACCAATTCCACGGCCATAATCATCACCCTGCCCATAGGCCTGTCCCTCTGCAGTCTTTACGGCTTCAACCACATGCCCTTCTGCATAGGGATAACCCTGGGAGCCAGCATAGCCTGCTGCACTCCCCTGGCAGCAGCCCAGATCACCATGACCCAGGTGGCAGGCTATGATTTTGCGGATTATATCAAATACGGCTTTCCCCTTACTGCCCTCTGCTATATGGGCATACTCATAGCCGTTCCCTTCTTTTTTCCTCTGGCAGGCTGATAGTCAGCCATGGATCTTTCATTTTCCGGAGCTTCGCATTAACTGATTGCGGAGCTTCTTTTCTTAATATATAATCAAATGGATAATCTCACTTTTCAGAAGGAGGACAGACCATGGCTTATGCAGATGATGTATTCAAGGCTATGTGCCGAGATATCATAGACAATGGAACAGATACCAAGGGAGAAAAGGTAAGGCCCCACTGGCCCGACGGCACTCCCGCCTATACCATCAAGAAATTCGGCGTGGTGAACCGCTACGATCTGAGAAAGGAATTTCCCATACTTACGCTTCGCAGCACCTCCCTTAAGCTCTGCACCGATGAGCTGCTCTGGATCTGGCAGAAGAAGTCCAACAACATCCACGATCTTGGCAGCCATATCTGGGACGAGTGGGCAGATGAAGACGGCAGCATAGGCAAGGCCTACGGCTACCAGATGCAGGTAAAGCACAAGTACAGGGAAGGCATGTTCGACATGGTGGACCGTGTACTCTGGGACCTTAAAAATAACCCCTACAGCCGCCGCATCATGACCAATATATATACCTTCTCGGATCTTTCCGAGATGAATCTCTATCCCTGTGCCTACAGCATGACCTTCAATGTGACCAAGGATAATGATAACGGAAAGCTCGTACTCAATGCCATCCTCAATCAGCGTTCCAATGATGTCATGACGGCCAATAACTGGAACGTGGTACAGTATGCGGTACTGCTCCACATGATAGCCCAGGTATCCGGCATGGAGGCCGGAGAGCTGGTCCATGTCATAGCAGATGCCCATATCTACGACAGGCACATCCCCATGATAGAGGAGATGCTTAAGAGGGAGCCCTATCCCGCACCGAAGTTCTGGATCAATCCGGAGATAAAGAATTTCTATGACTTCACCGTGGATGACGTGAAGCTTGAGAACTATCAGCACCACGAGCAGATCAAAAACATTCCCGTAGCGATCTGATAAAGGAGCCTTATGAATCAGATAGTCAATGTCAATCTGTCCTGGGGCATAGGAAAGGACGGAGACCTCCTCTGTCACATTCCTGAGGACATGCATTTTTTTAAAGAGATGACCATGGGAAAGACCGTGATAATGGGCAGGAAGACCCTGGAATCCTTCCCCGGGGGAAAGCCCCTTAAGGGAAGGAAAAACATAGTCCTTACCAGGTCTCTTGATGATGGAGCTTCTGGAACCGATGGATCACCTGATACAGAGCTTATCTATGTAAATAGCAAAGAGCAGCTTTTTGAGCTGCTCTCCAAGGATACCTCTGAAGTCTTCGTCATCGGAGGGGAAAGCATCTACAGGCTTCTGCTGCCCTATTGCGATACCTTTTATGTCACTAAAAATACCTGCACCGCAGAGTCCGATACCTTCTATCCTGATCTTGACCATGAACCCGGGCTCTCCCTGGTATATGAAAGTGAGGAAAAGGAGCATAAGGATATACGCTACCGCTTCTACACCTATAAAAGGATACAGGCTCAGGCCTGATTCCCCTCAGAAAGCTGATAAGTCCTGCGGTGCTTCTTTATCTGCGGCACTCGGGACATTCACTTATCAGAGGGTCTTCATACCGGACTGCAAAAAAGCTGCAGGACCTCTCATCGGCCCTGCAGCTTTTTTATTATCCATTTCACATCATTGTGAAATACTTTTCAGCCCTTCTGATGAACTCGTTATTGTCACGGCTGCTGTCAAAGAGCTCAAGCACCCTCTCCACGGCCTCCTCTGTCCTTGTATTGGAGGAGAAGGATCTCCTTATGGCGGTCACCACCCTCTGCTCCTCCTCGGAAAGCAGCAGATCATCCCTTCTTGTGCCGCTCTTAAGTATATCTATGGCAGGGAATATGCGCTTCTCGGAAAGCTTGCGGTCAAGGACCACCTCCATGTTGCCCGTGCCCTTGAATTCCTCGTAGATCACATCGTCCATACGGCTTCCCGTATCCACAAGGGCTGTGGCAAGTATGGTAAGGGAGCCTCCCTCCCTCATGTTCCTTGCTGCTCCAAAAAATCTCTTCGGCATATGCAGGGCACTGGGATCCAGGCCTCCTGAAAGGGTCCTTCCCGAAGGAGGCACCACCAGGTTATAGGCCCTTGCCAGTCTGGTTATGGAATCCAGGAGGATGACCACATCCTTTCCTTCCTCCACCAGTCTTTTGGCCCTCTCTATGGTCATCTCCGAGACCCTCTTATGACGCTCGGGAAGCTCATCAAAGGTGGAATATATGACCTCCACATTATCTCCCCTTACATCCTCCTTCATATCCGTGACCTCCTCAGGTCTCTCATCTATCAGGAGGATGATCAGATGTATCGAGGGATCCCTGATTATCGACTTTGCCACCTGCTTAAGCAGAGTGGTCTTACCTGCCTTGGGCGGAGACACGATCATGCCCCTCTGTCCCTTTCCTATGGGTGACAGCAGATCCAGCACCCTGAGGGGCAGATACTTCTTGCCGCTCATCTCCAGCTTTATCCTCTTATTGGGGAATACCGGCGTCATGGACTCAAATGATCTGCGCTTCTGAATCGCATCCGCAGAGACACCGTTCACGCTCTCGATGAAGATAAGGGCCGCAAAACGCTCTGAGCTGGACTTGAGCCTGCACTTTCCAGTTATGATGTCTCCGGTACGAAGTCCAAATCTCTTTATCTGTCCCGGAGCCACATACACATCCGAATCAGAGGGAAGATAATTATCTCCCCTGATGAATCCAAAGCCATCCGGCATGACCTCCAGTATGCCATGGGCCCTGTTGGTATCCATGGCCGCAGCCTGCTGCATATACTGCTGGGGCTGCTGGTTATACTGAGGCTGAGCGTTCTGCTCCTGCTGCATGTACTGGGTATGAGACTGCTGCCCATAGGAGCTCTGGGGCTCATGGATCTCATATCCATAGGCTATGCGGGTCGCAGGTCTCTCCTCATGGTACTCTGCTGCCGCTCTCTCCCGGATATCTCCGGCACCTGCTTCCTCAGAAGCAGCTTCTGCACTGCAGCTCTCTGTCTGTTCTCTTTCGGCAAGCTCACAAAGCAGATCTATGATCTCTGCCTTCCTGAGCCCCGAAATCTTAAGTCCCTGGGATTTGGCCAGCTCCTTCAGCTGTACCAGAGACAAGGTCTGTAATTTCTCTCTCATGATCTGTCTATCCTCTTACTTTTATATCCGGAGAAACGGGATATTGAGCTTTACCCGTTCCGCAGAATGCGGTGGATCACTGATTACCTCAAGTAATACTAAAGCAAAATAAAGTTTTTTTATTATAACATAAAACATACAAAAAAGGAAAGCTCCGGAGGCCCCGGAGCATACTTAAAAATTATTATGCAATTTTTCGTCTGCTGGATCCCTGAGCATCAGCTCCCCATATCTGTGTTTTATCAGAATCACAGCACATGATAAAACAGATAGATATTTTCAAAATGTCCGTCCTTCATCCTGAAGCCTTCCGGGATCATACCTATCTGCTGAAAACCCAGACGCTCATAGAGGTGTCTTGCATGTATGTTGCTTTCCACCACCGCATTGAACTGCATGAGTTTAAATCCCTTTTCCTTCGCTTTTATAAGGGAATCCTTTACAAGCTGCTCACCGATATGACGTCCCCGGCAGCTCGATAAAACCGCATAGCTTGTATTTGCTATATGGCCGCAGCGTCCCACATTGTTCGGATGAAGGATATAGAGGCCTGCCACCTTTCCATCCTCCTCGGCAACTGCCGTATGGGTCTGGGCGGAGAAAAACTCTGAAGCTGTATCAGCGGTCAAAAGCTCCTCCTGGGGGAAGGCCTCCCCATCCTCTATCACCTCATTCCATATGGCTGTCATAGCCTCAAGATCCTCATCCCTGTATCCTCTGACCTGCATCTTCACCCTCCCGGATTTTTGCAGCTGATCACTGCATCATTTGCCTGTTTACATGTTATAATGAGCAAAAGATCCATGGCATCTGCCACAGATCTTCAAAACATCTGGATGCGGGCAGGCCCTTGACCTGCAATCCGCATAAAACAAGATTATTATAGCATCTTGTCCACAATTTTGAAGAATAATTTTAGGAAGAAAATGCCTGAATAGGCCTTGTGATGCGTCACATAAGATAAAGAAAAGCTCCGGATTTAATGACTCCGTTTTTTTGACCCCATTTTTAACCCCAACTTGAAGCAAGATATGACAAAACGTGACGGCGGATGATAAAGCGTGATAAGTGTCAGTGGGTACATAGAATGGCTTAAAATAAGGTTTTTGGAATATCCTGATAAGGTCTGATAAAGTAGGATAAATAAAAATGCGGATAACAGGACTTGAACCTGCACGGTCTCCCACTGGAACCTAAATCCAGCGCGTCTGCCAGTTCCGCCATATCCGCATCTTCGATATAATAACATTTTTGAAAGGATTCCTCAAGTGATATCAGGATCTTCCTTTTTACGCGCAAATATGCAGGCTTTTTCCAGTCTGTGATCCAGCTTTTCTGATTCACATAAATCCCGCAAATATATTTGCCAGCACCACCGTACAAAGGCCGCTCACGACTATCGAAAGGCTGCTCATGGCACCTTCCGTCTCTCCGATCTCCAGTGCCTTTGCAGTGCCGAAGGCATGGGCTGCCGTTCCTATGGATATGCCCTTCGCTATGGGCTCCGTTATATGAAACAGCTTCCAGAGGGCATCCGCAGCTATGTTTCCGAAGATGCCGGTTATGATGATGCTTGCCGTGGTGATGACAGCCATGCCTCCAAGCTCCTCGGAGACTCCCATGCCTATGGCTGTGGTTATCGACTTGGGGAGCAGGGTCACATACTGCTCATGGCTAAGTCCGAACAGGGCTGACAGGATCAATATTGAGAGAAGGCTTGTAAGCACACCTGACAGTATCCCGCAGAAAATGGCTGCTGGCTCCTTTTTTAGAAGCTCCAGCTTCTGATACATGGGGATAGCCAGGCTCACTGTGGCAGGTGTCAGCAGATATGAAAGATATCTCGCACTGCTGTTATAAGTCTCATAGTCTATGTCGAAGGCCAGCAGGAAAACTATCACCAGTGCCATGGCGATAAGCAGGGGATTAAGTATGGCAAGCTTAAATCTCTTATTTATCTGCAGCCCAACGTAATAGGCCAGGAAGCTAAGTACCACGCCCGCAGTTGCGGATTCTGCAAAAAACTCATGCATCCTTCTTCCCTCCTTTTCCCATTTTTAATACAAGCTCGGTCACCTTTCCGCTCACCATCACCACAAGGCAGGTAGTAAGGGGAATGATGACTATCAGAGGGAGCAGCATCTCCTGAAGCATGGCATAGGAATCCAGGAGCCCTGCCGCTGCAGGAATGAACATAAGGGGCATGATCTCCACGAGGAAATCCGCCGCATCCTTTACGGCCTCAAGCTTCACCGCTCCTGTCATAAGCAGTATCAGCATCAGGATAAGTCCGTAGATACTTCCCGGCACAGGGAGGTCTATCATATATTTGATGATCTCTCCTATGCAGGTCACCGTCAGGATGACCGCAAACTGTTTAAGATATCTCATAAGCCAGTAACTTCCTTCTTTTAAAGATATTCCATGGGTCTGTAGCTTTCTTTCTTTATCAAGTCATCAGCCTATCACGAAAGACCAAGGCTGTCAATTTCAAGCTTGCGGAAAACCGGTCCTATGCTGCGCTCACCAAAGGCGCAAAGACCCTTAATGCTCAGCAAAGGCTCACACCGGCCTTATGTGTCATTGAATCATTATCCTGCTTATGTTATTATTTGCAGTAGTGATCATTTAAGGAGGCAGTATATGAAAAAGCATGCAGATCTTCTGCTACGCCATGCCGATCATCTGGATGAAGAGCTGGAGCTCAGAAGGGGCTTAAGCATCGCCATAGCAGATGGAAAGATAAAGAAGATAGCTCCACTTGAGGAGCTTTTAGAGGCCTATGACTTTGACCGTGAGCTTGAAGGAAAGGGCCTTTTATATATGCCCGGTCTTGTGGATTCCCATATGCATACGGGCCAGCAGCTCCTGAGGGGCCAGGTGCTTGACGCCATGCCCATGATCTGGACCAGGATCATGCTCCCCTTCGAGAGCACACTCAATCCTGAGAAAATGAGGCTCAGCGCAGAGCTTGCCGCCCTCTGTATGATACATTCAGGAACTACCGGTTTTATAGATGCCGGAAGCTACTTCATGGAAGAGGCTGCAGAAGTTTACCTTGAAAGCGGCCTCAGAGGCGCCCTCTCCTATTCTACCATGGATCAGAAGGGGCTGCCCGATTCCATCTCAACGGATGCAAAGGAAGCCATACGAAGGACCGATGAGCTTTATGACGGCTTTCATGATAAAGGAAGTCTCAGAGTCTATTATTCCCTCCGTTCCCTGATCTCCTGCTCAAGGGAGCTCATGGAGGCTGCCGCATCCCGGGCAAGGGAACGAAGCACCATGCTTCAGGCTCATATGAATGAGTATCCCGGAGAGATCAGCTTCTTTATAGAGCGGGAGCATATGCGCCCCTACGAATATCTTGACAGCCTCGGCATCCTTGGCAGCAATTTCCTCGGTGCCCACAGCCTTCTGCTTTCTGAAGGTGAAAAGGAGCTTATCCGGGAAAGAGGAGTAAAGATCTGCCACTGTCCATTCAGCAACTGCGGAAAGGCTGCTCCCGATACTCCCTCACTTCTTGCCAGGGGCATAAGCGTCGGACTTGGAACTGACGGAGCCGCTCATGGGGGTCTCAGCCTCTGGAATGAGATGAAGATATTCCGTTCAGTCATGAATCTGAGCTATGGAGTGCCTCTGTCAGAGCCTGCGGTCATGCCCGCAAAGACCATACTTCGTATGGTGACCCGGGGAGGGCAGGCCTGCCTGGGCGATCCTGGTCAGGGCGTCATCCGTGAAGGAGCCAATGCAGACCTGATAGGCATAGACATGCAGAAGCCCCATCTGGCAGTCTACGGTCATATCTCCAATACTCTTCTTGAGAGCGTCAATGCCTCTGATGTAAGTGACAGCATAGTCGGAGGCAGGGTGCTTATGGAAAGGGGCCAGGTCCTCAGCCTTGATGAGGAAAGGATCATGGCTGAAGCCAGAGCTTACCAGGAAGCTCTCTGAGAAAAAATAAAGCTAATAAAATGCCTGATAAAACTGTCGTCGAAGGACATCGCATAGCGGCAGTCCAAGACGGCAGTTTTCAGGCACTTATATTTAAAATATTATCTACAATATTTCCTTTTCAGGTAAAAACAAGTGACGTACTATATAATAATCATCATAGCAAACATACTTATAGGAGGCATGATCGGCCTTACCGGCATCGCAGGTTTCCTCCTTCCGATACTTTACAGCGGATTTATGGGGATGCCTACTGCCCAGGCCCTTGCACTTAGCTTTTTTGCCTTTCTTATCTCAGGAGTCCTCGGTTCCTGGAACTATCACAAGGCCGGAAACCTTGATCTTCGTCTAGCAGCCCTCATCAGCATCGGAAGTCTGATAGGTGCAGTGATCGGAGTCAGGCTCAACCTGCTTATAGATGAAGCTGTGGTAAAAAGGATCCTCTACGCAGTTGTGCTCCTCTCCGGTATCTCTATCCTTCTTCGTAAGGATCAGAAGGAAGACGGATCAAAGTCTCCGGATGTCCATGCCGCCATAGAGTCCGGTGATGCATCAGCTTCTCCAGTCTCCCAAAATAAAAGCAAACAGGAGGCTCGCATATCTGCTCCTGTCTGCATCATATTCGGTCTTGTGACCGGTGCAGTCTGCGCCCTTTCAGGTGCAGGCGGTCCCGTGCTGGTCATGCCCCTTTTAGTCATACTTGGAGTGCCCATCAAGACCGCTGTGGGGGTCTCCTTATTTGACTCGATCTTTATCGCCATCCCCTCCTGCATCGGCTACAGCATGCAGTGCGATATCATCTCCATGGCAGGAGTGCTTATGGTCTCTCTCATAAGCCATGGCATAGGGGTCTTTGCCGGAAGCCGCAATACCTCCTTCATAAAGCCGGAGCTCCTTAAAAAAGCTGTTGCTATCTTTTCCATACTCATAGCAATAGTGAAGCTTATCACGGGATAAACTCTGCTGTTGTTCACATACAACTTCCCTGAATAAAGATATAGATGGTTGTCCTTGGAATACTTGGACTTCTCATATCCTTTGGTGTCTTTATCGTCGCACTTTTTACCTTTCTCGATAAGAAAGATAAAAAATATCCCCACCCTGTCTGCCAACAAGGTGAGGCTGCGTACGTAAGGACAAAACCCTATTCTAAGGCATCCACAATGGAGTGGGTGCTTTCTTTATGTCTATATTATAAGTTAGACGTATATCTTTTTCAAGCGATTCTTTATATGCTGGACATAAACAAAAAAAGTGACCGAAAATGTAACCACTTTTTTCAGTCACTTATTTCTATTTATGTCTTCTTATGTCTGCTTATAAAAATGAAAAAAGCCCTGAACCCTTTATATACTGGGCTTCAGAGCTCTCTAAGCTTTACAGGAGCAGAAGGATTCGAACCCTCATTGACGGTTTTGGAGACCGCTATCCTACCATTGGAAGATGCTCCTAAACTACACAAGACAAGTGATAATATAAAAGAAAATGCCCGAAAAGTCAAGCAGTTTTTCGGGCATCCTTATGTCACCTGCAAAGACTTCCGTACCGCTCCTTAAGCTGCCTCGTCAACAAGGTCGTGGAGCTTGGCAAGAAATGCCTCGAAGTTTGTATTATCTCCGTTCATTCTGACCTTCAGGACCTTGCGTAAATCCATGCTGAGCACACCAAGGATGGACTTTGCATCTATAACTACTCTGTTATAAACAAGGTCGATATCAAAATCACACTCTCCGGCAAGTCTGCAGAACTGCTTTGCTGTCTCAACGTCCGGTATCCTGATGCTGTATTCTTTCATGTTTTACCTTCCTTTCCGCAAAATGAAAAGTCTGATCTTTATACATTCTTAATGCCAATATATTTTAAAAGCATATAAAAATCTTCGCGTATACTGTCAGCGAAGCTTCCATATGCTTAGACAAATTTATATCATATGCGCTTGTTTCAGTCTATCTGTAAAATCACCAATCTTTTGAGATGAAGAAGTATAAAAAAGGTAAAAAAGCACAATATATTGTATGGATCCCGTAAAGTCCCCGTATATCAGCCAAGGAGCCTGAAAAGCTCACTTATGTAACGAACTCCGATAAGCTCTATCCCTTCCTCCTGCCTGCATTTTGCTGCATTGTGTCTGGGAAGTATCACTCTCCTGAAGCCGAGCTTCTTTGCCTCTCTTATCCGCTCCTCTACCTGCCTTACCGCCCTTATCTCTCCGGAAAGTCCAACCTCTCCGAATACCAGGGTATCATCAGGCACTGGTATATTTTTATAAGAGGAAATGATCGCCACGACCACCGCCAGATCAGCCGAAGGCTCCGATACATGCATGCCTCCTGCCACATTGACATAGGCATCGCAGCGGGAAAGGGCCAAGCCTGCTCTTTTTTCCATAACTGCAAGGAGCAGATTGAGCCTGTTATAGTCTATCCCCGAGGCCTGACGTCTTGCCATTCCGAAGGCCGTCTCGCATACCAGCCCCTGCACCTCCGCAAGTATGGGACGTGTGCCCTCAAGAAGACAGGTAACTACTGCACCGCTGGCATGTTCCGGTCTGTCCGAAAGCATGAGTTCTGACGGGTCCAGTACCTCAGAGAGCCCATTGGACCTCATCTCAAAGACTCCGATCTCATTGGTGGATCCGAAACGGTTCTTTGCACTCCGAAGGAGCCTGAAGGCCCCGTTCTGGCCCGACTCAAAATAAAGCACCGTATCCACTATATGCTCCAGCACCCTGGGCCCCGCCACGGTACCCTCCTTGGTCACATGGCCTACCAGGAAGATGGCTATGTTTTCCTCCTTGGCCAGCATCATCATGTGCTGGGCACACTCCCTGACCTGGGTCACCGAGCCTGCCGCTGAGCTGACATCCTCCGAATACATGGTCTGTATGGAGTCTATGATGCAGACCTCCGGCTTTTCCTGTCTGAGAAGCTCCAGTATGGTGCCAAGGTCCGTCTCCGAAAGGAAGCCCAGGTCTCCATCCCTGAAGCCTATCCTGTCAGCCCTCAGCTTTATCTGGGAGAGGCTCTCCTCTCCCGAGATATAGAGGACCTTCCTGCCGCCCTCCGCAAGCCTTATGGCCGCCTGGAGCAGAAGCGTGGACTTACCTATGCCGGGGTCTCCGGCTATGAGCACCAGGCTTCCCGGCACTATGCCTCCGCCCAGCACCCTGGAGAACTCCGGAAATCCTGTATCCAGCCTTTCTTCCGTATAGGAATCTATGTCCTTCAGGGGAACCGGCTTTCTTTGTGATCTGACTTTACCAGAGGCTTTTTGAGACGCCTTGGAGCCTGTCTTTACGACAGGCTCCTCAGAAAATGAATTCCAGCTATGGCAGGCGGGACACTGGCCCAGCCACTTTTTTGATTCATATCCGCATTCCGTACAGAAAAAAACTGTATCCCTGCTGTTACTTTGCTTTGGCAAGCTTTCCTCCGTTTCGTGAGCTGCTCTTTACAGCCTCACCCTTTTTATTTCTGTTCTTTCCGGCTCCTGATGCTGTCTTGCCGCTTTCAGAAGATTTACCCTCGGGCTTCTCAGAAGTCTTTTTCCTTCTTTTGGGAAGCCTCAGTATCTTAAGGCTGTCCTTGGATGCAGGATCTGCAGTTATCAGCACCGTATCTCCGGCCTTGATATTGCCCTCCAGCATCTCTTCCGCGATATTGTCCTCCACAAGGGTCTGTATCTCTCTCTTGAGAGGCCTTGCACCGTATTTCTCATCATAGCCGCGCTCTATAAGGAGCTGCTTTGCATCGTCTGAGATCTCCGCGCTTATATTCATCTGGGTCTTCATCCTGCCGGTGACGTCCTTAAGCATGATATCGACTATTTTGCCCATGTTCTCCCTGGTCAGCTGACGGAATACGATTATCTCATCTATCCTGTTGAGGAACTCAGGCTTAAACATCTGCCTTACCTCGTCCATGACCCTCTGCTTCATTCCGTTATATGAGGCATCTGCATCCTCTGAGGCCATAAAGCCTAGCATCTTGGGAGCGACGATATTCTGGGCTCCTGCATTGGAGGTCATGATGATGATGGTGTTCTTGAAATCCACCTTTCTGCCCTGGGCATCGGTGATGCAGCCATCATCCAGTACCTGCAGAAGTACATTGAACACATCCGGATGGGCCTTCTCTATCTCGTCAAAGAGCACTACGGAGTAAGGGTTCCTTCTTACCTTCTCGGAGAGCTGTCCCCCCTCCTCGAAGCCCACATAGCCCGGAGGCGAACCTATCATCTTTGACACGCTGTGCTTCTCCATATATTCAGACATATCTACCCTTATAAGGGCATTTTCCGATCCGAAGACAGCCTCAGCAAGGGCCTTTGAGAGCTCCGTCTTTCCAACTCCTGTAGGGCCCAGGAACATGAAGGAGCCTATGGGCCTCCTGGGATCCTTTATACCTACCCTTCCTCTCTTTATGGCCTTGGAAACGGCCTTTACGGCCTCATCCTGGGATACTATGCGCTCATGGAGGATATTTTCAAGATTCCTTATGCGTACTGACTCTGCCTCAGTAAGCTTCGTCACAGGGATCTTGGTCCAGCTGCTCACCACGTCGGCTATCTCTGCCTCTCCGAGGCTGGGCCTCATGTCTCCCTCCTGTTTCTCCTTATCCTCAAGCCTGAGCTTATCAAGGCGCTTTCTGGCCCTGTCCTCCTTTTTGCTTATGGCAGAAGCCCGGTCAAAATCCTGCTGTATGACTGCCAGTTCCTTTTCCATCCTGAGTTCGGAAAGCTGCTTTTCTGTCCTCTTAAGAGCCTCCGGCTCTGCGGCAGGAGCAGTAAGATCAAGCCTCAGCTTGGAGGCTGCTTCATCTATCAGGTCTATGGCCTTGTCAGGCAGGAACCTGTCATTGATATATCTCTCACTCATCTTGACTGCAGCCTCGCAGGCCTCGTCCGTGATGGTCACTCCATGGAATTCCTCATACTTATGGCGTATGCCCTTAAGTATGTCTATCGTCTCCTCCTCAGTGGGCTCATCCACCATGACGGGCTGGAAACGCCTCTCCAGGGCACTGTCCTTTTCTATATGCTTGCGGTATTCATCCACGGTGGTGGCTCCGATGATCTGGAGCTCACCCCTTGCAAGCGAAGGCTTCAGTATATTGGCGGCATCCAGGGCACCCTCGGCACCTCCTGCGCCTATAATAGTGTGGATCTCATCTATGAAGAGAAGCACATCTCCGTCATTCTGCGCCTCTGCTATGACTCTCTTTATGCGTTCCTCAAATTCGCCTCTGTATTTGGAACCTGCCACCATACCACTTATGTCCAGGGACAGAAGTCTCTTTCCTTTGATAGTCGAAGGCACCTTATCCTCAACTATGAGGGTTGCAAGGCCCTCCACCACTGCTGTCTTTCCGACACCGGGCTCACCTATCAGACAGGGGTTGTTCTTGGTGCGCCTTGAAAGTATCTGGACTACCCTCATGATCTCGTTCTGCCTTCCGATCACAGGATCCAGCTTCCCCTCCCTGGCAAGATCTGTAAGATCCCTGGAGTACTGGTTGAGGGTGGGCGTGGAATTTTTCTTCCTTGCCTGTCCGGAGGCCTCACTGTCCCTGAGATCAGCGACGTCCTCTCCCATGGAAGCCACGGTCTCCTGATAAATCGCCTGGGCACTTGCTCCCAGGGTATTGAGTATCCTCAAGGCTACGCAATCCTGCTGCTTCAGCATGGCTATGAGTATATGCTCAGTGCCGATAAGAGCAGACCTGAAGAAGGCCGCCTCCCTGCAGCTCTGTTCAAGTATATGTCTGGCACTGGGTGTATAGCCGCTGTTCTCCGAAACCATCACATCCCGTCCTGATATCAGGCGTTCAATGAGGGGCATGACGGAAGCCTCATTTATGCCGAATGTATTGAGCACCTGGGCAGCTACGCAGCTCTGCTCCCTGATGATACCGCAGAGAAGATGCTCTGAGCCTATATATCCATGGCCCAGCTCCTCAGATACATCATAGGCAAGCTGCAGTGCTTCCTTAGCCTTTTGTGTAAATTGTTCCATTTATATCTCCTGTATCCATCCTGAATATGATCCGCTGCTTTCCTCTTTTTGTCACGCTTCGGACATATCGCCTTTACTCATAAAACTCCGCCGGGCTCAGTCCGGCGCCATGCGTCAACTATAACCCAGTCGGAGTTTTATTTCAATAAAATCCCTGTTATAAGTATTAAAAAACTATAAACTTATATCATCAGATATCGAAGCTCTCAAAGGTGTCATCGCCTTCCTGCTTCTTCTCCTCAGGCTCAGGATCTGACTCTGCTGCAGCTTCAGTCATATCCTTTCTGCCGCTGTCAGAAGCCTCTTCGGAGATTTCTTCGGAAATCGCTTCATCATCAGGCTCCGAAGCTTCATCTGCCTGCTTTCTGTCTGCCGAGAGTCCGGAGATGATCCTGGTCTCATCCATTGCCTCATACTCCTCAGGCTCCATGTCATAGTCATGACTCAGTATATCCTGATCTATGTCGGCTGCTCTTCTGCGTTCTGAGGTCTTTTCGGTCTGTCTCCTCTCGAAGCCCCTGTTGCGCTTTGACTCACGTCCTGCATTCCTGAGCTTTGCTGAAAGGACTGCAACGGCTGCAAGAAGTGCTGCGCATACCACACAAAGAACACAGATCACAGCAAATCTCAGCTCATATCCGGAGCTAAGCTCGTTATACTGCTGCTGAAGCTCGTTGTACTCAACATTGCTTACCGCATCTGCTGACAGAGGATCAGAGAAGTATCTCTGTATGGTCTTCTCATCCAGATCGTAGCGGTAGAAGTTAAGCTCGCCGCGGTCATTCATTCCGTATACCACACAGTATTCGGGATCCGCATCAGCACCCCAGAACCAGCCCTTTACGCTCTGTCCGTCTATGGTGATGATAGCATCCGTAAAGCCTTCAGGGATGGCAACATCGTCACCAGGGTTCATGATGGTTATGGTCTTGCCCCTGGAGGAAAGCTGTACTCCCTCTACTGTCTCCTGCTCCACGGCCTGGGCATCGGATACAGGAGTCTCAGGGCCTCCCTCTGTCTTATTGACAGTGATCACATAGTCCTTTACCGTCTGTCCGTCAGGAGCAGTAACTCTTACGGTCACGGTATTTTCTCCCAGCTGAAGGGCCTCATTGTTCTGGATCATGACCGAGGCTCCGGGATCCTCTGCCAGGGCATTGATGCCAAGCAGCTCTACCGAGGTCCCCACTGTAGTCGTATAGCTGGTCACCGAAGGATCGAAGGCCGGTTCAAGAGTACCGGGGCTCACCTCCAGCGTAGCCAGGTCCGCATCCTGGGAGAGCTGCTCCGCCGAATTGACGGTAACGGTGGAGGTCCCGAGATGGGTCACATTTATGGCTGCTCCGTCCTCATCATACACCTCATAGGTATCTATGCCTATGGTCGAGGTGCCTGCGGCCAGTGTATTGAATTTAAGATTATATTCCAGAGTCCTGGAGCCGCCTCCGTTCGTGACTCCATGTACCCTTATGGTCCCTGCCCCTCCGCTTGAATCCGTACCGGAAACAAACTCCAGCTTGTCCTGGGGGTAGGTCAGGGTCACCGTGGCATCGGCAAGCTTCGTACCCTCATCGGCACTGATCTTCATGGTCACATTGACCTCTGATCCGGAGGTCGCCGAAGGGTCTGAAAAGCTTATCTGTCCATCTGCAGCAAGGGCAGTGATGGTAAAGGCAAGGCTTGCGGCAAATACTGCAGCTGCCTTCGAGATCATTGCAAATACTTTACTCTTCTTCATACTTTCCTCCGTATCATGCGCCGGGCGGCGTGCTTCCTATTACTACTATCTCTGATCCGCCTCCCTGAGGCATTGATGAAGGATCCTGAGTGCTTCCGCTCACTCCTCCGGGCCCTGCAGTCTGGGTTCCGCCCTGTACATTCGTCTGCCCTGATCCTGCAGGCATTCCGGGGCCTGCTGCTCCTGAAGTACTTCCGGTATTCGTACCGGTACCTGCCGTTACGGTACTCTCGCCTCCGACATTGCCTATGGCTCCGTCACGTCTCGTGATGCTTATCCTGTAGTCCCTTGTGGTGCCGTTGCCTGCGGTCACGGTTATTGTCACCGTATTGACTCCTATGTTGAGATTCACGGTACCGGTGCCTGATATCCTTGCCGTGCCGTCTATGGCAGAGGCTGAAACATTGACTGATGTGACTGCATTGTCCACGATGAGGCTGTAGTCATTGGTATCCATGCTGAAGGTAGGAGTAAGTGCATATCCGTCCACGCTGATCGAAGATAGCTTGTTGTTCGGGCTTCCGTCTATCGTAGGCATGGGACATGCGGTCTCAGGCATGTTGTTGTATACCGGGATCTTGAATGTCAGTGCAGTAGACTTGATCTGCGCATTATACGCATCTGCCACCTTTGCTCCCTCTGATGCAGCAGCCGGCACATTGGTCATGTACTGGTGCTGATAAAGGTTGCTTCCCTGGACATTATACTTCTTAAGGTAAAATGTATCCTGCCCTGCATTGACATAATTGGCTCCGTAGAGCTGTGCTCCGCCTACTATGGCCTTTTCTATATTGTTCCAGGGCCTTCCTCCGGTGCCGCTCTGGGCCGCATAATTAAGTCCGGCCTCCACGGCTCCCATGCCGTCATGGGCATAGGCTCCCAGGTTGAAATAATTATATATACCGGGATAAGCCGAATTGGTACCTGATATGCTGTCCGAGGTCCCGGCTCCCTGCTCCTGAAGTATCATGGCGGCTATGACATAGGGGCTTACCCCTGACTGCTTTGCAGCCTCCATGATTATATCAGCATAGCTGACTAGCTTCATGGGCTCCTGATACTTCCTGTTCTGGGTCATATCCTGCTGCTGTGAAGGATCAGAGACCGCTGAAGAGCCATCAGTCGTCTGGCTCTGCTGACCTGAAGACATTCCTCCAGGTCCTATGGGCGCAGGAGCATCACCTGATACCACCGACTGGGTCTGTCCTGTCTGGGAGCTTCCGTTCTGGGATCCCGTCATATCTCCGGGACCCTCGATGGTTATCATACTGCTCTGCTGTGATTCAGTCTGCTGGGGTGCGGTCTGCTGCACTGTATCCACGGTCTTTGTCTGTATATTGCCGGCTTCGTCTATCCACTTTCCGTCGGCATTGACCAGGTACCCCTCAACCGTCGTACTGTAGGCCATGATGCCATTGTCATATATATAGTAGCATTCTGCTATGCCGTCATTGTTGCCGTCAAGCCAGAACCATCCGCCGGAAAGCCTTGAGCCGTCATCATTTTCATATACCCACTGAAGGGGCTCATCTGAAAGCTTCTTCCAGCCTGCAGCATAGGAGGTAAGGCCTCCGGTAAGCTCAAAGAGTCCATCCGAGATCCGTGCAAATACGGACTTTTCTTCTTTTATATCAGCCGCAGAACTAAGTCCCACTCCCGGTCCGCTGTTGACAAAGCCGCTGTCTCCGCCGACGCTCACTCCCGGGCCATAGGTCACATTACTGCTTCCCGAACCTGAAGGACCTGATGCAGTACCGCTGCTTCCCGTGCTTCCTCCCACGGCGCTTCCGATATTGCCTCCTGAAAATCCGTAGCTCTTATCCGCGTAGCCATAGCCGTCATTTTCTATGACGGTGCCGGCATTTACCGTGCTGCCATTGACAGGCACGACCACCTCATTATCCAGGAAGGTGCCGTCTATCAGCTGCATAAGTCCATCCCTGGTCTGAGTGGAAGCATTATAGGACTGGAGCTCGAACTGGAAGATATATTCCTCGTCAAGAAAATTTCTGGGATCCATGTAATGGGCTATGATCTCCGTGGAGGCAGCTACCCAGGCGGATCCGTCAAAGCCGGGCCAGGAATTGGCCGCCCAGTCAAAGGCTCCGCTGGCAGTGGACTTCCATGAGGATATGGACTCGGTGCCCACCAGATTTCGTCCGACCTTGGATTCCTCAGCCACCGCCGTGTTCCAGTCCAGGCCCGTGTGCTGGGCAGTGAATACCCAGTTGGGATACTTCTGATGCAGGCCCCGAAGTCCGTTCTTATAGCTCTCGGGGAAGCCCTGCTGATTCATCCAATTCTCAAAGTTTGAATCAGAGGCGCTGTATATCAACTGCTGTTCTATATAGTCGCTGCGGGCATAGCCAGTCTGGCCGTTGCCGTAGCTGATCTGATACCATATATGTCCGTCATTGCCGTAGGTCTCGGATATGACCGCGACCTGAGCGTTGTCAGTAAGCACTCCGACCGCACCGTAGTTCGTGCCGGGGCCCGATCTTACATTCATCCTGTCCGCATCCACATAACCTGTCCAGGAAGCGGCCTGAGCCTCCATCCCGGCTATCAGGGCAGAAGGAAGGGCGGCCTGCATGAAGAGGCAGGCCGCCAGGACTGCCGAAGCAGTTCGATTGTTTAGCCCGAATCTTATCATAAACATCCTTATCTTAGAGTTATTTTTTCATAACAAAACACCGTACAGCCGAAACTGTACGGTGTTATTATAATTTTGGCAAAAAACTTTGTCTATATGATTAAATGAATCCTTAGACTAACGTAAGACTTTCGAAAGAAAAGCCCCGGCCTGCCGGATGACCATTATTTCAGCCCCATATGGCCCATGGTCTTCCTTGGTGCTTATACAGGATAGGCTCCGTCCTTCACCTTTGTCTTATCTATGCCGCTGTCCTGAGTGTCCCTGTACTCAAAGAACTCCTTTGCAACTGCAGGGAACAGAGCATATGTGAGCACATCCTCAGGCTGCCTCTTCCACTTTGCCATCTCCTCCTCAAACTTGGGAAGCTGAGGCTCGATGAGATCTGCAGGTCTGCAGGTGATGGGCTCCTCGTCTCCGAGGATCTTCTTCTGTACCTCGGGGTCCATGGGCTTCGGGCTCTGTCCGAATTCTCCCTTTGCAAGCTTGTGAGACTCCTTGGGAACCAGCTTGTAGCGCTCTCCCATAAGGACATTCATGACTGCCTGGGTTCCTACGATCTGTGAAGAAGGAGTAACCAGCGGAGGCTCTCCGAAATCCTTGCGGACTCTCGGTATCTCCTCCAGTACCTCGGTGAGCTTATCAGACTTTCCTGCATCAGCAAGCTGCTTCACCATGTTAGAAAGCATGCCGCCGGGAACCTGATACTTAAGGGTGTTGATGTCAACTCCCATGACCTTGGTGCTGAGCAGTCCACTCTTTACGCACTCTTCCTTATAGGGCTGGAAGTAGTTGCAGATCTCGATGAGCTTATCCACATCCAGGCCTGTATCATAGGGGGATCCCTGAAGAGCCTTGACCATGACCTCAGTGGAGGGCTGGGATGTACCAAGGGCGAAGGGTGTGCAGGCTGTATCTATGATATCTGCTCCTGCCTCTATCGCCTTCAGATAGCTCATCGAAGCCATACCTGAGGTGTAATGGGTATGCATGTCTATGGGAAGGTCCGTGACCTCCTTGAGGGCCTTTACAAGCTTCTCTGCCTCTGCGGGAAGCAGCAGGCCAGCCATATCCTTTACGCAGATGGAGTCTGCGCCCATGTCCGTGATCCTCTTTGCCAGATCCTTCCAGTAATCAAGGGTATATGCCTCACCAAGGGTATAGCTCATGGCAACCTGCACATGGCCTCCCTCCTTCTTGGTGGCATTGACTGCTGTCTCAAGATTGCGGAGATCGTTGAGGCAGTCGAAGATACGGATGATGTCTATACCATTGGCGACGGACTTCTGAACGAAGTACTCTACCACGTCATCGGCATAATGATTGTAGCCCAGTATGTTCTGTCCTCTGAAGAGCATCTGGAGCTTTGTGTTCTTGAAGCCGGCACGAAGCTTGCGGAGCCT
>CALWMV010000019.1 GCA_944382125.1 uncultured Lachnospiraceae bacterium
GATCTTGTAAGCGCAGGCACCATCCACTATGAGCCCTTCGGCATCTACGCAGGCAAGACCGCAAGCCTTGAGGAGCTTGCAGACGGAGCTACGGTAGCAGTTCCCAACGATACCACAAATGAGGCAAGGGCCCTTCTGCTCCTTGAAGCCCAGGGGCTTCTCAAGCTCAAAGAGGGCGCAGGCCTCGATGCCACCAGAAATGATATCGAGGAGAACCCGAAGAACCTTGAGATCCTCGAGGTAGAGGCAGCTCAGATCCCCCTGTCTTTGCAGGATGTGGATATCGCAGTCATCAATGGCAACTATGCGATCGATGCAGGCCTCAAAGTCTCCGATGCCCTTGCAGTAGAGGCTTCTGACTCAGAAGCAGCAGTAACTTATGGAAATGTAGTTGCCGTAAGAAGCGGTGATGAGAACAGCGACAAGACCAAAGCCCTTGTTGAGGCCTTAAAGAGCGATACCGTAAAAGAGTTCATAGACGAGACCTACGCAGGCGCAGTAGTGCCCATGTTCTGATAAAGCTGCCTTATAAGCGGCATACGGATCAGTTTCTGACATCTGCATAATATATCAGGTAAAATGTCCCGTCCTCTTTTCTGTCATCACGGCAGAAGGAGGCGGGGCATTTTGCCGCTATGGCAAAATAAAGCTTGACTTCCCCGCCTCAGGTGTTTAAGGTAAGAGGAGCAGTATCACGGAGGTAATTTATGTTTGAGAAGGACAGAGCCTGGATAGAGCTCAATAAGGATAATTTTATCCACAATATAAATGTTCTTGAGTCAGGTCTTCCACAGGGCTGCAGGATGATGCCCTGCGTAAAAGCCAATGCCTTCGGACACGGAGCCGTTCCCATATCCAAGATGCTTCACGAGCATGGCACAAGGGACTACTGTGTGGCCTGCCTTTCTGAGGCCGTAGAGCTTCGTGAAGCCGGCATAGAAGGACAGATACTTATCCTCGGTTATACTGATCCTGCGGATCTTTCCGCCCTTTATGAATATGACCTTTCACAGACTGTCGTGGATTGTGCTTACGGAAAGGTACTCAATGCCTTCGGAAAGCCCCTCCGGGTCCATGTGGCCATAGATACCGGCATGCGCCGCATAGGTGAGCGCAGTGAGCACGTGGATGAGATCGCAGGACTCTGGAGCCTTGATAATCTCAATATAGACAGCATATATACCCATCTAAGCTCCGCCGATGAGACGGAAGGCGAGGGAAGGGAATTTACCCTTAAGCAGATAGAAGCTTATGACAGGCTTGTAAATGAGCTTCACTCCAGAGGCATCACAGATTTCAGGACCCATGTGCTGGCAAGCTCAGGCATAGCCAATTATTCGGAGCACGGCTACGACTATATCAGGCCGGGAGCTCTTATATACGGTATCGAAGGCAAACCCTCCGATGATTCACCTAAGAGACTTGGTCTCAGGCACGTGCTTGAGCTCAAGGCCAAGGTAAGTACCGTAAGGAAGCTTTATCCCGGAGACTGCGTAAGCTACAGCCGAACCTTCAAAGCGGATCATGAGATGCTTTGTGCCTCCGTGGGGTTCGGTTATGCTGACGGCATGCCGAGGGAGCTTTCAAACCGCTGGAATGCCCTTGTAAATGGCAAGGTATGTCCCATGATAGGGACCATATGCATGGATTTCCTCATGCTGGATGTGAGCGAAGTCCCTGATGTACATCCCGGTACCGAAGTAGTACTTATAGGAAAGAGCGGCAATGAAACGATCCGGGCCTGTGATATGGCCTTTGCAGCAGGCGTCAATACCAACGCCGTACTCTCCCAGCTTTCCCACAGGCTGGGACGCATCGTGGTCTGAAGATCAATCTATTTAAAACCCAAAACATTTCATATTACCTGCAAAACCTCTGCCGACAGACTTCCGCCCTGCGATGTCCGCCGCCAGAGGTTTTCTGCAGTTCTCAAATTAGGTACAGGCATATTGATGGCATGGGCTGCATTGAGCACATTGTTGAGATACTTTAACCCCTAAACAGCAAAAAACTGCCGTCACGGACTGCTGCTCTGCAATGTCCGTTACCGGCAGTTTCTCAGACTATAAAACTTATCTTTCGTATACGAAGCGTCCGTCAACTATGGTAGCATCCACGGTGGTATTGATTATCTCGTCTGCAGGTATGGTAAATATATCCTGTCCGAGAACTACCATGTCGGCATAGTAGCCGGGCTTTATGCGTCCCTTTACATTTTCCTCGAAGCTTGCATAGGCTGACTCATAGGTATAGGCATCCACTGCGTCATAGATGTCCATGCACTCATCGGGATAGAAGCCGCCTTCGGGACTGCCCTTTAAGTTCTTTCTGGTGACTGCGCAGTAGAGGTTATTGATGGCATTCATATCCTCTACGGGGCTGTCGGTACCGAAGCTCTCATGGACTCCCATCTGCTTAAGGGTATTGAAGGCGTAGCTGGTGGAAGCCAGCTCCTTTCCTACCCTGTCCTCCAGCACTGTCATGTCATAGTGCAGGAATATGGGCTGTACCAGAGCCAGGACATCGCTATCCTTAAATCTCTTAAGCATGTCCATATCAGTGATCTGGCAGTGTACTATACCGTGACGGAGAGGGTTTTCCCCGTTCTTAATGACCTTCTCATAGGCCTTGAGCACTCTGTCTATGGCGCCGTCTCCGATGGCATGCACTATGGAGGTGCAGCCGTGCTCGGTGGCTATCCTCACCATCTCATCCAGGGCTTCCTGTGTCATGGTGGGTATGCCGCAGGTGGAAGGATCGTCGTTATAGGGCTTCCTCATAAGTGCGGTACGGGCTCCGAGGCTTCCGTCCACGAACATCTTGAGGGGTCCGATCTTAAGGAAGTGATCACCCACGCCTGTCCTGAATCCCTCTGAAAGGAACTCCTCAAAGGGCTCGGGCTCAAGGAAATTGACCTGCTGATATACACGGACAGAGGGATCCTTGGCCTGGACCCTCTTATAGCACTCCCAGACCTCACGCCACTTACCGGTCTTCATATCCATGGTCTGAACTGAGGTCACGCCGCACTCTGCCGCATGGGCCATGGCCAGACGAAGTCTCTCGTCCATGACCTCCTCGGTGACCTTGGGTATTATGCAGAGCACCTGGGAGCAGGCATTTTCACGAAGGACTCCGGTGGGCTCGCCATTTTCATCCAGATCTATGGCACCGCCGCTGGCAGGCTTTGTGGAACCGGTTATGCCGGCAAGCCTGAGGGCCTCGGTATTGGCCGTAAGTATATGACCGCAGGCTCTCTCAAGTATCATGGGATATCCGGGCGCCATGGCATCCAGATCCTGACGGTTGAGTATCCTCTTTTCGTCCGTAAAATAGTCCTGATTCCAGCCCTGGCCGTGAAGCACGGTGCCGGGAGCGGGCTTATTCTTCTCGATATAGGCCTTTACCCTGCGTCCTACCTCAGCTATGCTGTCGGCTCCGAGGAGCTGGATGTTGGCCAGATCCTCTCCCACGCTCTGAAGGTGCTGATGGGAATCATTGAAGCCGGGTACCACGGTGCGTCCCTTTGCATCGTAGTGCTTTGCATCCCCGGGGGCTGCCGCAAGTATGCCCTCATTGGAGCCTACTGCCTTTATGATGCCGTCCTCGCAGAGCACTGCCTCCTCAAAATGTCCCCTTTCCACATATACCTTTGCATTGTATATAACAAGTGCTGACATGATCTTCTCCTTTTTTATGGATCAGGATCAGCCCTGACCCTGGAAACTGCTGTTTAAAATTATTGCTGTTCTAAATATCTATGATCCATATAAATGCGGCGCAGATGGCTGCGGTCCGATACCGGATCAGGCCTCTGCCTTTACGCTCTTTTTGAATACCAGCTCATAGAGCACAAGTCCCACTGCAGGAACTGCAAGGCCTATGACTGAGGTTATGGGATCCTCCACGAAGGTATTGATCGCAAGGCCTGCCATGATGGCGATTATCACATATATAAGTACGGGATAAAACCATACCTTGTAGGGACGCTTCATATCCGGATATTTCTTTCTGAATACCTTTACCGCATAGAATACCAGGCTGTTGAATATCATGCCGCAGAAGGCCACAAGGCTGGTAAGCTGGCTTAAGTTCCTGGTGCATATCAGTGCTATGGATACCAGTGCGGATACGATCAGGGCATTGACAGGGGTCCTGTACTCGGGATGCAGCTTCCCGAGGCTCTTGAAGAAGGCTCCGTCCTTTGCCATGGCGTAATAGGTCCTGGGGAATACCATGACGCAGCCGTTAAGCGAATTGAATATGGCCAGCACCATGGCTATGGCAACGATTATGCCGCCGGCATTTCCAAAGAGCACATTGGCTGCCTCTGTTCCGAGATAGTTATTGCCGGAATCTATCATGCTCACGATAGTCGCATAGGGAAGCACCCTGTATACTGCGAAGTTGAAAAGTACATAAAGGGCGGTAACTCCTACTATTGAAAATATGATCGCCAGGGGGATATTCCTTGAAGGCTTCTTGATCTCCTCAGCTATGCCGTTGAGGTTCATCCATCCCTCATAGGCCCACATGGTTGCAACCACGCCGTAGGCCATCATGCCGATGACTGCGGGAAGGTTGACATCGCCCTGGGGCATCATGGTCAGATCCGGTGTCTCAGTGCCCATGATAAGTCCGCAGATAAGTATCAGTGCGATGGGGAGCATCTTAAGTATCATGAAAATGTTCTGTACGGTACTTCCCAGCTTTATGCCGAAGATATTGATGGCCGTAAGGACTATGACCATGGCTATGCCGAGGCCCTTCTGCATAAGCTCGCTTCCTGCAAATGCGCTCTCAGGCATCAGGCTTGCGATGGCTGCTGAAAATGCAACTGCCAGGGCTGCTATGGATCCCGATGATCCGAGGATGAAGTTCGAGAAGCCGCTCATGAAGGCTACCTTCTCGCCATAGGCCTCACGCAGGTATACATAGCTTCCGCCTGCCTTGGGCATCATGGCTCCCAGCTCCGCATAGCAGATACCGCTCATAAGGGTTATGAGACCGCCGATCACCCATACCAGCAGTGCCAGTCCCAGGCTCATGCCGCAGCGCAGCAGCACTATGCCTCCGATGTAGAAGATACCGGAGCCTATCATGATACCTGCCAGTACCGATATGCCTCCGAAAAGTCCTACTTCTCTTTTGAATTCAGTCTTTTCCGAGCTCAGGGCTTCCTCCTGCCTGATCCTGCTCTCATTGTTATCGCTCATTTCATACTCTCCTTTCGAAATGAAGCTCCGCATTAAAAAAACGGAGCGTCTGCTGAAACACTCCGTTGGATAAATACTCTGAGCCCTTTCGGGTCTTCGCTGCATAAACCTCTGATAGCGCTTCACAAAGACGTGACAGTCCGCAGTATCTTATTGCTGCGGCCCGGCATATACCGTAAGCAGATCCGGCATAGCCTCGGCGGCTGTCTCCTTTCTCCATCACGGCCTCTGCCAGCCTCTGTGCGATGGATACTCATAGCATCCGCTCCTCTATCCTCTCTCCTGCCTTGGCAGGAAACAGCTTGTTATATGCTGTGATTTATAGCACAACTGCAGGATTATGTCAAGTTTGCATGGCTCTTCAGACGTGATTGCATAGTCATTTGTACATATCGATCTGTACTTTATGTCTCTACTCTTCATATTATTCCTGCTCGGCGGCTGTTTCCTCTGAAGGCTCCTCTTCCTCCTTATTTTCTGAAAGGAGCTCTTCTATGGTCGTGCTCCAGTCCTCCTTTGACTTTGCTCCGATGACTATCTTTACCGTATTGCCCTCGCTGTCCACAAAATATGTGGTAGGCACTGCAAATACATCTGTAAGGAGTCCCTCCGCTGTGGCCTCATTGGGCACGAGCTGAAGATACTCTGCCCCCGTGGTCTCCAGGATCTCCTGACCAGAAAGCATGAGCCTCTCATCAAGCTTACCATTGGAATATACATCACTGCAGAGTCCTATGATCTGAAGGCCCTGATCCGCATACTCTTCTGAAAGCTCCTGAAGGGCAGGCATCTCCTCCACACAGGGGCCGCAGAAGGTGGCCCAGATATTGATCATGTTAAGAGCATGGTCGCTGAATATCTCCTCCGTCACAGTATCCTCTCCATCGAAGGTATCCATCTCAAAATCCGAGAAATATCCTGCCGAAGGAGCAGCTCCTGCCTCCTCCGTCTTACCTCCGGAAGCTCCGGCGCCGCAGCCTGAAAGGAGCAGTGCCGAAGCCAGGGCAATAACCGTTATGATGCTTCCATGCCTTCTATTATACTTTTTTATATTTTTTACAAAATTCATCCTTATCTCCTGTGTTTTATTCTCAGGACCTATGCCCTGTCACCCTCATGCATAAAGCGTCAGCCCTATCTTTTTATACGCAGCACTTCGGTCCCTCTGTAAACAGCTTTGCTGCTCAGCTTTACTGCTGTGATCTTTGCCGCTCAGCTTTACTGTCTTTTCCTCTCTTTTTTGCTTCATTGTTTCCGGTCTTCAGGGATGGCTCCGGTCTCCTTACCGCAAAGGCCTTCGGCAGCACGCTTATATGGCACTTATCATAGCATCCGCCGAATTCTCCGTCCAGTGTCCAGTCCAGCTTTTCCGCTTCAAAGCCGAACTCCCTTCCCTGCCTGCATTCGATCAGCTCAGATCTTCCGTCCGATGTGAGGTAGGAGCCTGCCAGTTCCCGAAGCTCCGCAAGG
The DNA here is from genome assembly GCA_944382125.1 of uncultured Lachnospiraceae bacterium. Classification (GTDB taxonomy): domain Bacteria; phylum Bacillota; class Clostridia; order Lachnospirales; family Lachnospiraceae; genus Avilachnospira. The sequence continues at coordinate 6,687 of CALWMV010000019.1, forward strand.
TTCCTGGGCATCCTGATCAGGGTGAGCTCCATGAGCCCGTCATCCAGCTTGGTGGCCGCCCCGCTGGGAGGCCTGACTCCTGCCACCGAGGTGGAATTGGTCACAAGGCCGAATACATAGTCTCCTTCCAGGATCTCCTCTCCCGCCGTGACCTTCACATGGTAGGGTTTGATATCCGATATGGATCTTGCTCCCTCCAGAAGGTAGGCCAGATATCCCAGCATGTTTTTGGATATCTGGGGCGTCTTATAGGAGATATCCGTGAAATTGCCGAAGCCTGCCACATAGGCAAAGCGGCGCCCCTCAAGTTCCCCTGCATCTATACGGGAATAGTACTCTGAAACAGAGGTGCGCAGTACATCCTCAAATTTTTTCGGAAGGCCGATGGTCTTTGAAAAATCATTGGTGGTCCCCATGGGAATATAGCCTATGGGAACGTCAATGCCCAGCTCCGAAAGGGTATTTATCATCAGATTCAGCATGCCGTCTCCCCCTGAGCATACCAAAAAACCGGACTCGGGAAATAAGGAGAATGCCTCCTTAAGATCCCTGTCCGGCCCCGTCATATATACTCTGGGTATAAAGCCGCAGCTGTTATAAAATTCGATCATCCCGGAAAGCCTTTCCCTGGCCTTCCCTCTGCCCGCTATGGGATTGCATATATAAAGCAGATCCTTCATAAGCTCCTGCCTCCCCTGGCTTCGCCTGCCGCTTAAGTCCCTGGCTTTGTATTCCGTGGGATAAAAAAGAGCCCTGACGCTGCGGATCACTCCGCAGTCTTTTCTTCCTCTTCGCCGGCCTTATCCCCGGCAGAGGGGTCATCCTTTTTTACCTGACCGAAGCTCCTGAAGAAATCCGCAAGCTTTGTAAGGCTGCTGACAAGAGCCTTGTATTCGCTGTCGGACTGGTCCTCCCTTACTGCCTCGATCATGTCCCTGTGGAACTTCCTGTGGGCCTTGAAGGCCTGGTCTCCCTTCTCGGTGAGGCTGATATACACCCTCCTACGATCCTTCTCGCCCCGCTTCCTCTCTACGAAGCCCTTTTTATAAAGTCCGTTCATGGAGATCGACAGAGAGCCGACAGTGATGCTCAGCTCCGATGCGATCTCAGACATGGTCTTAGGCTCAGCATCTCCGATGGCATCTATGATGTGCCAGTCATTCATGCTGAGATCCTTATATCCGCTCCGCTTCATTGCCTCTTCCTCCAGGTAGAGTATGTCCCGGAACAGATTTACAAGTATATCATTAAGACGTTCGTATCCGTTCATTTTCCCATATCCGTAAAACGGCCTTTTATATATTATAGCAGATGAGATGTATCCGTTGATAGCACTCTTTATCATAGGGTCCTAAAAATCTCTGAATCTCTGATATCTTTCTGAGCGGAGCTCTTCGCCGCTCTTTGCCATGGCCTCCTTAAGGAAGGCCTCCATCCTTCTGTCTATCTCTGCTCCCGCTTCGTCCATGCTCTCACAGTTATAGCTCTCGGGCTCAGGTATCACCGCATCTATCACTCCAAGGGAAAGCAGATCCTCTGCGGTTATCTTCATAAGCTCCGAAGCCTCCGCAGCCTTTTTGGCATCCTTATAAAGGATGCTGGCAAAGCCCTCGGGAGAAAGTATGCTGTAGGTGGCATTTTCCATCATCCATACCCTGTTGGCGACTCCCAGAGCCAGGGCTCCGCCTGAGCCTCCCTCGGATATGACTATGCTGAGCACGGGCACCTTGAGTCCGCTGAGCTCATATATGCAGCGGGCTATGGCCTCGCCCTGTCCCCTCTCCTCTGAGGAGATGCCGGGATAGGCTCCCGGTGTGTCCACAAAGCAGATCACCGGCCTTCCGAATACCTCGGCTTCCTTCATGAGCCTCAGGGCCTTTCTGTAACCCTCGGGCTTCGGCATGCCGAAGTTTCGCTTCAGATTGTCCTTGGTATTCTTGCCCTTCTGTTCGGCTATGACCGTCACGGGAAGTCCATGGAAAAATGCCACTCCGCCTACCACGGCGCTGTCATCTCCGTAAGCCCGGTCCCCGTGAAGCTCGGTAAAGTCGGAAAACAGAAGCTCTATATAGTCCGTGGCCCTGGGGCGGTCTCCACTCCTTGAGAGCCTGACCTTATCCCAGGCTGAAAGCTTTGAAGAAGCTGAAACTCCTGCCTTGTGCCCTGTTTCGGCACTCTTTTCTGTCCTGCTGGCCGCCTTAACCTTCGCCCTGCTCTCAGCCCCGTTCTCATCCGGGATCGATGCATTGTCCGCTGAAGCATCTGCAAAAGCCGCGGAAGCCTTCAGGCTTTCAGAAAGCTCTGCTCCCGTGATCCTTGCGAATCTCCTCCTGCCGGCCTTCATGTCATGGGCCCTTATGAGCTTTGCTATCACGGCCTTCTGCTCCGGTCTTTCCACTATCATGTCCACAAAGCCGTGCTGGAGCAGGAATTCCGAGCGCTGGAAGCCCTCAGGAAGCTTTTCTCCTATGGTCTGTTCTATGACCCTGGGCCCGGCAAAGCCTATCAGGGCCTCCGGCTCCGCCAGGATCACGTCTCCCAGCATGGCAAAGCTTGCGGTCACTCCGCCCATGGTGGGATTGGTGAGCATGCTAATATAGAGCAGCCCCTTCTCCCTGTGGAGCTTGAGGGCCTCGGAAGTCTTTGCCATCTGCATGAGACTGACTATGCCCTCCTGCATCCTGGCGCCTCCGGAACAGCAGTAGATGATCAGAGGCAGCTTCTCCTCCGTGGAATGCTCTATGGCCCTCGTAAGCTTTTCGCCCACGTTGTAGCCCATGGAGCTCATGATGAAGCGGTTGTCCATCACACAGAGCACGGCCTTTTCTCCGCCTATGGTGCAGCTTCCGCAGATCACGGCCTCATCAAGCCCGGTCTTTTCCCTCTGGTCCCTGAGCTTTTCCTCATAGCCCGGAAATCCCAGGGGATTTACCGTCTCCATCCTTGAGTCGAATTCCTCAAAGCTTCCCGGATCGGCGATCATCTCCACCCTGCGCCTTGCATGCACACGGAAATATCCGCCGCACTTAGGACAGCGGTAGAAGTTTTCCCTTACGTCGCGGTTCAGCAGAGGCTTGCCGCAGCAGCTACATTTTCTGTATACGTCATCCGGCACCTCAGGATCTGCCCCTGCGGTACGCTTTTTTCTGCGTCCGGCCTTTTCATTGACCCCGGTCTTTATCTTTGTAAAATCCGGCATCCTGGACGCATTTTCAATTTTCTTCTGTGTGATAAGTTCTCTGATCATAGTTTAATTTATTTCTTAAGATACTTCGGGAAATGCTTCTCGATGAATCCCGTATCCACCCTGCCCTTTTCAAAGGCGGGGCTGCTTATTATCTCATAATCAAAGTCTATGTTGGTCTCTATGCCCTCGATGATGGTCTCTCCCAGGGCGGAGCGCATCTTTCGTACTGCCTCGTCCCTGTCCTTACCATATACGATGAGCTTTGCTATCATGGAATCATAGTAGGGAGGGAGCTTATAGCCCTGGTAGGCATGGGTATCCAGCCTGACTCCGTTGCCTCCGGGGAAATGTATGTTTTCCATGGTGCCGGGGCAGGGCATGAAGCCCCTTTCGGGAGATTCCGCATTGATGCGGCATTCTATTGCATGGCCCTTGATCTTTATATCCTTCTGGGTGAAGGAGAGCTTCTCTCCTGCGGCTATCCTGATCTGCTCCTTTATGATGTCCACTCCGCTCACCAGCTCTGTCACGGGATGCTCTACCTGTACTCTGGTGTTCATCTCCATGAAATAGAATTTGCCGGACTGGTCAAGCAGGAACTCTATGGTTCCTGCATTCTGGTAGCCCACTGCCTTTGCCGCCTTGACTGCGGTCCTTCCGAGCTTTGACCTCAGGGCATCGCTCACCTGAGCGCAGGGAGATTCCTCGATGACCTTCTGATGGCGTCTCTGTACCGAACAGTCCCTTTCACCCAGGTGGACCACATTGCCATAGGCGTCCGCCAGGATCTGGACCTCGATGTGCTTCGGGTCCTTCACATACTTCTCGATATACATGGTATCATCGCCGAAGGCCTTCCTGGTCTCAAGCTGGGCAGCCAGGAACATCTCCTCGAACTTCTCCTCGCTGTCCGCTACCCTCATGCCCTTTCCGCCGCCGCCAAGGGCTGCCTTTATCATGACGGGATAGCCTATCTTCTTTGCGATGCGCTTTCCGTCTCTGGGCGAGTATACCGGCTCCTTTGTGCCGGGGATGATGGGAACTCCTGCCTTCTGCATGGTGTTGCGGGCCTCGGATTTGTTGCCCATCTTTGCTATGACGGAGGCAGAGGGTCCTATGAACTTTATTCCGCAGGTCTCACAGAGCTCCGCAAATTTCTCATTTTCAGAAAGGAAGCCATAGCCCGGATGTATGGCCTGGGCCTTTACCGCCACTGCAGCGGAGATGATGGCCTCCATATTGAGGTAGCTGTCCTGGGAGGGGGCCGGTCCTATGCATACCGCCTCATCGGCCAGCATGACATGAAGACTGTCCTTATCAGCAGTGGAATAGACCGCCACGGAGGCTATGCCCATCTCCCTCAGTGCCCTTATGACACGTACCGCTATCTCTCCTCTGTTTGCAACAAGTACTTTCTCAAACATCTTATCCCACCATAAAGGTAAGCTCAGCACGGCAGGCAAGCTGATCATCCACATAAGCCTCTGCCTTGCCTACGCCCACCGGTCCCTTCTGCTTGATGATCTCACACTCAAGTCTTAGTCTGTCGCCGGGCACTACCTTCTTTTTGAACCTTGCCGAATTGATGGCCCCGAAGTAGGCGGTCTTGCCCTTCATGCTTTCCTCGGAAAGTATGGCTACCGCTCCGGTCTGGGCCAGAGCTTCTATTATAAGCACTCCGGGCATGACAGGCTCTCCCGGGAAATGTCCCGCAAAATAGGGTTCGTCAAAGCTTACCGACTTATATCCAACGGCCTTCTTTCCCGGCTCAAGCTCCTCTATCCTGTCCACAAGCAGGAATGGATGCCTGTGGGGTATTATCTGTTCTATCTCCTTTACGCCAAGCATTATTGCCTCCGTATATCATAAGCTGAATATCCTGGGACGGCAGCCAAGCTCCTGCCGCTCCTTCCGTGACCATGGTTCCTTATCAGGCCGTCTGCTTTCAGACTATCCTGAACAGGGGCTGGCCGTACTCTACCATCTGGCCGTTCTCCACCAGTATCTCTTCAACAGTCCCGTCAAATTCTGCCTCCACCTCGTTCATGAGCTTCATGGCCTCAATGATGCCGAGGGTCTGGCCCTTCTTCACCTTGTCGCCGGCCTTTACATAGGGCTCATCCTCAGGTGAAGCTGCTGCATAGAATGTTCCTACAAGGGGAGAAAGCATGAGCTTGCCCTCCTTTGCCGCGGGCTCCTCCTTCTTTGCTTCATGCTCTGCCTCTGCAGGTGCCTCTGAAGCTGCTGCAGGTGCTGCCGTGCTCTGTACCGCTGCCGCATTTACCGCAGGTGCTGCCGCAGGAGCCTGAACCTCTGCAAGGCTTCCTCTCCTCAGAGAAAGGTTTACTCCGCCCTCGCTGTAATCCAGGGCGCAGAGCCCGCTCTCCTCCATGGCCTTCATAAGTTCCTTTATCTCATCTATCTTCATATCTTCAGTCCTTATACTTTCCGATAACTATGGTCGCATTGTGTCCGCCGAATCCAAGGGAATTGCTGAGGCCTGCGTCCACTTTTGTATGGCAGCCCTCTCCCCTGCAGTAATCCAGGTCCAGTTCCTCCTCTGATTCCCGGAGGTTCCTTGTCACATGGACGTAATCCTCTTCCACTGACTTGGTGAGCACCACGGCCTCTATGCCGCCGGCTGCTCCAAGCAGATGTCCCGTCATGGATTTGGTGGAGTTGATCTTGAGCTCCCTTGCATGCTCTCCGAAGCAGAGCTTTATGGCCCTGGTCTCAAAGAGGTCATTGAGAGGAGTTCCGGTTCCGTGAGCATTGATATAATCTATGTCCTCCGGCTCAAGGCCTGCATCCTTTATGGCATAACTCATGGCCATGGCCGCTCCGGATCCGTCCTCTGCAGGCGAGGTTATATGGTAAGCATCGCAGGTTGCCCCGTAGCCCAGGAACTCAGCATATATATGAGCTCCTCTGGCCTTTGCATGCTCCAGCTCCTCCAGGACTATGACTCCTGCACCCTCTCCAAGGACGAAGCCGTGCCTGTCCTTATCAAAGGGACGGGATGCTGTATCGGGACCCGGATCCGTGGTAAGGGCAGTAAGCTGGGTAAAGCCAGCTATGGAAAGGGGCGTTACGGCTGCCTCGGTACCTCCGCAGAGCATGACCTCTGCTTCTCCGTGCTGTATGGAGCGGAAGGCCTCGCCTATGGAATGGGTGCCCGATGCGCAGGCCGTCACCACATTGATGTTCTTGCCCTTGAGTCCGAAGCTTATGGCCACATTGCCCGCCGCCATATTGGAGATCATACGGGGGATAAGAAGGGGATCCACCCTTCCCGGGCCCTTCTCCAGGAGACGGGTCATGCCGCTCTCCGCCACCTGCAGGGCTCCTATGCCTGAGCCTATGGATACGCCGACCCTGAAGGGATCTTCCTTTTCCATATCCAGTCCCGCATCCTCAAAGGCCTCCCTTGAGGCAGCCACTGCATATCTGGAAAAGAGCTCCATCCTCTTTACGGTCTTCATGTCTCCGCATACGGAGGCATCAAAGTCCTTTACCTCTCCGGCTATTTTGACCTTATAATCCGTGGTATCGAACCTTGTGATCATATTTATGCCTGAACGGCCTTCCCTGAGTCCGTTCCAGAAGTCTTCCACATTATTTCCGAGGGGAGTTACGGCTCCCAGCCCTGTTATCACTACCCGTCTCATAGCTGCTGATCTCTCCTTGATATCACATCGACATGCCGCCGTCCACCGCCAGTACCTGTCCGGTGATGTAGCCGGCCTCTTCTCCTGCCAGGAAGGCTACCGCTGACGCGATCTCCTCCGGCTTTCCGAAGCGCTTCTTCGGTATCTGCTGTACCGCTGCCTCCTTTACCTTATCTGAAAGCACTGCGGTCATATCCGAATCCACAAATCCCGGAGCCACGGCATTGACCGTGATCCCCCTGCCTGCAAGCTCCCTTGCAGCAGACTTTGTAAGTCCTATGATTCCTGCCTTGGATGCGGAATAATTGGCCTGGCCCGCATTGCCCATGATGCCTGATACTGAGGATATGTTGATGATCCTTCCATATCTCTTCTTTATCATAAGCTTTGCACCGTGTCTCATGCAGTTGAAGGCTCCTCCCAGATTTACGTCTATGACTCTGGAAAATGCTTCCCTGTCCATGCCTATAAGCAGGCCATCCTTTGTGATGCCGGCATTGTTGATCAGCACATCGGGGGTGCCCACGGAAGCCTGAAGCTCCTCGAACATCCTTCCGCACTCATCAAAATCCGCCACATTGCACTTATAGCAGAGGGCCTCGCCTCCGAAGCTCTCTATCTCGGCTTTTACTTCCTTTGCCGCTTCCTCGGAGCCATTGTAATTTATGACCACGAAGAATCCGTCCTTTGCAAGCCTCAGGGCTATAGCCCTTCCTATGCCTCTTGACGCTCCGGTAACGAGCGCTATCCTCTTATCACTCATTTTTCCTCCAGGACTCCGTCTATCTTTGAGATATCCTCCGGGGTCTCTATATTGATAAGCTTTATGCCGCTTATGTCTCTTCCCTTATCCTTTGCTTCCGCTCTGAGTATCTTCTGCACAAAGCCTGAAAGGGTCTTGCCGGGGCCCACCTCTATGAAAAGATCAACTCCCTCATCGAGCATGGCCTCCACTATCTGCTGCCAGTGTACTGAGCCCGACACCTGATTTATCAGTCTCTCCTTTATGAGGCTCTCGTCCTCCACCCTTGCCGCATCTATATTGGCATAGTAGGGATGGCTGAGCTTTCCGAGGCTCACGTCCTCAAGCACCTCTCCGAGCTTTTCTCCGGCCTCCTTAAGGAGCGGAGAATGAAAGGGGCCTGATACATTGAGCATGACACAGCGCTTTACGCCCTTTTCAGTAAGCCTTGATACCGCCAGCTCCACTGCCTCCTTATAGCCTGTTATGACTATCTGGGCAGGGCTGTTATAATTGGCGATCCAGGCTCCCTCCGTGGCATCCAGGACCTCTTTGAGCACGGTGATGTCCGGATTTATGACTGCCGCCATGGCACCGACACCCTTCGGCACGGCTCCTGCCATGAGCTTTCCTCTCTCATATACCAGTCTCACCGCATCGGCAAAGCTCAGAGCTCCCGCCTCTGATACGGCGGCATATTCCCCAAGGCTCAGCCCTGCGGAGACCGCAGGCTCTATACCTCTTTTCTTAAGCTCAGCCTTCACCACCTCTGTCATGGCCAGCTCCGCGCATACCATGCAGGGCTGTGTATACTCGGTCAGATCCAGTCTGTCATTTTCCGTAAAGCAAAGCTCAGAGATGTCGAGGCCCGTGGCCCTTCCAGCCTCCGAAAACAGCTCCCTTACGATCTCATATCCGTCATAGAAGCCCCGGCACATGCCCACATGCTGGGCACCCTGTCCGGGGTAAATAAGTGCTGCCTTCATGTTCACCTTCCGTATCTCTCTGCGCAGGCCTTCATGATCTCAACACACTCTGAGGTCATGCCCTCCACTACTTCCTTACAGCTCTTCACATCATGGATGATGGAGGCTATCTGTCCTGCCATGACAGTACCATGGGTTATGTCTCCCTCCTGGACTGCCTTTCTAAGGGAACCAAGGGTCAGGTATTCCAGTTCCTCAAAGCTCTTGCCTTCAGCCTCAAGCTTGTTGTACTCTCTGGTCATCTGGTTCCTCAGGCACCTTACGGGATGTCCATGGGAACGTCCGGTGACTGCGGAATCTATATCCTTGGCCTTTACTATCCTGTCCTTATAATTCTGATGGACAACGGCTTCTGTGGTGGCCACGAAACGGGTTCCTACCTGTACGGCCTCAGCGCCCAGCATAAATGCTGCCGCCATTCCTCTGCCGTCAGCTATGCCGCCGGCTCCTATGACGGGGATCTCCACTGCATCCACCACAGAGGGAAGCAGGGTCATGGTGGTGGCCTCGCCTATGTGTCCTCCGGACTCAGTTCCCTCAGCCACTACTGCATCAACTCCGGCCTTTTCCATGAGCTTTGCATGGGCTACTGAAGCGACCACGGGGATGACCTTTATGCCTGCCTCTTTCCACATGGGAAGATATACTGCAGGATTTCCGGCTCCGGTGGTAACTACCTGGACCTTTTCCTCAACGACTACCTGAGCCACTTCCTTTGCATAGGGGCTCATGAGCATGACATTGACTCCGAAGGGCTTGTCGGTAAGCTCCCTGCACTGCCTTATCATATCCCTGATCACATTGGCAGGAGCGCTGGCTCCTCCGAGGAGTCCGAGTCCGCCTGCATTTGAAACTGCGGCTGCAAGATGAGCCTCAGCCACCCAGGCCATGCCTCCCTGTATCACGGGATACTCTATCCCTAAAAGTTCCGTTATCCTTGTCTTCATTTATCCTTGTCCTCTGCTGAATATGTTTTTCCCGGGCTTTGTCGCTTACTCTATTCCCTTTGCCCTGAGATACTCCACTACATCACCGACTGTTGAAAGGTTCTCCAGATCCTCTGAAGGGATCTCAACCTCATACTCCTCCTCAAGGGCGGATACCAGCTCAAAAAGATCGAGGGAGTCTGCTCCAAGATCATCCGCAAAGGATGTCTCCATGTTTATCTCCTCCTCGTTTGCAGAAAGCTGCTCAGCGATGATTCCAATGATCTTCTCTTCCATTTTTGTTTTCCTCCTGAAAATGTTTTGTTTTTCTGATCCTTAGGATCCTTTATATTTTTATTTTTTATATACCTTTGTTATTCGCGGACCGGTCCTTCACCGGACTTGACTCCGCCTCACTTTGAGGACCTACCTTTTCTTTATCAGGCTTTTGCCTCACAAGCTGCAGTGCCGGGTCCCTTCCCGTGGATTCGGGCCTCTCAGATCACCATCTGAAGAGTATCGCTCCGAGACTCAGTCCGGCTCCAAAGCCGGCCATGACTACCTCCTCGCCGTCCCTGAGTCTGCCGCTCCGAAGGAGCTCGTCAAGGAGCATGGGTATCGTCGCCGCGGTCGTATTGGCATAGCGGTCGATATTGTAAGGGAATTTATCCATGGGCTCCTTGAGTCTCTTGGCTACAGCCTCTATGATCCTGTAATTGGCCTGGTGCAGCACGTAAAGCTCCGGTTTTATAGCTTCTTTGCAGGCTCCCCTGTCATCCGGCTTAAGCTCCGAAGCTTCATCGCCCGCCTTTGACTCTGCCTCTGCGGTACTGCCGGTTTCAGCCTGGTCCTTGGCTCCGCTTCCGGAAAGCAGATCCTTTATCAGCTTCGGCACCTCTCTTACCGCAAATTCAAATACGGCCCTGCCTTCCATGAAGAAGCTGCCCTTTCCTTCACCATTTTTATAAATGGGATCGTAGCTGAGCACGCTTCCCCGGCTTCCGTCGGATCTCAGTATGCTTCCCTGCACTCCGCTTTCGGCTCCTTCCCTGAACCTCTCATCACTGCTCAGGATCACCGCTCCGGCTCCGTCGCCGAAAAGTATGGCCGTGCTCCTGTCGGAAAAGTCCAGGAGCCTTGACATCACGTCAACCCCCACCACCAGGGCATTTTTATACATACCCGAGGCAAGATAGGCTGAAGCCGTGGAAAATGCAGCCAGAAATCCGGTACATGCCAGGCTTATGTCAAAGGCCGCCCTGCCGGGAAGTCCGAGCCTGTCTGAAAGCAGGCAGGCCTCTGCGGGAAAGGTAAAGTCAGGAGTCGAGGTCGCAACTATGATGAGATCGATCTCCTCCCGGGAAAATCCCTTTTCTTCGGCCATCTTTATGGCCTGCTCGGAGGCTTGTGCCGCTGCCCTGAGGGCTTTCTCATTTTCATTTTCTTCAAACAGATGCCGCTCTCTTATGCCCGTCCTGGTCCTGATCCATTCATCGCTGGTCTCCATGATGGCTGCCAGATCATCATTGGTCACTGTCTGCTCCGGTACATAGGCGCCTGTGGCTATGATCTTAGTAAACATATCCTGTCCGCTGTCCTCTGATTAGCTTACACTAACAATATTTTTATTATCAAATATTTTGACCGCCAAACTATTTGACGATCAAAGTTATTATATTCGTATTTGATTATTTGTCAATAAGAATATACAATATGTTTGCTTTGTATCTGAAAATATAATCAAAAGCCTGTTGAAACCGCCCGATCCGTACATCGCAGTGAAGCGGTCGGAATCGGGAGCTTTACAGACTTTGATCAGATCATATTATTTATGAAGGTTTTCAGCTTTTAAAAGGAGAATATCAATGCTTCAGCTTATATTTCTTACCATACTTACAGCTGTTATCGGCCTTGGCGCAGGCGGTGTGATCGGCGTGCTTTTCGGAGGCATATCCAGAAAGGCCAATGCCCTGCTGCTCAGCTTTTCCGCCGGCACAATGATCGCCCTTATCTGCTTTGAGCTGCTTCATGAAGCTCTGGAGACAGGCATGGATACCTGGCTCGTGGCTATCTTTACCCTCCTTGGAGCAGGTCTTGTGTCCCTTCTTGATTATCTTATAGATAAGCGCTCAGGACACAGCCATGACTTCATAACCTGCGAGGACTGCGATGAGGAATTTGAACACGACAGCAGCCATCAGCATTGTGAGGAGCACGATCACGGACATGTACACAGACATGATCACGGGCATAACGCAGCTTCTTTCGTATCCGGTGCCGCTGACTCCGGAGAGCACGATCATGGGGAGCACGATCATGAAGGTCATGACCATGAGCATGAGGCAGCTCTCAGCATGGAGCACGATCATGAGCATCACGGTCACGGGGAATACGAGGATGAGCCCGTTCCTTCCCATCATCACAAAAAGGCTTCCCACCTGCAGCTTCTGCTGGCAGGCATTATGATGGCAGTAGGCGTCGCGATACATAATATCCCCGAGGGCATGTCCATAGGAGCGATCTATTATGAAAATGGCTCGATCCTCAATGCCTCCCTCGGCATACTCCTGATCTCCGTGGTACTGCACAATATACCTGAGGGCATGGCCATCGCCCTGCCTCTTTATACCTCCGGCATGTCAAAGCCCCGGGCGGCCCTTCTTGCCGCCTCCACCGGCATCCCCGCCGTGCTGGGAGCCATGCTTGGCTATGCCATCGGTGATATGGGAGCCCTCGGCATGACGATAAGCCTGAGCTTTGCCGCAGGCACTCTGCTTTATGTGGTATTCGGAGAAGTCCTGCCCCAATCCATCAATCTTTACTGTTCCAGAAAAACTGCCTTTGCAGCCATAGCCGGACTGGTCCTCGGCATGCTTATAATAGGCATGCATGTGCATTAAAAAAGGCCTGTGCTTAAAAGCTCAGACCTCTGTGCATAGATCAGCGAAGCTGTAATCCACCACTTTTTTAAGATCCTCCGGAGAGAGCTCCACCTGGAAGCCTATCTTTCCTGCACTGAAATATATGGTCTCAAGGCCTTCGGCACTTATATCCACCACAGTCCTGAACTGCTTCTTCATGCCTATCGGAGAGCATCCTCCATGCACATAGCCGGTAAGGGGAAGCAGTTCTTTTGATTTTATCATCTCGATATTTTTCTCTCCGACGGCCCTGGCCGCTTTTTTGAGGTCCAACTCCCGAAGCACCGGGATCATGAATACATAGTGTTCCCTGGAGGCCCCCACGGTCACCAGGGTCTTGAATACCCTGGCCGGATCAAGGCCCAGCATGGCTGCAACTTCTCCTCCGGTGGGAGCCGGTTCTCCGGCTTCATATTCATAGCTTTTATAGCTCAGCTTCCTGGAATCCAGGACCCTCATGACATTGGTCTTTATCTTTTCCTTTTTCATATGAGGACGATCCTCCGCTCTTGATTATTTTCCCTTTTTTATGTATTATATATTTCAGTCTGCAGGATTAGTACATCGGTAGTACATCGGCTTCCCAAGCCGAGGAGGCGGGTTCGATTCCCGTATCCTGCTGTTTTTTATTGCAATGATCCCGCCTGGAGTTATCTGCTCCAGGCCTTATTTTATGCGGTTTTCTGCGGCTTTACAACTATATCTTCATAAATTTTGATTTATGAAGATATAGTCTATTTTATCAAATATTTTCCCCCGGATTTCCCCGGAATTGCTCTAAAAAGCCAAAGCGCTGCCCCATCATCAAATAACTGATGATGGAGCAGCACTCACTTTTATAACTGCACTATTTAAGTTTCAGCTTCAGACCGATGCTTATTCAGCGTTAAGGTCCATTGCTACCTGAACATAGAGGGCAACGCTATTGATGATGGCATCCTCGTCTACCTTGAACTTGTCTGAGTGATGAGGATATACTGCATCGCAGGCCTCATTTCTTACTCCTACAAATGCAAATGCTGAAGGCACCTTATCAGCTATGAAGGAGAAGTCCTCGCCTCCGGTTACGGGAGGGAAGTCGAAGAGGCAGTCATCGCCGATGGCCTTCTTTGCAGCCTCAGCGCAGACCTCTGTGGTCTTGGGCTCATTGATGGTGGGTCCAAGGATCTTGTTGAACTTGAACTCTACTTTAGCTCTGTATGCATCAGCAACGCCTCTGCAGATACGCTCGATGATGGGATCGATGACCTTATCTACTTCCTTTGAGTAGTAACGAACGGTACCCTCGAAGTATCCCTCGCCGCCTACTACGTTCCAGCGCTCGCCGGCATTGATCTTACCTACGGTAACAACAACGGGATCGAAGGGATTCATCTCACGGCTTACAGCCTCCTGAAGGGCTACTACCATGGCTGAGGTGATGTAGGGAGCATCTATGCACTGATGAGGTGCTGAGCCATGTCCCTGCTTTCCGTGTACCCATACATCGAACTCCTCGGCTGCTGCCATACGGGGTCCTGCTGAAAGGGATACCATGCCTGAAGGAACATCAGACCAGATGTGGATACCGAAGGCATGATCCACGCCCTCAAGAGCTCCTGCCTCTATCATGGACTTTGCTCCAAGACCAACCTCCTCAGCGGGCTGGAAAGCAAACTTAACGGTTCCGCAGAGCTCGTCCTTATGTTCGCTCAGAACCTTGGCTGCGGTAAGCAGGGTAGAGATATGGCAGTCATGTCCGCAGGCATGGCTTACACCCTCATTGAGAGAAGCAAAGGGAAGTCCTGTGTTCTCCTTTACGGGAAGGGCATCAATATCGGCACGAAGCAGAACGGTCTTGCCGGGCTTTGCTCCCTTTACGGTAGCAAGTACGCCTGTCTCCATTCCGCAGGGAACCCACTCAACGCCCATCTTATCAAGCTCTTCCTTGATCTTCTTAGAGGTCTCATACTCCTTCATGCTTACCTCGGGATGCTGATGGAACCAGCGGCGCATCTCTATAAGATAGTCCTTATAATCCTTTACAGTCTCTTTAACGTTCAAGGTCTTCACTCTCCTTTATTTTTATTTGATGGGGCCATATCCCGCTGCCGGGTTTTGCTCCTTCCTCCGGCTTATGATATCCGGAGAGACGAGGCATTTCTCCTCATGCATTTAAGTCAGGATAAGGCCCTTTCATGCATACTTATTAAAATGCAAACTGCCGCAGAGGCTTTCAAGACCCCTGCGGCAGAAATGATCTGAATTACTCATTCCCATTAACAGGGAATATTATTAACCAACGTATGTGAAGTATCCTGCAAACAGACCTGCAATGATAACTGAAGTGATGGTAACGGTGGTGAAACCGCCGACGATCATGGGAGCGAACATGTGACCCATGAGTGCCTCCTTCTCATCCTCATTCTGAGCCAGAGCCTTGCAGGTGTTCTCTGTGATGATAGCGTTGGGCGGGAAGCCGTAAAGCGCTGTCAGAGCGGTTGCAAAGCTGAGCAGGAAGGATGTCTTCAGTACCTTTGAGAATACGAATACCAGGATAGCCATACCCAGAACACCTACTACAACGAGCAGGAGCATGGGTCCGATGATCTGAACGAGCATCTCGGGTGTGCAGTCCTTCAGTCCGTCGAATACGTACATCATAAGTGCAAACATGATGATGCCGTAGGAGTTAGCCTTGTTAAGGGCATTCTCATCCAGGAAGCCGATGGTGGTAAGGATAACACCGAATACCAGTGCCCATACAGCTCCGCTTATAGCACCGATACCAGGGAACTGGATGGTTCCGAACTGGGTAGCGAGCCATGCGCAGACACCGAGCTTTCCAAGGATCATGATAGCTGAATTCCAGTGATCAGGAATTGCAGGGATAAGCTTTTTCTTCTTAGCTTCCTTCTTCTCAACTGACTTGAAGTTTCCGCTCTCAGCGTCAAGATTCTCGTCAGCCTTTACAGCCTTGATCTCTCCTGCACGGTACTTCTTGAGGTATGCCTTGCCCTCAAGCTGCAGGCAAACTGCGGTAAGAGGATATCCTGCGAATCCCTGTACGCAGTACATAACGATAGCGAATACTGCTGCCTGTGCAAACTGTGCTGCTGCGGCTGCATCTCCTGCTGCTGCGGCTGCATCACTTGCTGCCTGAGCTGCAGACTGCATGGTCGTAGCTGCTACGATACCACCGGTAAGCGGGGGAAGTCCTGACATAACGAGATCCATGCCAATGATGCCGGGAAGAACCAGAAGTGACAGTGCGCACATGCCTGCAAGTCCTGCAAGGCATATAACGATGGTCTTCCACTGCTCAATAAGCTGAGCGATACTGATAACTGTACCCATGTGGGAGATCAGCAGATAAATGCCGATCGTGCTTCCGAAGGGAATCAGTACTGAGTCGCTTACAAGGGTCTTGGGAATGATGGTCCAGTAACCGATCAGTATAAGAACTGCGGTAACGAAGACTGACGGAACCCACGCCTTTGTAAGATTTGATACCGCGTCACCAGCAAGGTAGAGGATGGCGCAGATCACAAATGCGAGCGCAAAGTTATACATTTCTTCTTTCTCCTTTTCCTAAAGAATGATTTATCCAAACACAAAACGCTTTTTCAGACCTATATGTTTGCCTCTATACGTCCCCCTTTTCGCATTTGTGTCCGAATCTTTGTCATGCCCCGAAGGGGCTTT
>CALWMV010000020.1 GCA_944382125.1 uncultured Lachnospiraceae bacterium
CATTTGCCGCTATAAAGAAGGCTGCATTTGACCAGTCTCCGTCACAGGCATATGCACCGGGGCTTCTGTAGGCTGGACCTCCCATCCTTCCATCATAAAAATAATCCCTGCCATCCCTTCTGATCTTCGCTCCGAACCTCTGCATGGTATCAATGGTCATGTCCACATAGGCTGCGGATTGAAGCTCCGAACTCAGATGGAGCTTTGAAGCTCCTCCCATGATCGGAAATGCCATCAGAAGTCCTGACACGAACTGTGAGCTTATATCTCCCGGGAGCACATATGCCCCGCTTTCTGCCCTGCCGCCTATGGCAAAAGGAAGCCTGTCTCCCTCCACAAGACTGCCATGGGCCGAAAGCTCATCAAGTATCACGGATATGGGCCTTTCCGGGAGCCTTCCCCTGCCTCTGAAGCTTATATCAAGCCCGGCTGCTGCAAATACTGGTATAAGGAATCTCAGGGTGGAACCGCTCTCTTTGCAGTCTGCAGTTTTGGTTTCCCGTGTTTTTTCACCGGATGCTGAGTCCGCCGCCTCTATAAAGCATTCATATTCGGACCGCCTTATGGGAATGACCTCAAAGCCCCCTCTTTTCTCATCATAGCTTATCCCGGCTCCTGCTGCATTGAGGCAGTCCATCGTAGCCTTCATGTCATCAGATACGGGCTCTGCCTCCACAAAGCATCTCCTGTCTGAAAATGCACTGCATATGAGGGCCCTGTGCACATCCGACTTGGAAGGCATGGCCTTAAGCTCTCCATGCAGCTCTGATCTTCCTATCCTTACATCCAAGACTTTGTTCCTTTCCTGCTATATACTGCATCCGGCCTTTCACTGCACAGTATTTCCCCGATGCAGTTTCATATCCTTACGCATCTGCTGTCTCTTACAGCTCCTTATTTCTGAACTGCTGCTCCGACCGCCTCTGAAAGCCCGAAGAGCTCCGGAAGCCTTTTAGCATCCGTTTCATAAAGGCAGCAGCTGCCGATCCCTGTAGGAAGTATTAGCTTTATGCTTCCTCCCATGCGCTTCTTATCTGAAAGGGCGACCTCTCCCAGCTCCTCTGCCGAGAATGGCGTGGAGACCGGAAGTCCGTTCCTTTTAAGATTATCCTTTATGAGCTCGGCATCCTCCCTCTTCATCAGGGAAAGGGAGGCCGCCATATCCGCTGCTATTACCATGCCGATGGCCACTGCATGGCCGTGGCTGACGGAGAAATCACTGAGCTTTTCCACAGCATGGCCTGTGGTATGGCCAAGATTAAGGTACATGCGAAGTCCGGTATCGAACTCATCCTGCTCCACATACCAGCTCTTTATCTCCACTGAGCGTCTGATTATGTCGTCTATCTCCTCTTTTGCCCTTCCCTCATTGAAAAGATCAAATATCCTTCTGTCCTTAAGTATACCGTATTTGATGGTCTCAGAAGCTCCGTCTGCAAATATCTCCTCGCTGAGGGTCGATAGGGTCTCTGTATCGCATATGACCCTTATGGGCTGATGAAAGGCTCCCACAAGGTTCTTTCCGGCCTTCAGATCCACCGCAGTCTTGCCTCCCACGGAGGAATCCACCATGGAAAGGAGGGTCGTGGGGATCTGGATATAGTCAAGGCCCCGGAGGAAGGTTGCCGCTGCGAAGCCTGCCATGTCTCCGCATACACCCCCGCCCAGGGCCGCTATAAGATCCGTACGGGTGATGCCGCTTTCTGAGAGCCAGTCAAGTATGTCCGCATATGTGCTGAGATCCTTGGATCTCTCTCCGTTTTTGAAGACATATCTGACTACGCAGAAGCCTGCATCCTCAAGACTCTTTTTTGCTCTGTCACCGTAGAGGCAATCCACCACATCATCTGTGATCAGGGCCACGCGGCAGCAGGGCTTTACCTCGGCGGTAAGCCTTCCAAGCTCCGCAAGCAGTCCCCTGCCTATGAGCACCTCATATTTTTTTGAAGCTCCCACACTGACCTTCTTCATCTCTTCAGATCCTCCCTGCGATCTATCATCTCCTTCTGGATCCTGCCCTCACGGAGCAGCTCCTGAAGCTCTTCCTGTCTTCCCTCTCTTATCAGCTCAGAATATCCCCTGAGATCCTCTATCAGCCTGTCTATCTCGTCTGCCAGGGCCTCCCTGTTATCTACGAAAAGCTCAGACCACATGACTTCATTGAGCCAGGCCACCCTGGTCAGATCCAGGTAGCTTCCGGCAGAGTATCCGTCATGGACCTTTGCCGTAGGGCTCTTTACGTAGGCATTTGAGACCACATGGGCCAGCTGAGAGGTAAATGCTATTATACGGTCGTGGACATCCATATCCGTACGGACCGTCCTTCCGAAGCCCAGGCTCATGAAAAAGCTCTCGGCCTTCTCAAGACTCTCCTCAGAATTCTTCACCGGCACAAGGATCATTGAAGCCCCATCGAAAAGCCCGGCCCTGGAATTATAATATCCGGTCTTTTCAGTTCCTGCCATGGGATGTCCGCCTATGAAATCAAAGGCTGCTTCGGAAAGCACCGGCATCAGCGGCTTTATGACCGCTCTCTTTACTCCGCACAGGTCTATGACCATGGTGCCTTCTGAGATAAGCTCCTTATGGCCGCTTATGAAGTCCACTGCTGCTCTGGGATAAAGGGCAATGAGCAGGATATCGCACTTTCCGATATTATCCTTTGAAAGGGCTTCATCTATGCTCCCCTCCCTAAGGGCTGAGCCAAGGACTTCTTCATCCCTGTCATATCCGAAGACGCGGATCCCCGTCCTCTCCTTTATGGTCTTTGCCATGGAGCCTCCTATGAGGCCCAGGCCCACGACTCCAGCCGTGCCGTAGCTTTTAAAGTCTCCGCTCATATCAGGCCGGTACCTCCAGCTTCTTTCCAACCACATCAAGTATGCCCCTGATGTCCTTTACGAGCTCTGCAAATGCCTCCGGAGTTATGGACTGAGGGCCGTCGCAGAGGGCGTGCTGAGGATCATTGTGTACTTCTATTATAAGTCCGTCTGCTCCTGCCGCCGCTGCCGCCAGGGACATGGATCTTACGAATCTGGAATGTCCGGTGGAGTGGCTGGGATCTATGACCACCGGAAGATGGGAAAGCTCCTTTATGACGGGTATGGCTGAAAGATCCAGGGTGTTTCTGGTATAGGTCTCGAAGGTCCTGATGCCCCTCTCGCAGAGGATGACCTGCTCATTGCCTCCGGCCATGATATACTCCGCACTCATGAGGAGCTCCTGTATGGTATTGGCCAGACCCCTCTTTAAAAGTATGGGCTTCCTCAGCTTTCCCAGCTCCTTTAAAAGCTCAAAGTTCTGCATATTGCGGGCACCTACCTGTATGACATCCACATACTCATCGAACATGGGGATATGATCCGTATCCATGATCTCCGTAACTATGGGGAGGCCTGTGGCAAGACTGGCCTGCTTCAAAAGCTTTATGCCGTCATCCCTGAGTCCCTGGAAGGCATAGGGCGAGGTACGGGGCTTGAAGGCTCCTCCGCGGAGGAGTCCGGCTCCTGCCTTTTTCACCTCTGCTGCTATATGGGTGATCTGCTCCTCTGACTCCACTGAGCAGGGACCAGCTATGATCTGGAAATTATCTCCGCCGATCTTCCTTCCCGCTATATCTATGACCGTATCATCAGGATGGAACTTCCTGTTGGCATTTTTGAAGGGCTCCCTTATGCGCTTGACTGTCTCAACGAAGTCAAGGCTGGAAAGCATGTCCTCATCCAGTTCCGAGGTATCTCCTATGAGTCCCAGTATGGTCTGATAAGTACCCCTGCTGAGATGGGTCTCCACTCCCATTCCCTTAAGCCAGGCTATAAGATTGTCGATCTGTGCCTTTGAAGCACTTTCCTTGAGTACGAGTATCATGGTGATCTCCTTTTTGCATATCTTCTGAGGGCTGCGCCCCTTTTGCTTTGAGAACTAAAAAAGGCTCCGCAGTTTTACTGCGAAGCCCTTCAAATCCCTTATAATGATCCGAAGCAGATAGCTCTATGCTCAAGCAGCAAAACCACAAACCCTACCTTTTCTGGTAAAGTAATAAAAGTAATATGCTGCTGCAAACATAACTGACTGCATCCAAGATCTCCAATTGAAAAATACTTTTAAAGATTAGCACAGCTTCCATGGATTGTAAAGTAATTTTTTCCTTCAGAAGCTCCTATGCCCTGAAAAACAATATCATGGATCATCACCATGCTATGCCGTCACTGCCCTGCCGCCTTCGGCCGTGCCAGTCAGCATTCAGATCCCGCACTCTGCTGCGATCTCCTTCCAGGCCTTTTCAGAACGGCGTATCATATCCTCGGATACGCAGTAGGCCGCCCTCATATTGCCTGCACCGTCAAAGGAGCTTCCCGGAACTATCAGCACATAATGCTTCTTGCAGATGTCGCAGAACTCCTGATCCGTATATCCCTTCGGGGTCCTGATCCATATATAAAATGCTCCTGAGGGATAGACCGCCTCAAAGCCTGCATCCTTAAGTATACCGTAAAGCAGCTTCCTGTTATCGTCATAAGCACGGATATTGTCGGATATGTCCGTATCTATGCAGCGCTCAATGACCTTCTGCATGATACCGGGAGCATTCATCATGCCCAGGGTGCGGGTCGCTATGGCCATGCAGCGGAATATGTCCTCATGCTCACAGAGCTCGTCAGGCACTACGGCATAGCCCACACGCTCTCCCGGAAGGGACAGGGACTTGGAAAATGAATAGCATACTATGGTATGCTCATAGAATGAAGCCACCCAGGGCTGACTCTTTCCGTCATAGCAGAGCTCCCTGTAGGGCTCATCCGATATAAGCACTATGGGGCGGCCTATGCGCATGCTGCCCTCCCTCAATATCTTTGCAAGGCCTGAAAGGGTCTCCTCTCCGTATATCACTCCGGTAGGGTTGTGGGGAGTGTTGATGATCACTGCCTTCGTCTTCTCATTTATGGCCTTTGAAAAAGCTTCAAGATCCGGAAGGAAAGTCTCTGGATCAGTTCCCACTGCCACAAGCTTCCCTCCGTAATTTTCCGCATACTGGCCATACTCCAGGAAATAAGGCTTGAAGGTGATGACCTCATCTCCGTCATTCAGGAGAGTCTTCAGAGCAACATTGAGTCCTCCTGCCGCTCCCGTGGTCATTATGATATTGTTTTCATTATAATTTGTGCCAAAGCGTCTGTTGAGGGAATCCGCCACGGCCTTCCTGGTCTCGGGATAGCCCTCATTTGCCATATATCCGTGGAGATAGACGCTGTCCTCTTCATCGACTATATGCTTGATGGCCTCATTGACCGCTTTCGGAGCCGGCACACTGGGATTTCCTATGGAAAAATCATAGACATTTTCCGCACCGACCTTTTTTGCCATCTCCTTGCCCTCGGCAAACATCAGCCTGATCGTGGAGTTGCCTGCAAGCTGAGATTTCATCGAATTGCTGATCATCATAATGTTCTCCTCCATTGGTCTTTTTGCAATAGAAATGTTTCTTTTGATCCCACAGCCTGAAAAAAGATTCAGGCAGGGGCATAAAATAAAACCAGTGCAATAATCTATATAATCAATATATATATTGTTTATATATCCTTTACTATCGCTCCTTCATGGCAGATCCGAAGGGTCATGACCTCATATGAGGGAAAGGCCTCCCTGAAGGCAGCAAGCACTGCTTCTTCCCTTTCTCCGGCCTTTACGGCCGCCATCAGAGTGGAACCCGATCCGCTTATGAAGAAGGTGGCTGCGCCGTTTTCCAGGGCCAGCTTCCTGGCCTTTTCATAGTCCTTTATGAGTCCCTTTCTGTAAGGCTCATGGAGTATGTCCCGGCAGGCGGCTGAAAGAAGCTCCTCGTCTCCGGTCTCCAGGGCCCTTATGAGCCCCAGCACATGGCCGGTGGAATAGATGCCGTCTGAAAGTTCTATCTCTTTTTTTACTACCCTTCTTGCCTCCTCTGTATGTACCTCATAATCAGGGATCACTGTCACGAATCGCCAACCCTCATCCGGGGTATAGCGGATGGTATGTATGTCCTTACCATCTGAGAAGCCTGCCACTACTCCGCCGTATACGGCAGGTGCCACATTGTCAGGATGGCCCTCTATCTCCGTGCATATGCTCACTATCCTGTCCCTTGAGAGCCCCAGTCCATGAAGACTGTCCGCAGCCAGGACCCCGGCTGCTATGCAGGTGGAGCTGGATCCGAGACCCCTTGCTATCGGGACATTAGTATCTATGGCAAGCCTTATCGGCACATAATCTTTTCCGCAGTCGGAAAGAGTCTTTTTATAAGCCCTTATCACAAGGTTGTCCTCATTTTGAAATTCCTCCGGACAGCCGCTTATCTCAAGCTTTTCTGAAAGCTCAGCCTCAAAAGAAGCATAAAGGGTAAGAGCAGCTCCCAGCACATCATAACCGGGGCCAATGTTGGCCGTAGTGGCCGGTACCCTGATACTTATCATAACTTCCTCCTTGCATTATCCAGTACAAAGCCTGCCATGGCACTCCGTTCCACCACGTCATCATGCAGTATCTTCTTGTTTCTGAGCTCTGAAAGGGCCTTCGGCACAGGCTCCCCGGTCTTTTCCCGGAGAAGCTCCATAAGCTCAAATCCATCTCCCTCCGCTTCTCCGAAGATGGAAGCATATACATCTGCCGCAAACTTATAGGGGCTTGCAGTGGACAGGATCACCATAGGATGTCTTTCTTCTTTATCTGTCCTCTTTTTATATTCCTTGGCCACGCTCAGGGCCACTGCCGTATGGGGATCTATGACCCTGTCATATTCCTCGTAGGCCTCCTTTATGGCAGCCCTGGCGGCAGCGTCATCCGCATAGCCGCAGTCAAAGCTCTTTCTTATCTCATCAAGAAGTTCCTTGTCTATGGAATATACACCCTTCTCTTTAAGGTCATCCATAAGTCCGGCTACAAGGCCGCAGTCTCCCTTTGATGCATAGTAGAGCAGTCTCTCCAGATTGGAGGATACCAGTATGTCCATACTGGGGGACATGGTCTTATGAAAATCCCTCCTCCTGTCATAGACTCCGGTGCTGAGGAAGTCCGTAAGTATATTATTCTGATTGCTGGCAACTATGAGCTTTCCTACCGGAAGGCCCAGTCTCATGGCCAGGTAGCCTGCCAGCACGTCGCCGAAGTTTCCGGTAGGTACGCAGAAGTCCACCTTGTCCCCGAGACTTATCTCCTCCTTCATGAGGAGCTGCCTGTAGGCATCCACATAATAAACTATCTGGGGCACCAGCCTGCCTATGTTTATGGAGTTGGCGCTTGAAAGATATATGCCTTCCTTTTTTAGCTCTCCTGCTATGTCCGATGAAAATATGTTCTTGACCTCGGTCTGGCAGTCATCAAAATTGCCCTTTACCGCGGCAACAGCCACATTGCCGCCCTCCTGGGTCACCATCTGAAGATACTGGATGTCGCTGACTCCATGATCAGGGAAGAAAACCGCTATACCTATGTGCTCCGTATCCCTGAAGCCCTCCAGGGCTGCCTTGCCCGTGTCTCCGCTGGTGGCAGTCACTATCATGAGCCTCTCATCCCTGCCCTTCAGCGCCCTGCTCATAAGCTTCGGAAGCATGCAGAGGGCCACATCCTTGAAGGCTGAGGTAGGTCCGTGATAAAGCTCCAGGAGCCAGTCATCTCCGATCTCCGTAAGGGGAGTTATAAGACTGCTCTGAAACTTTCCCCTATAGGCCTCCCTGACGGCAGACTTAAGCTCCTCCTCCGTATAGTCTGTGAGGAAGCGCTTCATTATCTTATAGGCGAGCTCGCTGTAATCCGTATGTAAGAGCTCTGAAAGCTCCAGCTTTTCACCATCGAAGTCATCCGCCACGAAGAGACCGCCGTCATCGCAAAGTCCCTTAAGTATGGCTTCCTTGGGATCATAAAGCTCTTCTTTTGATCTGGTACTATGGTATCTCATATGCCGCTCCTTCTGTCCCCGGATCCCTCACGGTAAGGGGACAGGCTGCCCTGGAAAGTCAGCCCCATTTTCTCAGAAAAAATATATCAGCAATGATACCACATTTTCTCTGCTTTTGCTTGTTATTTTATATCTGCTGTGCTATTTTTTAGGAAAACGTCAGAAAAGAGCTGAGAAAACGGAGGTACTGCCATGAATGCAGCCATATTGGGTTATGGTACTGTGGGAAAAAGCGTCTTCAGGCTGCTTGAAAGGGTGGAGGGTATATCTGTAAGATATGTGCTGGAACTCCCCGACAGGCTTAATGAAAGCTATATGGTCTCTGACCCTGAGGTCATATTTACGGATAAGGATGTGGATATAGTCATTGATGCCCTTCCCGGCACACATCCCTCCTACGAATATATCAAAAGGGCCCTGGAGTGCGGAAAGCATGTGGTAAGCTCCAATAAGGCAGCCATATGCTTCGGATTTGAGGAGCTTAATAAGCTTGCCGGGGAAAAGGGAGTCTCCCTTCTTTATGAGGCCTCCTGCGGCGGCACCATTCCCATCATTGAGGAGATACTGCGCATAGGGAAGCTGGATGCCATAGATAAGGTATACGGCATACTCAACGGCACCTGCAATTATATACTCTGGCAGATGGATAAAAATTCCATGGACTATGGAGAGGCTCTGAGCCTGGCCCAGAAGGCAGGCTATGCCGAGGCTGATCCCAGGGCAGATGTGAGCGGATTTGATGTGCGCAACAAGATCATCATACTCTCCTCCCTGGCCTTTGATTCCTTCCTGGAGCAGGACATCCCCACCGTGGGTATAGAAAGGATAGATAAGGACCTGCTTTGCCGTTTCAGATCTGAAGGCAAGGTCATAAAGCTCCTTGGCATGGCGGTCTGCTCCGGCAGCTCATATGCCCTCGCAGTGGCGCCTGCAGCCATACCTGAGACAGCCCTTGAGGCAGGAGTTCCTGAAAACTTCAATATGATCTCCTTCAACGGAGAATATTCAGGGGAGATCAAGCTCTACGGCCAGGGTGCCGGCGGAGATCCCACCGCCGATGCAGTGGTAAGAGACGTGGAGAAGATACTCTATAAGGACCCTGCCGAGTACGGAAGGACCTTTGAAAAAAAGCCTGGCTATGATCCCGCCCTCCTTCGCGGCACCTGCCACGTGGGTGATCAGATATACCCTGATTCAGTCCTTTCCGATATGGCCCTTAAGGCAGAAAAGGAAGGAAAAAGCTTCGTATTTGAATTCAATGCTTAATGAAAGGAAGCGGGCATCCCGCAGTATATAAGACAATGATAAAGATAACAAAATTCGGAGGAAGCTCCGTTGCCAACGCAGAACAGTTCCGCAAGGTAAAGCACATAATAGAGTCGGATGATGCAAGACGCTTTGTGGTAGTCTCCGCCGCCGGAAAGGCTGACAAGGAGGACAATAAGATCACTGATCTTCTTTACCTCTGCCACGCCCATGTGGAGTACCATGTGGATTATCACGGTATCTTTGATATAATCCGCCAGCGCTTCCTTGATATCAAAAATGAGCTGGGCCTTTCCATCAGGATAGAAAAGGAGCTGGATGAGCTCTGCGAGAGGCTGCCCAAGCTCAGCGTGGATGAGCTCGTGAGCCGCGGAGAATATTTCACCTCAAGGATGATGGCTGATTATCTCAGATTTCCCTTTGTGGATGCTGCAGACGTGGTAAAGATAAATTATGACGGCTCCATCGACTTTGATGCCACCGATGAAAATCTTCGCTTTATAATGAAGGATCATGACCGCTTCGTGCTCCCGGGTTTTTACGGAAGCACACCTGACGGAAGCATCAAGGTCATGTCCAGAGGCGGCAGCGATATCACCGGTTCCATACTTGCCCGCTGCCTCCATGCGGATCTCTATGAAAACTGGACCGATGTATCCGGCTTCCTGATGGCAGATCCCCGTATAGTCAAGGATCCCCTGGGCATCGAGAAGATAACCTATGCCGAGCTTCGTGAGCTTTCATACATGGGAGCCAGCGTGCTCCATGAGGATGCGGTCTTCCCCGTAAAGGAGGCCAATATCCCCATCAATATCCTCAACACCAACCGTCCCGAGGACAAGGGTACCATCATTCTTGATACCATACCCCAGGACAATTCCAAGGTGGCCATCACCGGCATTGCCGGAAAGAAGGGCTTCTGTGCCCTCTCCATCTATAAGAGGAACATGCCCGAGAGCGTCGGCTTCTGCCGCAGGATACTCTCCGTATTTGAAAAATACGGCATCAGCGTGGAGCACATCCCCAGCGGCATAGATTCCATAGGCATGGTGGTCCAGGAGCGCTATATAAAGAACTGTCTTTATGACATAATCGCTGAGATCAAGGAAAAGGCTGAGCCCGATGATATCAAGTACATCCCCGATCTTGCCCTGATAGCCACCGTGGGCCGCAATATGTCAAGCCGTATCGGTACCTCCGGAAAGCTCTTCACCGCCCTCGGCAAAAACAATGTCAATGTCAAGATCATGATCCAGGCCTTTGATGAGATCAACATGCTCGTAGGAGTTTCCTCGGATGATATGGAAAATGCCATAAGATCTATCTATGACGCCTTCGTGAAGGATATAAAATAAATACAGCCAGTCTATCCGGACTGAGGAGCCGGCAGTTTCCATCCTGCAGGCCATAAAAGATATAGCCCGCTATGAGCCTTATATACTTAGCTCTCAGCGGGCTTTTACCAACACGTTTTGTCCTATAACCCTCAAAAAAGCTTATGCCCCTTCGGCCGGAATGCCAAAGTCAGTACATAAGCTTTTTTTGATCTTAACCGGATTTATCAGAAATCAAAGGTCAGAGGATCCTTCGTCATGGAGGTGCTCTTTCTTATATTGAGGCCGTCTATGGCCCTGAGTTCCTCTTCCTTAAGACTGAATCCGAATACATCGGCATTTTCAAATATCCGTTCTCTGCGGACAGACTTCGGTATGACAAGGAAGCCTTCATCAAGCTGCCATCTCAGTATGATCTGGGCCGGGGTCCTTCCGTACTTTTCCGAAAGCCCCATTATCACCGGATCATCAAAGGCACCTCGCATGAGGGGCGACCATGCCTGGACCTTTATGCCGTTTTTCTCACAGTATTCATAAAGCTCAGGCTCGGAAAATCTGGGGTTGTGCTCCTTCTGGTCAAGCACCGGCCTGACCCTGCAGCCCTCCAGTATCCAGTCTATATGCTTTATAAGGAAATTGGACATGCCGAGGGCCCTTATCCTGCCGTCCAGATAAAGGTCCTCCAGGGCTCTCCAGGTATCCAGGAGCCTTTCCTTCTGCTGCCCGGGCCAGTGTATCATGAACATATCCAGATAATCTGTCTTAAGATCCTTAAGGCTCTGTTCAAAGGCCTTTATCGCCCTGTCATAGCCCATATCATCCATATGCAGCTTGCTGTTTATGAAAAGCTCGCTCCTCTTAAGCCCGGAGGCTTCAAGACACTCTCCGAGGAGGGCCTCATTTTCATACATCCTTGCAGTATCAAAGAGCCGGTAGCCTGCCTCAATGGCGGCGCTGACCGCATTTCTCATGTCCTCCGGGTCCGTGGTCTTATAGACTCCGAGTCCTAAAACCGGTATATCCACTCCGTTTGAAAGCCTGCAGCAGGGTATAGTTTTCATTATGCTCCTCCAGTCTGCGCATTATACTTCGTCACATCCGCTTATATGGACTTTATATCCTGTAAGATTTATAACATATGAGCTCCGGTATATGCAATAAAAAAGCCGGCCTCCTATCCGAAGGCCGGCGCTGTGTTCCGATGACAGAGCTCAGGAACAAAGGATCACTCGTTCACGTCTATCTTTCCTATCATGATATTGAGTATGTCTATATCCGTTCCTGCCATTCCTACTCTGCCCACGTGGCCCATGCTCTTTATGGTCTGCTCCACATCCTCGAGGACTATGCCCTCTCCGTTCTGGAAGCCCTTGCCCTCTATGGCCATCTGGAAGCCCAGCAGGGCTGCATTGACTGCAGAGGAGATCTTGGCTGCACAGGAGGACTTTGCACCGTCACAGACTATGCCGCCCACATTGCCAAGGGTATTGATGATGGTCTGGCCTATCTGATCATAGCTTGCACCGTACATATAGGCTATGGCCGCACCTGATCCGCAGGCTGCGCTTACTGCTCCGCAGAATGCAGACAGACTTCCGATGAAGTACTTGATATGTACTGATACGAGGTTGGAGATGCAGAGGGCCCTGTAAAGCTTGTCCTCTGAAATGTTCCACTCCTCGGCATAGGTATATACCGGCATGCTGACCGTGATGCCCTGGTTTCCTGAGCCAGAGTTGATGACTACGGGAAGGGAGCATCCGCTCATGCGGGCATCGCTTCCTGCAGCTGCCCTTGCACAGGCCCTGGTAACGACATCATTGCCTCTGGAAGCAAGAAGGGTCTTGCCGACCTGAGCACCCCAGGGATTGTCAAGTCCCTCCTGGGATATGGCCTTGTTCATCGTAAGCTGACGGCCAAGGACCTCCTTTACATCCTCGATCTTTACTTCATTTGCGAAGTCGATGATGTCCCTGAGAGTAAGCTTTGACTTGTCTATGCCCGCATCGGCATTTTCATCCTCGGACTTACGATCCACCAGGACCTCCCCGTCCTTAACGACCTTTACGATATTGGTATGATGGTCAAGTATTGTGACCTCTGCACTGTGGCCATCCTTATATACCTTGGCCTCAACATAAAGATTGGCTACGCCCTCCGCAAGTTCGCAGGTGCATATGCCCTGAGCCACCAGCTTCTTGGTGAGCTCTATATCCTCAGGCTTTACGCTCTCCAGCACCTCAAGTGCCGCATCAGCATTACCTCCCACTACTCCGAGCACGGCAGCAACCTCCATGCCCTTGAGTCCGCCTGAATTGGGTACCGTGACGCCCTTGACATTCTTAATGATATTTCCGCTCAGATTCATCTCGATCCTGTCAGGCATTTCGCCGAGTACCTGACGGGCCTTAGCGGAAGCATAAGCAATGGCAATGGGCTCCGTACAGCCCAGCGCGGGTATCAGCTCGTGCTTCAAGATGTTTACATAGTTGTCATAAAGTGATTTTTCCATGACCTTTCTCCTTAGATATATTCATGCGCTTCGGCGGCGCATGTCTGTTTTGCTACACCCCTATTCTAATACTTTTATACCCTATCTTCAATTTATTTAATAAATTTTTCACGATTGATAATCGACTTCTCAGGAAAACAAAAAGCCGCACCGGAGTGATATACACCCTCCTTACCGGATGTCCGGTAAAGAGAGTTAATATCATGCCCCGGCGCAGCCTGTCTTCAGCCTTTTATTATCACAAAAGCTGTTCTTTTTTTATCAGTCCGTCCTCCAGAAGCTGCTGAAGGCTCATCATCACACCGAACTTGGAATGATAATAGGTCAGTCCGCCCTGGAAATATACGGTATAGGGCTCTCTCAGCGGGCCATCCGCAGAAAGCTCGATGGAGGAGCCTGAGATGAAGCAGCCTGCTGCCATGATGATGTCATGGGCATATCCGGGCGTAGGGGTGGGCTCAGGCCTTATGAAGGAATCCACTGAGGCAGCCCTCTGCACTCCCCTGCAGAAGGATTTTACAAGCTCCGGATCATGGAAGGTAACTGCCTCTATGATGTCATGCCTCTCCTCCGAAGGCCCGGGTGCACATTCAAATCCCAGATCTCCGTATACTGCGGAAAGGAGTATGGCTCCCTTTTCAGCCGAAGCAGCCACTGAAGGTGCCATGAAAAGTCCCTGGTAAAGGAGCCTGTTGTTTCCAAGGGAAGGTCCCAGTTCCTTATAAAGTCCCGGTGCCGTAAGACGGGCTGCTGCATTCTTCACGCACTTTTCCGTTCCGGCTATATAGCCGCCGACGGGAGCTATGCCGCCTCCGGGATTCTTTATGAGGGATCCTACCACCATATCGGCTCCGGCCTCCGAGGGCTCAGTGGCTTCTATGAATTCACCGTAGCAGTTATCCACCATGATGGTGACCTCAGGCTTCACGGATCTTACAAAGGCTATAAGCTCCCTTATCTCCTCCACGGAGAGGGTGTGCCTCTGGGAATATCCTCTGCTCCTCTGTATGGTCACAAGAGCCGTGCGATCATTGATGCCCTTTCTTATGGCCTCATAGTCGAAGCTTCCATCCTCCCTGAGGTCGCAATAGCTGAAGCTTACCCCGTATTCCTTGAGGGATCCCTGGGACTCATTGACCCCCAGCACCGAAAGGAGGGTATCATAGGGAAGACCCACAGGGGAAAATATCTCATCTCCCGGTCTGGTATTGCCGAAAAGGGCAGTTGCCAGGGCATGGGTGCCGCAGACTATCTGGGAGCGCACCAGGGCATCCTCGGTCCTGAATACCCTAGCATAGACCTCCTCAAGCCTGTCCCTGCCTATGTCGTTATAGCCATAGCCCGTGGTCTCCACCAGGCAGGCCTCTGAGACCTTGCTCTCCTGCATGGCTGAAAGGACCTTGAGCTGATTGAGCTCGAATATCCTGTCTATCTGCCTGAACCTCTCCCTGAGGCTCTCCTCCCTGGCCTCGCAGTAATCATATACCTCCGGGGATATCCCCATGCTGCCATAAATATTTTTCAAATCCATCTATAACATCTCCTGTTTCAGATATATTTATCTCTGTTACATCCCTCTCCCGGCGAAGCCAGGTCAGCTGTCTTTTGGCATAATGCCTTGAGTTTTTCTTTATCTCCTCCACTGCCTCGGAAAGGCTGAGCTCACCTTTGAGATATCTGATAAGCTCCCTGTAGCCTATGGCCTGCATGGAGGTACAATCCTCGGGTATCCCAAGCTCCATAAGTCCCTTTACCTCGGAAAGCAGCCCCTGCTCCATCATGCGGTCCACTCTTCTGTCTATCCTTTCGTAGAGCTTCGCCCTGTCATCCGTCAGGGCAAAGAATCGGAAATCGTAGGGGCTTTCCCTTTTTTCCCTTTCCCTTTCATTATGGGCAGATATGGGCTCCCCATGAAGCTTATGGTACTCGATGGCCCTTATGACGCGCTTGAGATTATTGGCAGGTATCTTCTCATAGGATACCGGATCTATCTCCTTAAGAAGCTCATGGACCCTGTCCCGTCCTTTCCTTTCTGCAAGCTCTGTAAGCTCCTTTCGGAGCCTTATATCAGGGCCTTCCTCCGCCCCGAAATCTATGTCATAAAGCAGGGCCTGGATATAAAAGCCGGTGCCTCCGCATACTATGGGCAAGTGCCCCCTTTCAAGTATGCCCTTTACCGCCTCTCCTGCCATGGCCTTGAATCTGGTCACATCATAGTTTTCCCAGGGCTCAAGTATGTCTATCAGATGATGGGGTACTCCATCCATCTCCTCTTTTGTCACCTTGGCCGTGCCTATATCCATGCCCTTATAGATCTGCATGCTGTCAGCAGATACCACTTCTCCGCCAAGCTTCTTTGCAAGGCGCACTGAGGCTTTGGTCTTCCCCACTCCCGTAGGGCCGGCTATGACCACCAGCCTGGGCTTTATCATATTGTCATGTTCAGTGTGACTCATCTCCATGGCAAATACCCGATCACTGCCCTCTTTTCCCGGGGCAGGTCCCTGCTTAAACTATCCTCTTAAATATCTTATCCAGATCGTATCTGGACCATCTTGCTATGGTCGGCCTTCCGTGGGGACAATTATAAGGATCCTGAAGGCTCAGAAGCTCGCCTATCAGGGCCCTCATCTCGGCCTCGGAGAGCTCACTGTTGCCCTTGACTGCCGCCTTGCAGGACATGGAAGCGATCCTGTCCCTGAGTATCTCAGGGGCCATGCTCCCTCCGGCCTCACAGAGAGAGGCTATGATCTCGGAAAGAAGCTCCTTCCTCGAAAGCTCCGGAAGATCCGAGGGCACTGCCCTCACTATTATCTCCCTTCCTCCGGCCTCCTCTATCTCATAGCCCAACTCTGCAAATACCTCCATGCTATTTTCCACGGCCTCCGCCTCTGCTGCGGAAAGGCTCATCATTATGGGAGGATAGATATACTGGGAAGCGGCCTTCCTGTTCCTCACACGCTCCATGAGGCGCTCATAATTGACCTTTTCATGGGCGGCGTGCTGGTCGATCATATACATATATCCGTCGTATTCTATGATCCAGTAGGTCCCGAAGACCTGGCCGATCATCCGAAACTGAGGATATGCCTTTTCAGATAAAAATACTTCCTTCGGAAGCTCCAGCTGCTCCACAGGGCCATCGTCCGGAAACACGGGCCGCCTCTCATCTTTGGAAGGCTCCGCAGGCTTCTTTCCTGCCTGATCCTGTGCTGCCAGGTTCTGTCCTGATGAGCTCTGTCCTGCCAGGCTCCGCTCTGTCAGGCTTTGTCCTTCCGGTACCTGTTCTGCTGCTGCCTGATCCGGTGCGGCTTCCATGAACATGAAGCTCTGCCTGCCATTTTTCGGGAAGGCTTCCTCCTCCCGGAACATGAACTGCTGCTTTCTCTCCTCAAAGGGCTCCGCACGGCTCACCGGACCTGAAGCTCCGCTTATATTGCTGAGCGCCGGTGCTGATCCCTCCTTCTTCCTTTTTTCTTCCCTTTCGGCCCCTGCCTCAATTATGAGCTCTTCCTCTCTGAGCCTTTTCCTTATACCTGAGCTTACTGCCTCAAAGACCGAGGCCTCATCGGAAAAACGCACCTCCATCTTCTTCGGATGGACATTGACATCGGTAAGTTCCGGATCCATATCTATATAGAGCAGGACAAAGGGGAAGCGATGCTGCATCATATGCCCGCCGTAGCCCTCCTCTATTGCCCTTTCAATGACCCTGGATCTGATATATCTTCCGTTTACGAAGTATATCTCCATATCCCTTCTGGCCCTTGAGATCACAGGCTTTCCTATGAGGCCGTGAAGCCTTATCCCTGTTTCCGGGACGGCAAAGTCAAGCTCCAGAAGATTCATGCTGATGTCTCTTCCGTAGATCTTATATATGACCTCCAGTGGCTTTCCGCTCCCGGGAGTGGCAAATACCGTCCTTCGGTCCATGATATATGTAAATGCGATCTCCGGATGGCAGAGGGCCGCCTTTTCTGTCATGTCCGTGACTGCGGCTCCCTCAGAGGCTGCAGAGCGCAGGAACTCCTTCCTGGCCGGGACATTATAAAAAAGGTCCCTTACAACCACGGTAGTGCCTTCAGGAGCTCCGATCTCGGAGAACTCCTTTTCCTCTCCTCCCGCCATCTCATAGCGGAAGCCTGAGATAGACTCCCTTGTCCGGCTTATGAGCTCAGTCCTCGAGACTGCACTTATGGATGCCAGGGCCTCTCCGCGAAACCCCATGGTCCTTATATGCCTTAAATCCTCAGCAGACTGAAGCTTTGAGGTGGCATGCCTTAAGAAGGCAGTCCTTATCTCCCCGCCTTCTATGCCGCAGCCATTGTCGGTGACCCTTATGAGCTCGGTCCCGCCGCCTCTTATCTCCACGCTGATCTTGTCGGCACCGCTGTCTATGGCATTGTCCAGCAGCTCTTTTACAACGCTTTCCGGCCGCTCTATGACTTCTCCGGCTGCTATCTTATCTATGGTCTCCTTGCTTAAAAGCCGTATCAATCTTCTCTCCCCGCAAGCTTTTTCTGAAGCTCATCTATCATCAGCAGAGCCTCTATGGGCGTGAGCTTTGATACATCCCTGTTCCGAAGCTCAGAGATGACCTCCTTCTGGATCCTGTATTCATCCCTGGTAAGGCTCACCCTTATGCCCTTTTCCTGCTTCTTTTCACTGCCCGGACCGCCTGCGGCATTGAGCCGCTTTGCCGCCTTGGTTATGTCTGCCCGGCTGAGCTCCTCGGATATCTCGTCTGCCCTCTCGGTCACTTCCTCAGGCACTCCCGCAAGCCTTGCCACCGCCACGCCGTAGGATTTATCCGCTCCGCCCGGCACTATCTTCCTCAGGAATACAAGACCTTCATCATTTTCCTTAACTGCTATGCAGTAGTTGTGCACTCCGGGAAGCTTTCCCTCCAACTCGGTAAGCTCATGATAATGAGTGGCAAAAAGGGTCTTCGCTCCCAGCTTTTCTTTGTTGCTGATATACTCGGTCACTGCCCAGGCTATGGAAAGGCCATCAAAGGTCGATGTGCCCCTTCCTATCTCGTCCAGTATGAGCAGGCTCTTTTTTGTGGCATTTCTCAGTATATTGGCGACCTCCGTCATCTCCACCATGAAGGTGGACTGGCCGCTGGCCAGATCATCCGAGGCTCCGACCCTTGTAAATATCCTGTCGCATATGCTTATGTCGGCCTTCTTTGCAGGCACGAAGGAGCCTATCTGGGCCATCAGCACTATGAGGGCCACCTGTCTCATATAGGTCGATTTGCCGGCCATGTTGGGACCTGTGATGATATTGAGGCTGTGCTCCTTCTCATCCAGATAGGTATCATTGGGTATGAAGGAGGAGCTTCCAAGCATCAGCTCCACCACGGGATGTCTTCCGTCCCTGATATTTATGATACCGTCTTCATTGATGGATGGACGCACAAAGTTATTTCTCTGGGCCACAAGGGACAGGGAGCACAGGGCATCCAGCAGAGCCAGGGCTCCTGAGAGCCGGTGTATACGTTCTGCCTCAGCTGCCACCTTTTCCCTGATCCCGTTGAAGAGCTCAAATTCCAGGGCCTTGAGCTTTTCCTCCGCTGAGGTAAGCTCCTCCTCCAGCTTCTCCAGTTCGTCCGTGGTATAACGCTCTCCATTTGCCAGGGTCTGGCGCCTGCGGTAATGCTCCGGCACCTGATCCTTAAAGCTGTTTGAGACCTCTATGGAGTAGCCGAAGACCTTGTTATATCTGATCTTGAGGGTCCTTATGCCGCTCTTTTCCCTCTCCTCCTGCTCCATCTTAAGAAGCAGCTCCTTGCCGTGGAGTTTTGCATATCTCAGTCTGTCGGCTTCCTTATCGTAGCCCTCCTTTATGATGCCTCCGTCCCTTACCGAGACAGGGGCTTCCTCATCTATCGAAGAAGAAAGGAGGCTCTCTATCTCTGGAAGCTCATCCAGTCCCTCCGTAACGGTACGTAGGAGCTTTGATGAAAATGTGGAAAGCAGGCCCTTTATATGGGGCACCATGGATATGGACTGAAGGAACATGAGCAGGTCTCTGGGATTGGCGCTCACTGAGCTTATCCTGGAAAGGAGTCTGTCAAGATCATAGACCGGCCTCAGGTATTCGGATATCTCCTCCCTGTCTATGAAGCGCTCGCAAAGCTCTGATACCGCATCCAGTCTCTCCTCTATGGCCTCCCTCTTTATCAGGGGCTCGGCTATGAAGGATCGAAGGAGCCTCGCTCCCATGGCTGTTTTAGTCTTATCCAGCACATAGAGGAGGCTTCCCTTCTTTTCTTTTTCCCGGAGGGTCTCAAGAAGCTCAAGGTTTCGGAGCGTAGCCGTATCTAGGATCATATGCTCTGAGATATCATATAGCTTTATGTCCGTTATATAGCTGACGGTGGAAAACTGGGTATCATATACATATCTGAGCACGGCGCCTGCAGCTATCATCCCCGCAGGAAGATCCGCTATCCCAAGTCCCTCGGCCGCAGCATGAAAATGCTTTTCTATGAGCTTTCTGTCCTCGTCCTCGTCAAAGTAATCCCTTGGCATGGAATTGAGGATGCTGTGATTCCTTTCCTTAAGGGCATCTATGTCCACCCCGGAAACAAAAAGTTCATCATTGCAGATTATCTCCGAAGGAGCAAAATGGGTCACAAAGTCACTGAGATATTTCATATCCTCGGTCTCTGCCGCAAAATAATCCCCCGTACCTATGTCTATGGCCGAAAGCCCGTAGGCTCCGCAGACATAGGCTATGCACACAAGGAAGTTGTTTTTTCCATCATCCAGGGCCTCACTGGCTATGATGGTGCCGGGAGTCACGACCCTTATGACCTCACGCCTTACAAGCCCCTTGGCGGTCTTCGGGTCCTCGGTCTGCTCAGCTATGGCTACCTTATAGCCCTTCTTTACCAGTCTGGTTATATAGGTCTCGGCCGCATGGAAGGGGATGCCGCACATCGGAGCCCTCTCCTCCATGCCGCAGTCTTTGCCCGTAAGCACCAGCTCCAGCTCCTCTGCCGCAAGTCTGGCATCGTCAAAAAACATCTCGTAAAAATCTCCGAGACGGTAAAACAGTATGCAGTCCGGGTATTGTTTTTTTGTCTCCAGATAATGCGCCATCATCGGCGACATTTTCTTTTCCGCCATCTTATTCTCCAAAGCTCCGGCTCAGCCGCAGAGCTCACCGGTATAATAAAAGCTGTGAGCCTTTATGA
Source organism: uncultured Lachnospiraceae bacterium (assembly GCA_944382125.1). Taxonomy (GTDB): domain Bacteria; phylum Bacillota; class Clostridia; order Lachnospirales; family Lachnospiraceae; genus Avilachnospira. The sequence continues at coordinate 20,250 of CALWMV010000020.1, forward strand.
GCCTTACATCCCTTATGCTTCCTATAAGGGAAGCGTCCCCCTTCACATGCACCAGGCTGTTGTTCTCAAGCCTTCCGCTTATAAGTGAAGGATCCTTTTCATTTATTTCCTCAAAGAGCACGGGAAGGCTGCGTCCTTCAAGTCTCCTGCAGTTCTCCCCGGCAATGCTGTTCTGCACCGAAAGCAGCCTCTGGAATCTTTCTTTTATGATCTCCTCCGGCACCTTATCAGGGAATGAAGCCGCCGGTGTTCCTTCCCTTTCCGAATATATGAAGGTATAGGCTGCGTCATAGCGCATCCTTTTTACCATATCCAGAGTTGCCTCAAAGTCCTCCTCAGTCTCACCGGGGAAGCCGACTATGATATCAGTGCTTATCGATATATCAGGCATGGCAGCTCTCAGCTTTTCAGCTCTTTCAAAATAGGTTTTGCTGTCATAGTGACGGTTCATAAGCTTAAGTATCCGGTCTGAGCCCGACTGAAGTGGCAGATGGAACTGATGCATTATATGTTTTCCCGCTGCCATGGCCTCTATGAGCTCATCGGAAAGATCCTTGGGATGGGAGGTCATGAAGCGTATCCTCTCTATCCCCAAACTGTCACAAAGCTCGTCCACCTCCGTAAGGAGCTTTGCAAAGCTCACCGGCTCCGTAAGGGTCCTTCCGTAGGAATTGACATTCTGGCCGAGGAGCATGATCTCCTTTACCCCATCCTCTCCGAGCCTTCTTATCTCCTCAAGGATATCCTCTTTCCTTCTGCTCTTTTCCCTGCCGCGCACATAGGGAACTATGCAGTAAGAGCAGAAGTTATTGCAGCCATAACTTATATTGACACCCTGCTTAAAGGGGAATTTCCTGCTGGTGGGCAGATCCTCAACTATATCACTGCTGTCCTTCCACACCGATACAAGGCTGTGTCCGGTGCGGCTCTTATCAGAGCTCACAAGCACATCATGGCCGCTGTCTCCGATGCTTATGCCAAGGCCCCTGCGCTTTTCAAAAAGCTTATAGAGAAGCTCGGGAAAGGTATAGAGATTATGGGTGCCGAACATTATGTCCACATAGGGAAAGGTCTTTGAGATCTTCTCTATCTCATCCTTTTCCTGCATCATGCTGCCGCAGATCCCACCCACCTTGCCCGGTTGAGCCTTTTTGGTCTGCTTTAGCCTGCCCAGCCTCCCGTAAAGGTGCTCATTGGCATTTTCCCTGATGGTGCAGGTATTGAAGATCACAATATCCGCTGAAAGCTCGTCCTCCGCCTCGGTATATCCTGCCTTCTCAAGTATGCCGGCAAGCTTCTCGGAGTCCCTGGCATTCATCTGGCATCCAAAGGTTATGACCTTGAATCCAGGCTTCCT